>NZ_JBBEUE010000006.1:0-155266 GCF_037402435.1 Acinetobacter sp. NS-4 | reverse complement strand
CGAGTAATGTAAGCCCCGCGCCTGTTCAAGATTGAATTTAGTGATATCTTCGCAGACAAGATTAACATCAATCACGATGCCTTCTAGATTATGTTCAAAAATCGCGTCCGGATGGTAGGTGAAGAAAGAGCGATATTTATCATGAAGAGCCAGTTTTTGTTGCCATTCTGCATGCAGATCCATACTTAAGGCAATTAAAGAGGCTGCATGACGAAGTAATTTAATATGAGTGGGGGTTGGACATTTAGGCGAACGATAATATGTCCCAAAGGTACCATAGAGTTTTCCTTGCGCGTTAATAATAGGTGTAGACCAGCACGCGTTTAGATTATCTTCTTGAATCAGGGTCTTGAAATTCTTCCAGTTCTGATCAGTGACTAAATTTTCACAAATCACGAGTTCTCGGTGAAAAGCTGCTGCACCACAAGCACCGACATTTGGGCCTATTTTTATACCATTGATCGCTTCTTGATACCGGGTTGAAAAATGTTTGGTACCACTAATCAGGCTCAAAGTTTGTTCTGTCTCTGAGTACAACATAATGGATACCATTGAATCAGGTATCCGGGCTTCTAACCATTCACTGACGGTCTGAAATATGAGGGTTAAGTCAGCGCGATGTCCAATTAAATTAAAGATAGATTGAGTATCTAAATAATTCGCTGTTTGACTCATATCGCATCCCCTCCTTAAATTGTATCGCGTATTTTTAATAAATTCTCAATCAAAAATCTTTAAATCAGATCAATATACTGATTATTAATTTTGTATAAACAATATAACAAAAATGTGATTCTCCTTACATATAATTATTTGAAAATCTTAATGAATATCAAGCGTTGACTTAAACAACTTGCATCAATAGTCATTTCTCTAAAGATAATAGCCATGAAAGTAGAACTATTTTTTAAAAACAAAAGCGATCTGACCTTCTTAAAACCGGAAAACAAACCTACTGTACCAGGCATTCTGTTCAGAGCCATGAAAAATCCGTACTTATTTTTAAACGGGAATAGTCAATATTGCAAAGAAATTAAATATAAAATCAAGTCATATCCAGATAGAGGGGTATTTATATAAAATCAGACATTTAGAGGGAAATGCATTTGCAAGATTAAAACAGTTTGAGCTGTTGCAACTCAATATGACAAGCTAAAGCAAAACTATAAAAGTACTGTTGTCTTAGCTTGTATCTTTATCTGGTTATCACTATGAAATGTCAAAAGATTTTAATATCTTCCCAATTTTCTTTTATAAGTATGATTAAATTAGATTTTTAGGACAATACAGTTGATAGAGGGTATTCAGTACCTGAACCAGTTTTTGATCTTTAATGGAATAAAAAATCTGTTTGCCGTCACGACGCGTGCTCACCACATCACTTTTACGTAACATCATCAGCTGTTGGGATAAGGTGGGCTGATTAATTTGAGTCAGTTCTTCTATTTGTGAAACATTCAATTCTTGTTTTGCGAGATAACATAAAATAAGTAAACGATCTGGATTGGCTAATGATTTTAATACCATGACCACGGTATCAATAGAATCATGCATAGAAGCAATTTCAAGATCGGTATTCATACAGCATTTCCATACTACACATCAGTAATGTACGCAGTATATAATGCCTGAATAATCCAATACATTATATAAAATGCCATTTCAATGGTTTTTAATGAAAGTAATTATCAGATATTCTTATATAAATAAAACGAGGCATTTAATTAATTTTTATTAAATGCCTTATCTTGGTGCAAGTATGAGTGCAAAAATGCTGATTATATTTTTTTGGCCTGTTTAAATCCTTTTAATTCTTTTTCATTAAATTGCAGGGCTTCAATAATAGCTTGCCGTGTTTCCGAATTATACCAATTAAAAATGGCTGACATTTTTTCTTCAAAATCATCGCTGATAATAAAACGATCTTCTTGAATACAGAGTAATTTATTTTGTTTAAGAATGGCAATAAAGCTTTTTAAGGTTGCACTGTCAAAATAATATCCTGCCTGAATCTTTTTCGTTTGCGACAGCTTGTTCAGTACCGCTTTACCCATTTTTTCCAGTTCTTTCAGGCTAAGTGCTTGCAGCGGAGCATATTGCTGCAGCAATGCAGCAATCATGCTCATGTTATTCAGGCTAGAAGCAGACAAATGCGCCAAAGTTAAAAGCTGCTTTTGCAGTTGTTCATTTACTGGAATAGAAAGGGTAGCATCCTGGCGAACAATCCAGCCTAAATGTTCTAATTTGTCTATAATTAATACTATTTCTTTTTCTAATTCATCCATAGACCATTTTAAGAAAAATTCTTCCTTAAAATAAGGATAGATATTTTTAAGGGTATCACTTAAATAATGGGTGGAGATTTTTTTATAGGAATGAATGAGCATGGCAATTAATGCCGGTATAATAAAACAATGCAAAATATTGTTGCTAAAATAACTTAACAGAATTTTTTGACTTTCAGCAACTTGTACCCATTTTTCATTATTTTGGTTAACTGTTTCAACTTGTTTTAATTTTTCAGCATATTGAATCATTTCAGCGCTAGATAATTCGCTCATTATCATTCGCGAATCATATTGAGTCATTTTTAATAAATCACGATACTGGCTAATCTGTGAAATTAAATGCTTTTCGGTTAAAGCATGATCATCTGCATTCAGTAAAATAAGTGAAATTAAAGAAATAGGATTAATCACTACTGCTTTATTAATATTTTCCTGGATTGAATTGGCCACCTGATTGACCGTTTGAATGACCGGTTGGGGCAATTCATCATGAATGTTGAGTTTGATTTGCTTGGCCTGATGCTCAGCCAGAACCTGATCCAGAAACACCGGTTCACCAAAATTGACGTGTACCTGTCCAAAGACTTTTTCAATTTTACGCACTGAACTCAAGATGCCCCAGATCGATTCGGCTTCTTTGGGCTTGCCATTCAGTTCATTTAAATAAGAGGTGCCTTCAATCAGTTTTTCATAACCAAAGTAGGTTGGAATAAAGGCAATTGGCTTGGTTGCACCCCGTAAATGACTTTGTATCGTCATCGACAGCATGCCTTTTTTCGGTGGTAACAGCAGACCAGTACGGGAACGCCCACCTTCAATAAAGTATTCCAAAGGCGTATTTCGAGATAACAGGCTGTGTAAATATTCTTTAAACACAGAAGTATAGAGTTCATTGCCGCTGAAGGTACGACGGATAAAATAAGCGCCAGCACCACGCATGATCTGACCGACTACGGGCAAGTTAAGGTTAATGCCGGCGGCAATATGCGGAACCATCAAGCCACGATTAAAAATCACATAAGAAAGTAGTAAATAGTCAATATGACTGCGATGGCAAGGGGTATACACAATTTCGTAATCCTTGGCCAATTCCCGCACGGTATCAAAATTATGCACCTCAATACCATCGTAAAGTTGTGTCCAGAGTTTGGTCAGCGCTAGTTCGGCAAAACGCAGGGTGGAATAGGAAAAGTCCGAAACCACTTCGGTTAAATAGCCCTTGGCACGGTTCTCCGCCTCAAACATACTGATTTTGTTATCAATGCTTTCTTTACGAATCGCATCTTGCACCGTTTCGGTTTTCATTAACTTGTTAATGAGATTACGGCGGTCAGATAAGTCGGGGCCTAAAATGGCTTCTTTGTATTTATTAAAATTGCTATTGAGTTCCTTCACCACAGAATGTGCCGGAGAAAAATTGGGATATTCAATCTTGGATTGTTCTATAGCCAATTTAAGTGAAATCGGTTTGTGAAATTCAATGTAATTTTCACGACTGTATAAAGAAATATTCAAGGCCTGTTTTAATTTGGAAGGCGTTGCCCATGCATCAGCAAATAAAGCTTTAAACCAAGAATCTTCATAGGCAGGTGAACGTCCCCATAAAACTGTAACCGGAACCAGTTCAATATCGCATTCGGGATATTTTTCCAGGGCTTCAATCAGGCGAATCAATTTCGCTGAATAATGATAGGCCTCATGGGTTGAGTTCGGTACATTTAAGGCCAGAATAGAATCATCTTCCTGATATTCATGAATGCTCAAAGGTGCAAACACGGAAGGCAGCTGACGGGCTTTTGCTTCAGTATCAATTAAAACCGTATTACTGAGTGAGGCATCCTGTAATACATAGCAAATGATTTTTTTATCTGTTTGATCTTGTATGGTTTTTTTTAATTCTTCAGTATTGCCTAAGACTTGAGGAGTCACGATTTTATCTAGAATTTTCTGCGTAAATTGACGATAGAACCGGCTATAACCCTTATTAGACATTTGATTCCCTAAATCTGTTTTTCATTTGCTTGATATTGTGTGCAATTGCATGAATAAATACAAATCTTATTGATGACAAATAAGTCATTTAAGTTGTAACGATTTGATTAAAAATAGCGGTGTATTTGTTTAAAAAATCTTGACTTTTAATCTTAAAAATACACCTCAGTCTTATAAGACAAGGCATAGAAAAACTTATCTTAACAGTCTAAATGGCTTATGATGAAGTCATGACTTTAAAATCAAAAGACAGCTCAAGGAGTTCAAATGAGTACTGATTCTGCTTTTCCAACACCGAAGAATTTAGGTATAGCGGTTTATAGCGATAATGCTGAAGCGATTGGCAATACGCCTTTAATTCGTATTAATCGTGCCATTTCATCCGATGCAACCGTATTGGCAAAAGTTGAAAGCCGTAATCCGGCATTCTCGGTGAAATGCCGGGTAGGTGCCGCTTTAATTGCAGATGCTGAAGAAAAAGGTTTGCTTAAACCCGGCATGCATATTGTAGAGCCAACCAGTGGCAATACTGGGATTGCACTGGCCTTTGTTGCTGCCGCAAAAGGTTATGAGATTACCTTAACCATGCCGGCTAGTATGAGTGTTGAACGCCGTAAGGTATTGAAGGCTTTTGGTGCAAATCTGGTGTTGACCGAACCGGCTAAAGGCATGAAAGGTGCGGTGGATGAAGCGGTACGTTTAGCGACTGAACAACCGGATGTGTATTTTTTACCGCAACAGTTTGAAAATCCGGCCAACCCGAAAATCCATGAACAAACCACAGGGCCTGAAATCTGGGAAGCTACTGGCGGAAAGGTCGATATTTTGGTGTCTGGCGTCGGTACGGGTGGCACCATTTCCGGTATTTCACGTTATTTTGAACAGGTAAAAAATCAGCCGCTTTATTCGGTTGCTGTGGAACCCGCGGAATCACCGATTATTGGTCAGGCGAAACGTGGCGAGCCATTGACTCCGGGACCGCATAAAATTCAGGGCATTGGCGCCAACTTTATTCCTAAAAACCTGGATCTGGATTTAGTGGATGAAGTGATTGCCATTGAAAGTGCTACAGCTATTGAATGGGCACGCAAAACAGCAACCCATGACGGTATTCTGGTGGGTATTTCAAGTGGTGCAGCCATGGCAGCAGCGGCTCAATTGGCAGAACGTCCTGAAAATGCCGGTAAAAACATTGTGGTGATTTTACCGGATGCCGGTGAACGATATTTGTCGTCGGTATTGTTTGAAGATATTTCAGCAGACTAATTGCTCACACGTTAAGGTTTGACTTAAATTTGAGAGGTTCAGGTTTAAGTCAAACCGTTTGAGTGATTTGTTTCTTTAGACTTTTTTCATCCATCCCTTTTATCTCTCTTACGCAGACTTGAAATACATTTCAATTCTGCTCAGGGAGAAAAATAAAGAGGGTATCAACAATAGTGAAAGCAGTCTGTTATGTTATTTTGATTTTTACTGATAGAATTTATTTTATAAGCTTCAGGCAGTTTATGCGCATGGCATGCTATTTCGGTATAAATGGACATTGGAAATAGCACTAAAAAGGCAGAAGATGTACTGCCTCTACCAATAGAAGATTTAGGGATTTGAATCGGTGTTTGAGCTCGACTGTAAATTACTCAGTGTTTTTCTTTATATTTATAAATATAAAAGTGTTTCTGTCGCGGCTGAATATTTGGCCATGAGCCAGCCTACCGTCAGTAATATTCTGAATAAAATCCGCCAGCATTATAATGACCCGCTTTTTCTCAGAATTGGCAATGAAATGGTGCCGACTGAATTGTCAAAACAGCTGTTTCCACTGGTCAGTGAAGCTTTAAGTAAAGTCGAAATTATTAATAATTTCACCGTGGATTTTGACCAGACTACTTCACAGCAAAAATTTACCATTGCCATGACCGATGTGTCGCATTTGGTATTATTGCCTAAAATTTCGCAGTATTTAAAACAGCATGCTTCACATATCCGTTTAAATGTTCGTCCTATTACTTCTGAAACCAGTTATCAAATGGCCAATGGTGAAATTGATCTGGCGATTGGTTTTCTGCCCAATCTGGAAAACGGTTTTTATCAGCAAAAACTGTTTGAGCAATATTATGTGGTGATTGCATCCAAAAACCATCCAAGGCTCAGTGAAAACAGCTTAAGCACCGAACAATATATTGCCGAAACCCATATTGATATTGATGCCGGGATGGGGCATTACCATATTGAGAACGAGCTGTTAAATTTAGAACTCAAGCGTAATTTTTTAATGCGACTGCCCAGCTATTTAGGGGTGGGGTTGGTGGTTCAGGAAACCGATGCGATTGCAACCGTACCCTATTATTTAAGTGAAGTATTATTGTCGCGCGGCAATTTACAGATTTTTGATGCACCGATTACTTTTCCCACCTATGCAGTCAAGCAATATTGGCATATGTCCTGCCATCATAAAACCAGCCATCAGTGGCTGCGGCAGATGTGTTATGAATTATTTAGTCAAATGAATGATATAGAAGATTCAGTGCATAAAGTCATTCATCCATAACTGAATCATATAAGCTGAATGGACTTAAGAAATTTTATCTGGCGTCATTAAGGCCTGGTTGATATACAGTTTAATCAGGCGTTCACGTGAACCTATCGATTTCTGGTAATGGGTTGAATTGAGCAACAGGGAAGCACCGTAAGTGACGGTCCAGATATAGGATAAATAATCGCGAATCGACATGGCACTATTAAAGGATTTCAGATATTCATCGGTCATGTCCTTAATTTCAATAATCCGTTCTTCACGGACTTGATATAATTCTTCAAATAATTCTTTCAGTTTACGCTCATTGTTGGTTAATCGTTCTTCAATCACATGCAATAAAATGGTTCGGTTGGAATTTAACATGTTATAGAGCATGTACTGTGATACATAAGTTTTAATATTATTTTTATATTTTTTTGAAATTTCTAATAGTCGTTTTTCATTTAAGATGATGAGTTCTAAATAGAGCTGATTCTTGCTTTTAAAATGCTTGTAAATGGTGCCTTTGGCAATATCCAGCTCTGAAGCCAGTTCTGCAAGGGTAATATCTTGATGATTATCCAGCAACAGGGTTTCTGCCATGGCTAAAATTTTCTCTTTACGGAGTAGAAAATTTTGTTGGCGTACGGTATTCATCACATAAGTCCCGGAAAGACATAAAAAGCCAATTCAACATATACCGATAAAATAAATATGGCAACTCAACTAATGTCTGATGTGAGTAGCAAATTACTGTGTAATTTAATTCATATTCTCAAAGGCATAGCACAAAATAAAAGTCAATGAATGAGAACCATTGAGGTCAATAATCATCAATAAAATTCCAATTGCAGCGTAATTATTCTATTGTCTTTTTGCGTTGCCAAAAGGGATTAACCCATAAAATGCAAAGCGCAGGTATGCTGATTGAACAGTATTCCATTCGTACATTTGAGTTTTCGCTTGAGGATAAAACCTTCAGTTGAAAGTGATTTACAGAAACCATGTTTTATTCGTTATTCATAAGCGTGATGATAAAATTATGAAGATATGCTTACACTTAAGCTGATGGACAAAGCATTCAACCCAGGTTTTTCGCACCATGCATTTCTCCTCATGAATGTTGAAAACCCGCGTGAATGCCCAGATTTTATTTGGATAGATGTTCGTTGGAATAAACCCGTAATTTCAGTATAGGTTCCTAAAAATTTTAAAAAGAACTTCAATATTTTGATGCGAAGTCTTCACACAAGGAAAGCAATATGCCTATTTATAACGCACCCCTTAAAGACATGGAATTTATTTTAAATGATGTATTTAAGGCAGATGAATTCTGGCAGGGTAATGAAAACCTCGCTCATTTAGATATGGCAACGGCTAATGCGATTTTAGAGGAAATGGCAAAGTTTTCTAAAAACGTCATCCTTGATTTAAACCGCAGCAGTGATGAAGAAGGCGGCGCACAGTTCAATAATGGGGTAGTGACTACACCTAAAGGTTTTAAAGAAGCATTTAAACAGTTTGCCGAAGGTGGCTGGGTTGGTCTGGGGGCACCTGAAGAATGGGGCGGTCAGGGCATGCCTAAAATGCTGACGGTACTGGCTGATGAAATGATCTGGAGTACTAACCCCTCATTCATGCTCTACCCATTACTGACTGTGGGTGCAGGTATGGCCATTAATGACCGTGCTTCCCAAGAACAAAAAGAGACTTATCTGCCAAAATTCTACACCGGTGAATGGTCAGGTACCATGTGCCTGACAGAACCGCATTCTGGTACAGATCTCGGACTGATCAAAACCAAAGCGGAACCGAATGAAGATGGTTCCTTCAATATTACCGGTACAAAAATCTTTATTACCAGTGGTGAACACGACCTGTGTGAAAACATCATTCACTTGGTTCTGGCAAAAACCCCGAATGCACCAGCTGGCTCACGTGGTATTTCCTTGTTCATCGTGCCGAAATTCCATGTCAATGCTGATGGGTCGGTGGGTGAACGTAATGCGGTGGCAGCCGGTTCGATCGAACACAAGATGGGGATCAAAGGATCTTCGACTTGCGTGATGAACTTTGACGGTGCTAAAGGTTATATCGTTGGTAAAGAAAACGAAGGCTTGGCAGCCATGTTCGTGATGATGAACTACGAACGTTTATCGATGGGCATTCAAGGGATTGGCGCAGCA
This sequence comes from Acinetobacter sp. NS-4, assembly GCF_037402435.1. Classification (NCBI taxonomy): domain Bacteria; kingdom Pseudomonadati; phylum Pseudomonadota; class Gammaproteobacteria; order Moraxellales; family Moraxellaceae; genus Acinetobacter; species Acinetobacter sp. NS-4. Next base: position 146,285 of record NZ_JBBEUE010000006.1, on the reverse strand, counting down.
GAATATGCTTACCAGAACGCCGCACAATATGCGACTGACCGTCTGCAAGGCCGTGCAGCAACCGGTGCGAAATCGCCTGAAAAACCGGCCGATTCCATTTTGGTCCATGGTGATGTGCGCCGTATGTTGTTGAATGTACGTGCTAATAACGAAGCATCACGTGCCTTTGCGGTCTATGTAGGTCAACAGCTCGACATTACCAAATACTCAACCGACGCTGAAGCAGTCCGTAAAGCCAATGATCGTGTTGCACTGCTCACCCCAATTGCAAAAGCTTACTTAACCGACAAGGCGCTTGATTCAAGCCTGGAAGCACAAATGGTGTTTGGTGGTCATGGTTATATTCGTGAATGGGGCATGGAACAGTGTATTCGTGACCTGCGTATTTCACAAATTTACGAAGGCACCAACGGCGTTCAGGCGATTGACCTGATTGGCCGTAAGACCATCAAATGTGGTGGTGCATATGTTGCTGAATACATCGCAGAAATTCGTGAATTTGCGCAAGGTCTGGATGATGCATTGACAATTAAATCTGCCGTATTGGATGTCTGCACACAAGTTGAAGACATTACCGCCTTTATTGTGAATCAGGCGAAAACAGCGCCAGATTTTTCCAATGCCGTGGCAGTGGATTACTTGCATGTTGTGGGATTACTCAGCTTTGTTTATATGTATGCGCGTATTAGTCAGGCTGCTCAACCGAAAGCTGAAGCTTTCTTCCAGAACAAGCTGGTGTTGGCGCAATACTATGTTGCTAAAGTTTTACCGGATCTGGCAGCACGAGTACAACGTATTCAAGCCGGTGCCGATGTGGTGATGCAGTTGCCAGAGGAATACTTTACTGCTCAATCTTAAATTTGGTACTACGCTTTAATACAGGGTTTAACAAAAATGGAAATGACATGGGCTGAGTGTACAGCTCATGTCACACAACAAAATTTATAAATTAGGATGGAAAAAATGATTGTTATCGTAAATGGTGTTCGTACAGCAATGGGTGGCTTCCAAGGTGTGCTTTCTTCATGTACAGCACCAGATTTAGGTGCAGCAGCGATTAAAGAAGCTGTTGCACGATCTGGTTTACAACCTACAGATATTGATGAAGTGATTTTTGGTTGCGTACTTCCGGCCGGTTTAAAACAGGGACCAGCGCGTCAGGCCATGCGTCAGGCAGGTTTACCTGACACCACAGGTGCAACCACCATTAATAAAATTTGTGGTTCAGGCATGAAAGCGGTGATGCAGGCTGCGGATGCCGTAAAAGCTGGCTCAGCAGAGATTGTGGTCGCAGGCGGTATGGAGTCAATGAGTAATGCACCTTATTTACTCGACAAGGCACGTTCTGGTTATCGAATGGGGCATGGCAAAATTACCGATCATATGTTCCAGGAAGGTCTGGAAGATGCAGAAACTGGCCTTTCCATGGGTGTACTTGCACAGGAAATGGCCGATAAAAAAGGTTACACCCGCGAACAGCAAGATGCCTTTGCAATCAGCTCGTTGAACAAAGCGGTCACTGCCATCAACAATGGTTATTTTAAAGAAGAAATCGTGCCTGTAACCGTGTCTTCACGTAAGGGTGATGTGGTTGTTGAGCAAGATGAACAGCCGCTCAATGCCAAGGCCGATAAAATTCCAACTTTGCGTCCGGCATTTAAAAAAGATGGCACCATTACCGCTGCCAATTCCAGCTCCATTTCAGATGGTGCATCTGCTTTAGTCATTACTTCTGACGAAATTGCTGCAGAGCGCGGTTTGGCTCCTGTGGCGAAAATTGTGGCTTATGCTTCAAATTCACAGCACCCAACAGAGTTCAGCATTGCACCAGTCGGCGCGATAGAAAAGGTTTTGAAAAAAGCCGGTTGGGACGCTCAAGAGGTTGACCTTTGGGAAATCAATGAAGCGTTTGCCATGGTCACCATGGCGGCTATGGATGCCTTTAATCTGGATCCAGCAAAAGTGAACATTAACGGTGGTGCCTGTGCACTCGGCCATCCATTGGGTTCATCAGGTTCGCGCATTATTGTGACTTTACTGCATGCCTTAAAACGTACTGGTGGCAAAAAAGGAATTGCCAGCTTATGTATCGGCGGTGGTGAAGCAACAGCTGTGGCCATTGAACTGATTTAAAAATATTGATTAAGTAAAGCTATGAGTTACGAATGTGAAATTCGATAAGCAATAAAAGCCACCATTCCAGCACGCTGGGATAGTGGCAAAAAAAAATACGTTTATTTTTGAGATTTTTATTATGAATGGTTTAGATTGCATTCGCTTAGTCTCCCTTCGCGACAAAGTTATGTCAGCCGAACAAGCGATTGAATTGATTCAAGACGGTGCTGTAGTGGGTTTAAGTGGTTTTGGCGGTGCAGGTGAAGCAAAAACTGTACCTTTGGCTTTGGCGGAACATGCCAAACAACATCCCTTAAAAATTACCCTCGCTACAGGTGCAAGCTTAGGCAATAGAATTGACGGCCGTCTAAATGAAGCCCATGCGATTGCGCGCCGTTATCCTTATCAGGCCGATCCTGGCCTGCGTAAATCCATCAATGCTGGTGAGGTGATGTATATCGATCAGCATTTGTCTGAAATGGCAGATAATATTCGTCATCACAACTTGCCGTCGATTAATGTAGCAATTATTGCAGCCACAGCCATTACTGAAGATGGCCAGATTATTCCAACTGGTTCTTGTGGTAACTCAGCCAACTTTGTGGAAATGGCAGATCAGGTCATTATTGAAATTGACAATACCATTAATCCTATTCTGGAAGGGGTACACGATATTTATGTACCCAAAGCCCGTCCAAACCGTTCACCGATTCCCTTGATTCATGCGGGAGACCGGATAGGAACGGTGGGCATTCAGGTGAGTCCGGAAAAGATAGCAGCCATTGTCCTGAATGATATTCCCGATACTTCCTTCAACATGGATGAACCGGATCAGGATACTTTGGCCATTGCCAAGCACCTGATTCAATTTTTTGAAGGCGAAGTGGCAGCCGGGCGTTTACCGGAAAATCTGGGCCCATTACAGTCTGGAGTCGGTTCGATTGCCAATGCGGTTTTTTCAGGTTTTGAACATTCCAATTTTCATGACTTGGAAATGTATTCCGAAGTTTTACAGGACTGTACCTTTGAGTTGATTGATTCAGGCAAAATGACCTTTGCTTCAGGCTGTTCAATGACCTTGTCAGATTCTTGTGCACAACATGTGATGCAGAATTTTGAACAATACAAAGATAAGATTGTGCTGCGTCCGCAGGAGATTTCCAATCATCCTGAAATCATCCGCCGTTTGGGGATTATTGCCATCAATACCGCACTGGAGTTCGATATTTACGGCAACGTCAATTCTACCCATGTCACCGGCACCAAAATGATGAACGGGATTGGCGGTTCAGGTGATTTTACCCGGCATGCCCATATAGCAATTTTTGTGACCAAATCGGTCGCCAAAGGTGGGGCTATTTCATCTGTAGTTCCAATGGTCAGTCATACTGACCATACCGATCATGATGTTGATATTTTGGTGACAGAAAATGGTCTGGCAGATTTACGCGGTCTGGCTCCGCGTGAGCGTGCCCGTAAGATTATCGATTTATGTGCGCATCCTGATTATCGCGATGAACTGAATGATTATTTTGAACGCGCTTGTCAGCGTGGTGGGCAAACGCCGCATCTGCTTGAAGAAGCCTTGTCCTGGCATGCAACATTTGAAGAGACTGGAAACATGCATAAAACTGCATAAAGATAGCTGAATGCATAAAACAAAACCCATCTCATGATGGGTTTTTTAATTTCTAATTTAATTCTAACCTAAGTTTTTATGAATGAAATGTGGAGAGAATTTTCAAAAAATGACCAAGACAAGACAGATTTGTTACTGCTGAAACGCTTTGCCTACAACAAGCCACTTCATCAGCAGCGTGTTGTTCCTATAATGGCCGCATCGCAACACTCAAGGTCTCAGTTTTGAAATATCTTCAATATTTTTCAGGAATCTCATTATTACTGCTGTTAACTGCTTGTACTACTGAAGCACCGGATTATCAGGGCATCTGGAAGAATACCTTAGAAAATCCACAGCTTGAAAATTCACTGGTGATTGCCAAAAATGGTGATAATTATTTCATTACCAATACCTTAAAAGACAAAGCCACCGGTAAAACAGAAAAGAAAAATCCGGTGCCTGCCTCAGTGGGCAAGAGTGGTTTACTTGAGGTGAATGCAGGTGCCGGTGTGGTTGATTTTGCGATTGACGAAAAAACCGGAAATCTGGTGGGTTCAGGCTCAATCTATAAAAAAGCAAAATAATCATTCAAGTCATGTATCTACAGAAGATGTCATGAAAGCGGATGATTCAGGGCATCTTTTTTAGTTTATGAAGCTTTTTATTTTATGAAACTTAATAAGGCTGCAAAATCTTCTACAAAATAATCTGCTTTGGCTTTAATTTCTTCAATTTCATGCACTGAATATTGATCATAGATCGCCACTACATCAATGCCTGCATTGTTGGCGGCTTCCAACCCCAATCAAAGAATCTTCAATAATCAGGCAGTCCTTAGCTTAAACATCAAAATGCGGAAGTGCTTTTAAATACATTTCTGGATGCGGCTTGATGTTCTCGACATTTTCACGCGTTAACATGATGTCAAAATCATCATTAAAACTGATCTTTTGATTAATATTCTGATTATTGTCCTGATAACGCTGAATATTGTACACACTGGTAGTGGTGGTAAGTGCCAGTTGCATACCTTGCTGTTTCAGGGCTTGAATCAAAAGTTCCGCTTGCGGTTTAAGCTCCACCACGTGATCCAGAAAATGGCGTGAAATAGTATAACGGCGGGTTTTTACCTCTTCTTTGCCCAAATCAAAACCATAAAGCTCATTTAAATAAGCACAGTATTCCAAATATGGATCAGCAGATTGTCTAAAAATTTTCAGCTGAAGATCCCGTTGTTGCTGAATTACGTTGAGATCCATCTCAATATTCGATAATTGTTGTATCAGGGTTGCATCGACTTGATTCCAGATTCCGACTGAATCAATAAGCGTTCCATCCAAATCAAAACAAATTAATTTTTTCCCTTGAAACATTTTTATCTTACATCTGGTTTGAATGAGCCGAAATATATCTGGTTTGAATAAGCAGATTGGTTAAAGTACAAAAATTCCAGTTTCAACGCTGATTGGAAAATCGTTTTTCAAGCTGGTCAAATAGCATTTTCATGCCTTGAGTCGCGGTTTGAGGAATCAAATGATATTGCGTGGGGACACGAAGATGGTCGGCTTTAGGATCGATATAATAGGCTTCACATGTTGCAGGTATTTCATGAATCAGTCCTGCAACTGGGTAAACCACTAAACTGGAGCCGATCACAATAAAAATGTCGGCATCTTGAACCAGTTGAATGGCCTGTTCATAAGCGGGGACGGCTTCGCCAAACCAGACCACATGCGGACGTAGCGGATAGCCTTGCGGACATTTATCGCGTTGCAGGTTTAGTTCCCAGCCTTGAATAGGGTAGAAGGTCTCAGAATACTGTGCCCCCGGTGCAGAGCTTTTAGCCAAGCGAATATTGCCATGTAAATGTAAAACATGACGATTTCCTGCACGTTCATGCAAGTCGTCTATATTTTGAGTAATTACATGACAATCTGAAAATTCTTGGATTTTGGCAATCAGTTGATGGGCTAAATTGGGCTGTGCTGCCAGTACATTTTTACGCCGTGCATTATAAAAATCTTGTACCAGTTGAGGATTTTTTTGCCAGGCTTCAGGTGTCGCGACTTCTTCAATCTTGTGGTTTCCCCAGAGTCCATCATGATCACGAAAGGTATTTATTCCACTTTCTGCACTCATTCCTGCACCGGAAAAGATCACGATTTTTGGCATTTCTATCGATTCACTATTTTAAATTTTTAATCAACTTATCATAAAATATTGATGTTTTTTTATAGGTTTTATACAGCACCTTAATTTTTTTGAGCAACCATAAAACTACGCCCCACTCATTAGCAGGGCTTAGGAATTTAATTTTCACATTAAGCAATAAATTGCTGAACAGCCTGATTGAATTCATCTGGGCACTCAATATTTGAAATATGCGAAGCATTAATTTCAAACAAAGCGCTATTTTTAATACGATCAATCATAAACTGACCATCGGCTACCGTGGTCACTGGGTCTTGTGCACCTGCAATCACCAATACCGGTACAGTAATCTCTTTAAGCTGTTCACGTAAATCCGCTTTAGCCAAAGCTTCACAACAGCTTGCATAACCTTCGGTGCTGCCAGCTTCCAAGTCGTTTTGAAGATTTTCAACTACTGTTGGGTTGCTTTGGATAAAGGGTTCGGTAAACCAGCGTGATGCTGCAGTAGAGGCAATTGGTTGTAGACCTTGCTGACGTACCAGTGCGGCACGCTCATTCCAGGCCTGTTCCTGACCAATTTTGGCAGCCGTGTTGCAGACAATCACGTGGCTAAAACGTTCGGGTTTATTAATCGCTAACCATTGACCGGTTAAACCACCCATTGAAATACCACAGAACGCAGCTTTTTCAATTTTTAAATGATCAAGCAGGTTGATAACATCTTGACCCAGTTGATCAAGGCTATACGGACCTTGTGGCGCAGATGAAGCCCCATGACCACGGGTATCATAGCAAATCACAAAATAATCCTGTTTGAAGTGATTAAATTGTTTTTGCCACATCCCATAATTGGTGCCGAGTGAATTAGAAAAAATCAAGGCTGGGTTGGCTGCATCACCAAAAGTCTGGTAATTGATTTGAGCATCATTCGATGTAAATGTTGGCATTAAAATCCCTCCCGACCTCCCTTTCTTGCATTTGATTCAAAGTAGTACTTTGAATCTACATTCAGGGAGGAGGTTTATATTTTTAATAATCTGTTAGACACGTTCAATAATCAAAGCGATGCCTTGACCGACACCAATACACATTGAACACAAACCGTATTTACCGCCAGTCTGTTCAAGCTGGTTGAGTGCAGTCGTCACCAGACGCGCGCCAGATGCACCGAGTGGATGACCCAAAGCAATTGCACCACCGTTTGGATTGACTTTCTCTGAACCATCTTCAATGCCTAAGTCACGAGTACAGGCCAAAGCTTGTGCTGCAAAAGCCTCATTCAGTTCAATCACGTCCATCTGCTCTAAAGTCAAACCAGTTTGTTTCAACAGCTTTTTAATCGCTGGTGCAGGACCAAAGCCCATGATGCGAGGTTCAACGCCCATCACCGTTGCGCCAATAATTTTGGCCCGTGGTTTTAAGCCATACTGTGCTACAGCATCATCCGAAGCAATCAGCAGGGCTGCTGCACCATCGTTAATCCCAGAAGCATTACCTGCCGTTACCGTACCTTCGGCTTTGACCACAGGTTTTAGCTTGGTGAGGGCTTCAAGAGTGGTCGAAGCACGTGGATGTTCATCGGTATCCACTACAACTGGCTCGCCTTTACGTTGTGGAATCACCACAGGAATAATTTCTTTATCAAAGAAACCACGTGCTTGTGCAGCAGCTGTACGTTGCTGGCTGGTTAAAGCAAACTGGTCCTGATCGGCACGGTTGATGTTGAACTGTTCCGCAAGGTTTTCAGCGGTTTGCGGCATGGTTTCGACACCATACATTTCTTTTAGTTTCGGGTTAATGAAACGCCAGCCCATGGTGGTGTCTTCAATTTTTTGACTACGACCATAGGCAGATTCAGATTTACCCATGACAAATGGGGCACGAGACATGGATTCCACACCACCGGCAATAATCAGTTCAGCTTCGCCTGCTTTAATGGTACGCGCAGCCATGGCAATGGCATCCAGTGATGAACCACAAAGACGGTTAATTGTCGTTGCTGGTACTTGGTACGGTAAACCCGCTAAAAGTGCAGACATACGACCAACGTTACGGTTATCTTCACCGGCCTGGTTGGCACAGCCATAAATCACGTCATCAACCTGTTCCCAGTTCACCGAGGGATTGCGTTCCATTAAAGCTTTGATTGGAAGTGCACCCAGATCATCGGTACGTACAGGAGCAAGGCCACCAGCATAACGGCCAAATGGAGTACGGATGGCATCAACGATATATGCATTTTTCATGTTTTATTTTTCCAAATCTTTTAATCCCTCCCAACCTCCCTTTAAAAAAGGGAGGAGATTCCTACCTAAAATTACGAGGTGGAAGTCCCCCTTTGAAAAAGGGGGATTTAGGGGGGATTTAAAATTATGTTTAAAGACGATTAACCCTGAGTTGCATCAATCAGTTTGGCACCGGTCATTGACTGCAATTCTTCAAATGACAGACCTTCAACTTTCTCAATCACTTTCATGCCTTCAGGGGTGACATCAATCACGCAGAGGTCGGTATAGATACGATCTACACATTTCAGGCCAGTTGCTGGATAAGCCAACTCAGCGACAATTTTTGGCTTGCCTTTTTTAGTCACGTGATCAGTCGTAATAAAGACTTTTTTCGCACCAACGGCCAAGTCCATTGCACCACCAACTGCAGGAATCGCGTCCGGTGCACCAGTATGCCAGTTGGCCAAGTCACCATTTTCAGCGACCTGGAAAGCACCCAATACCGCGATGTCCAGGTGACCGCCGCGCATCATGGCGAATGAATCACCGTGATGGAAGAAGGCACCACCTTCAAGTAAGGTCACAAATTCTTTACCGGCATTGATCAGCTCAGGATCACGGTCTTCTTCAGCAGGAGGAGGACCGAAAGCCAACAGGCCATTTTCAGAGTGCAAGAATACGTCTTTGTCTGAAGGCAGGTAGCTGGAAATTTTGGTGGGTAAGCCAATGCCGAGGTTGACATAGGCGCCATCAGGAATATCTTGTGCTACACGTTCAGCGATCTGGTCACGGGTCAGTTTGCTATAGCTCATTGTTTCTCTCCGATACCAATTATTGTGCAGGTTTAGCTTGAACAACGTGTTGAACAAAAATTCCCGGGGTGATGATGTGTTCAGGATCCAGTGCACCCAGTTCAACCACTTCAGATACCTGAGCAATGGTCACGTCTGCTGCCATCGCCATAATCGGACCGAAGTTACGCGCAGATTTACGGTACACCAGGTTGCCCCAACGGTCGCCTTTATGGGCCTTGATTAAGGCAAAATCCGCCTTGATCGGGTTTTCTAAAACGAAGTCTTTGCCTTCATAGTTCAGGGTCGGTTTACCTTCAGCTAGCAATGTTCCGAAACCTGTAGGCGTGTAGATTGGACCCAAGCCCATACCAGCAGCCTGAATACGGCAAGCCAGGTTACCTTGAGGAACCAGTTCCAGTTCGATTTTGCCGGCACGGTAAAGTTCGTCAAACACCCAAGAGTCAGACTGACGCGGGAAAGAACAGATGATCTTGCGCACAGCACCCGTCTTTAAAAGTTTGGCCAGGCCGTAATCGCCATTACCAGCGTTGTTATTCACAATAACCAGATCCTTGATGCCAAGCTCAATCAGGCCATCAATCAGCTCTGCCGGCTGACCCGCTGTACCAAAACCGCCAATCATAATGGTCGAACCATCTTTAATTTGAGAGAGGACTTCCGTTAATGAAGCCACGCTTTTATCGATCATAATCGTTCCTAACGCTAAAATTATTTAGTTTCAGTTTGGGAGAGGGAAACAGTGTTGGACACTGTCGGACCTGTTTTGGGTTTGCTTAATAAAAGATGGGCGACGAGACCGATACAAATGCCCCAAAACACCGAACTCAATCCGAGGAAATGCATACCGGATGCCGTAGCTAAAAAAGTGATTAAGGCTGCATCACGTTCGCTTTCATCTTTCATGGCGGTTGTGATATTGATGCCAATTGCACCCAGCAAAGCCAAGCCGGCCAATGCTGCGACCAGCTCTTTCGGCAGCAAGCTGAACAACATCACGATGCTACCGGCAAATAAACCGCCTAGAATGTAAAAAATGCCGTTGGCAATCCCGGCGATATAGCGTTTTTCTTTAAGTTCATGTGCATCCTTACCCATACACAAGGCTGCGGTAATGGATGCCAAAACAATGGTAATCCCGCCGACACAGGCGACCGCTAATGAAGCAATACTGGTGACTGTAATGATCGGTTTGGCCGGGGTGTCATAACCACTAAGCTTCATGATGGCCATACCTGGTAAAAACTGCCCGCTAAGACTGACCAAGATCAGTGGAATCGCCAGATTGAGCATGCCATTGATTGACCATTCAGGGCTAATCCACTGCGGAATGGCAAGGCTGAAATCAACAGTGACTGGATTCATTTTGCCGAGGACTAAACTGAGTAAAACCCCTGCAAGCAGTACCCAAACCATGCTGTAGCGTGGACTTACGCGCTTGGATACTAAAAAAACCAGTAGCATGCCAAACACGATCAGGGGCATGCTGTTTGTAGCGGTGAACAGTCCCAAGCCAAATTGAAATAAAATCCCGGCCATCATGCCCGCTGCAATGGATTGGGGAATCCATTTCAAAAGCTTGTCGAAATAGCCTGTCAAACCAATAAAAAGAATTACCAAAGCGGCCGTGATATAGGCAGCGACCGCTTCATTTAAAGAAATATTGGGGAAGAGCGTGACCAGCAGTGCCGTGCCGGGCGCTGACCAGGCGGTGATGACCGGGACTTTGTACTTGATTGATAAAAAAATCCCAGCAACTGCTGCACCAATGGAGATTCCCCAGATCCATGAAATCATCATGCTGGGGTCAACATTGGCTTTTTGTGCCGCCTGGAAAAAGATGATCAACGGCCCGGAATAGGAAATCAGCACGGCTAGAAATCCTGCAACCGTTGCTGACATAGACCAGTCATCTTTTAAGCTTTTAAACAGGGTCGTCATTGCTACTGCCTCCATGCTGATAAATCAATGATCCTGTACCACGTTTATGATCGGGGGTTAGCCCTGATCACCACCACCAACTGGAACCACTGTTCCTGTCATATAAGACGATTCGTCAGATGCCAGGAAAGTGATGGCATTGACTTGTTCCTGAATCGTGCCATAGCGTCCCAGGAAGGTACGGTCAATGGTTTGATCAACCACTTGCTGCATCCAGTCTTTTTCAGATTCAGAAAGTGGATTGGCATTGCGTGGCACCTTGCGTGGAGGGGCTTCTGTTCCACCTGTCGCAACAGCGTTGACACGAATCCCGTCTTTGGCATGTTCAAAGGCGAGGGAAGCGGTTAAACCATTCACACCACCTTTAGATGCTGAATACGGCACACGGTTAATGCCACGTGTGGCAATTGAAGATACGTTGACAATGGTACCTTGCTGATTCTTGATCATTTCAGGCAACACCGCACGGCAGCACCACATGGTTGGGAACAGTGAACGATTCACTTCCTTGATAATTTCTTCTTCAGAAAATTCTTCAAAGGGTTTCATCCAGATCGCACCACCGACGTTGTTGATGAGCACATCAACACGACCATAGGTCTCAATCGCTTTGGCAACTACCGATTCTGCGCCTGCAAAGGTTTCCAGGTTGGCTTTGACGATAATTGCATCACCATCTTGTGCTTCAATTTCTGCTAATGTTTCTTCTACATAATCGGATATATCGGCTAGCACAACCTGAGCGCCTTCGCTGGTTACTTGCAATGCCACGCCACGGCCGATGCCTTGTGCGGCACCGGTTACGATAACAACTTTATTTTCAAATCTTTGTACATGATTCATTTGATTCTCCGGCTCAGTAGCTCAAACTTAGTTGGCAGAGAATTTTTCAAACAGGAAGCTTGCAGGTTTAACACTACCGGCTTCTAACCAGCCTCGAACCGCTTCGACCATAAGGACTGGACCACACAGGTAGATATCGACATCACCACCATTCAGCCATTCGTTTTCTATATGACCAGTCACATAACCCTTACGCTCATGTGCAGATTCCGGATTTGCCACCACGGTGCGGTATTCAAACCACGGGAATTTTTCTTGCAGTTCATTCAGTTTTTCAAGTGCAACCAGATCGAAGTCATTGGTGACACCAAACACCAGACGCACTGGCTGTTCTGAACCTTTTTCTTCCAGCACTTGCAGCATCGACATAAACGGCGCAATACCCGTACCGCCTGCCAACATCAATACAGGGCGAGCGACATTACGCAGGTAGAAGCTGCCAAATGGACCGGTGAAGGTCATTTTGTCGCCTGCTTTGGCATTTTGGCTTAAGAATTCACTCATTTTGCCGTTAGGAACGTTACGTACCACAAAGCTGGTTAAACGGTTACCCGGTTTAGAGCTGAATGAGTAAGAGCGGGTTTCAGTGGTGCCCGGAATACCGACATTGACATATTGACCGGCAAGGAAGTGTATGTCTGGCTGACCTTCATCGAGCTGAATGTCAAAAGTAATGGTCGAGTCAGACAGGTTTTCGACGCGAGCCAAAGTACCTTCGAAGGCGTGAATTTCGGTTTTGCAGACATCTGAAGTGGCCTGAATCTGAAATACTGCATCTGAAGTCGGTTTACACTGACATGCAAGAATGTAGCCTTCAGCTGCTTCTTCAGGGGTTAATGCATCTTCAATATAAGTTTCTTCAGGCATGTCATACGAACCTGATTCACAAAACGCACGGCACGTTCCACAAGCACCATCACGGCAGTCCAAAGGAATATTGATCTTTTGACGGTATGCTGCATCAGACAAAGTTTCGCCTTGAACGACACTGATAAAACGTGTAACGCCATCTTCAAATTGAAGAGCAACATTTAAGTTTGACATGGCTGAATATCCTATATTAATCTTTAAAACTGAACCTTTCAGCCAAATTTCCATATAGCTGAAAGGGTTTACCTTGCTGTATCAACAGTCTTAGAGGTGATAAATATCAATGACCTGATTGATGTAATCGTTTTTCAGCACCACGTACTTGCTTAAAATTTGTGGTTTGTCGCCTGAAAAATCGATCACATAACGTGACATACCGAAGTAGCTGTAGTTGGTTTTGTAACGGAAACTCAAAGTATTCCAGTTAAAACGAACCGTTACCTTGTCGCCATCACGTTCAACAATTTCAATGTTGCTGAGGTTGTGGCTAGTACGTGTGTCTGGCATGGTTGCAGACGAGCGTTCAGTTTTAATACGGAACACACGGTCTTCCAAACCTTGACGATCCGGGTAATAAATCAAAGAGATTTCAGACTGTGGGTCTGTGGTCAGCTTGTCATCATCATCCCATGACGGCATCCAGAAAGATGCAGTAGGGGCGTAGCACTTTAACCAGTCATCCCATTGCTCATCATCTAAAAAGCGGGCTTCCTGATACAGGAACTGCGCAACTTTTTCTAAAGTGATGTCGCTCATGCGTTTTCTCCTTCAGTTGATGCTGCAATTTCTTTTTCAGTTGCGATACCTTTTTTCATCAGTTGTAACCAGTACTGGTGCTGAGCCAGGTATAAACCTTCGTCTTCAGTTTTAATACCAGACAGTTTTGGTTTTAAACCGATTTCATTCGCAGCATCATCCGGACCTTGGATCCAGTGTTTAGAACCACGGCACATATCGTTCCATTCCAGTGCGATACCCGCATAGCCCGCCTGACATGCACGGAATTCTTCAAGATCGTCTGGGGTTGCCATACCTGATGCATTAAAGAAGTCTTCGTACTGACGGATACGGCGTGCACGTGCTTCCGGTGCTTCACCTTTAGGTGCGATACAGTAAATGGTCACTTCAGTCTTATCGACAGAAAGAGGACGTAATACACGAATTTGTGAACCAAACTGATCCATGAAATACACGTTTGGATAGAGGCATAGGTTACGTGAACGTTCGATCATCCACTTCGCCATCGCTTCACCGTATTGCTCGGTATATTCATCTTTCTTGGCAAAGTTTGGACGGTCTTCCGGGTTGGCCCATTGAGTCCAAAGCAGCATGTGACCGTGTTCAAAGCCGTAAGAACCACCGCCTTGTTTGCCCCATGAGCCTGCGCTCATCGCACGGATATTGTCACCCGCTTCTTTTTCTTTACGTTGCTGAGTTGTTGCAGCGTAGTTCCAGTGTACAGCAGACACGTGGTAACCATCGGCACCGTTTTCAGCAGTCAACTTCCAGTTACCTTCATAGGTATAAGTCGAAGAACCACGTAACACTTCCAGACCTTCATCAGACTGACCCACGATCATGTCAATGATTTTAGTCGCTTCGCCCAGGTATTCTTCCAGTGAAGGAACGTCCGGGTTTAAGCTACCAAACAAGAAACCTTTATAGCTTTCAAAACGGGCTACTTTTTTCAAGTCATGCGAACCGTCTTTGTTGAAGCAGTCTGAATAGCCTGCATCTGCCGGATCTTTAACTTTTAACAACTTACCAGAGTTATTAAAAGTCCAACCGTGGAATGGACAAGTATAAGTCGCTTTGTTGCCTTTCTTGTTGCGGCACAATTGTGCACCACGGTGAGAACAGGCATTGATCATTGCATTCAGTTCACCTTGACGGTTACGTGCAATGATGATTGGCTGACGACCAATGTAAGTAGTATAGAAGTCGTTGTTGTTTGGAATCTGGCTTTCATGAGCCAAATAAACCCAGTTGCCTTCAAAGATGTATTTCATCTCTAGGTCAAACAGGGCTTGATCTGTAAATACAGAACGGTGAAGCTTAAATTCGCCACTTTCAAAATCGTCAACTAAAAGTTCATCAATACGATCAAGATGGCTGGTGTTAATTACTGGGATACGAGGCATGTCCGTTCTCCGACTGTCCAACTTTGGGCAAGTCACCGAGATGTCATTAAACTGACATCTCGATTTCCTATCATGAGGTCATTAAGCGCTTGCGCGGCGACGTTCAACTTCAGTAGAAGGAGCACCTTCTTTGTCTTTTTGAAGTACAACGTCAAACTGGATGTGTTTGAAAGGACCTTTCAAACCGCGACGTGCGATTTCAGCTTCATCAGTAACGTCTGCAGCAGTTGCAACCAGGCCTTCACGTGTACCGAATGCGAAGTCGTCCCAAAGGTACTTGTCGCCTTCGATGTTGAACTGAGTTGTCAACTTACGGTGACCAGGAGCAGAAATAAAGTAGTGAACGTGTGCAGGGCGTTGGCCATGACGAGAAAGTTTGTTCAACATGTGTTGTAACGGACCTTCCGGGTTCAAACCGTAACCTACAGGCATAGTGGTTTGCGCAGTGTAGTGACCATTTTCATCAGAAAGGATGGTACGACGAAGGTTGAAGTGTGATTGAGTCTTGTCGAAGTAAGAGTAGTTACCATTACTGTTCGCATGCCACATTTCAACTTTAGCACCAGAAAGCACTTCACCATCAGTGTCAGTTACTTTACCTTCGATGATGAGTGTTGCGATTTTGCCTTCTTCAGTACCATCGTCCATACGAGCGAAACCTACAGATTCAGGTGCGCCAGCTACATATAAAGGACCTTCGATGGTACGAGGAGTACCGCCGGTCAAGCCTGCTTTCGCGTCAGCTTCATCAGCACGAAGATCCAGGAAGTGTTCCAGGCCGATTGCAGAACCTAAAAGGGCAAACTCATCAGCCTTAGCCATATCGATAAGTGCTTCAACGCCTTTCCAAACTTCAGACTGGCTAAGATCAAGATCTTCGATTGCTTGGTAGAAGTCAGTTACTAGACGAACAACAACTTGTTGTAAACGCGCATCTACTGGACCTTCAGAAGTGTCCACGTTACAAGCTTTAACTACATTTTCAATGGTTTGACGATCCATTTTACTACTCCTTGGAAGTATACCTTTGGGTGGCTAGTTTCTCAGTGTTTGTTTTGAGAGCACTGGCTGCCACATTCCTTGTTTGAACTACGTTTTGTTTACAGAAAAGGAATATTTAGTTCCCTTTCCAGTTTATTGATCAGCTGTCATCGTCACGAACTGAAGAAGGGTGACGATTTAAAGCCATCACTTCGATATTCATGTATGGATAAAGCGGAAGACCCTGCAAAATGTTGTGCAGTTCTTCATTGCTCTCCACATCAAAAATACTGATGTTGGAATACTGACCGGTAATGCGCCAGATATGTCGCCATTTACCCTGGCGCTGTAAATCCTGTGAATAAGCCTTTTCAACTGCTTTAATTTCATTGGCCTTTTCCGCTGGCATATCCAGTGGAATGTTCACGTCCATACGTACCTGGAAAAGCATTTGAAACTCCTTGATCTTCAATTAGTGACGACGTAAGTTGTCAATCTTGTCTTCATCCAGCTCTATACCCAAACCAGTACCTTTTGGAAGGGCAAGTTCAAAATTCTGGTATTGAAGCGGGGTTTTTAAAATTTGTTCAGTGAGTAGCAGAGGGCCAAACAGCTCTGTGCCATACGCCAAGTTTTCAAAAGTCGAGAACACGTGCGCAGATGCAATCGTGCCCACAGGACCTTCCAGCATGGTGCCGCCATACAGGTCAATTCCAGCCAGTTGGGCGATTTTGCCAACCACACAGCCTTCCATCAGTCCACCAGACTGCGCGACTTTGACTGCAAATACTGATGCCGCGTTGCACTTGGCAAGCTGGTATGCAGTTTGTGGTCCCATCAACGACTCATCAGCCATAATGGCAATGTCAAATTTACGGGTCAGACGCTGCATGGCATCAATGTTGTCAATTGCGCAGGGTTGCTCGATCAGGTCCACGCCGCCATCTTGCAACAGCTGAATGCCTTTAACGGCCTGTAACTCTGACCATGCACGGTTAACGTCGACGCGAATAGAAATGTCTTTACCTAGCGCCTTTTTAATGGCCAGTACATGCTCAACGTCGGCTTCGACTGCACGTGAACCGATTTTCAACTTGAAAATGTTATGGCGTTTGGCCTCAATCATTTTCTTCGCTTCAGCAATATCTTTTTCGGTATCGCCAGAAGCCAATACCCAAAGTACCGGCACGCTGTCACGTAAACGACCGCCAAGCAGTTCACTTACAGGAATACCGAGACGCTGTGCCTGAATATCCAGTAAGGCTGTTTGAATGGCACATTTTGCAAAACGGTTGCCATTGATATGCTTTTTTAAAGTCTGTACAGTTTGCGCAACGTTTAGCCCTGTTAAGCTTTTCAATAGAGGCGCAAAATAGGTATCGATATTTGTCTTGATGCTCTCCGGGCTTTCGTCACCGTAGCCTAGTCCACCAATGGTTGTCGCTTCACCCCAACCCACAAAACCATCTTCTGTGCTGATTTTTACCAGTACCAGTGTTTGGGTCTGCATCGTCGCTACCGCCATCTTGTGTGGGCGAATGGTTGGAATTTCGACAAGCAACGTTTCTATGGATTTATACATCTTTGAGCTTCTCAATCTTGCTTTGTGTATCTCTTGTGATATACCTTAAAAGAATAGATATTCACTGTCTAAGATCAATTTTGCATTTTAATATGCTTTAAAGGTATGGAAGATCATGGAACTGAGACATTTACGCTACTTTGTGGCCGTCGTAGAAGAGCAGAGTTTCACCAAGGCGGCGGAAAAACTGTTTATTGCTCAACCACCTTTAAGCCGGCAGATACAGAACCTTGAAGCAGAGCTGGGAATTCAGCTTTTTGAGCGGGGTAGCCGACCATTATTAACCACTGAAGCCGGGCAATTCTTTTATCAGCATGCGGTTAAACTTTTGTCTAATGCAGAAGAAATTAAAGCCATGACCAAACGGGTGGGGATGGTCGAAAAAACCGTAACCATGGGTTTTGTCGGTTCGCTGCTTTATGGCTTATTGCCGAAAATAGTGTATTTATTTCGTCAGCAACAACCCCATTTAAAAATTGAACTGATTGAAATGAGCACCAAAGATCAAATTCAAGCACTTAAAGAAGGGCGGATAGATGTAGGCTTTGGTCGACTACGAATTTCTGATCCTGCGGTGAGACGGATCCTTTTACGTGAAGAACCGCTAATGGTCGCCATGCATGCCAGCCATCCGCTCGTGCAACATAAAAAGGGAGTTTTCCTGACTGATATTGTGGATGAAAACCTGTTCCTGTATCCCAGCCATCCCAAACCGAATTTTTCCACCCAGGTCAGATCGCTGTTTTCAGAATATAGTCTAGATCCAAAAAGTTTGAAGGAAGTGCGTGAAATCCAGCTGGCTCTGGGTCTGGTAGCTGCAGGGGAAGGGATTTGCATTGTCCCGGAAAGTGCCAAAACCATTCAGTTACCGCATCTGCATTATATTCCCTTACTGGATGATGCCGCGGTTAGCCCCATTTTTCTGGCCATTCGCAGCATGGATGAAAGTGAGCATATCCGTTCACTATTTGACTGTATTTATCAGGTCTATGACCTGGAAGCCATTGCCTATGACCGTAGCATAATCTGAATTTCGAGCGCCATTCATCGCAATTTTTTGACTGGCTGAAAAAATCAGCGGCATCTCATTTCATTATGCAGGCTCATCCTACCCGGTGTAATGCGCTGCATTTTTTTTTATAAAAAGAATGATAAAAAAAGAACTTAGCTTGATTAATGCCCTTTGCAGATATCTTTAAAGTATTGCACCGCTTTCAGACAACTTTTAAGGTATGAATATATATGCAATCGGTTTTGGACATTTTTTCGCATTTTCTGCATTGTGATGTCATTCACAGGATTTCACAATTAGGAGGTGAAACATGTCCAATAAGATAAATATCAATACATTGATTGATGAAGCAAAATTTACACCATTTCATTGGGGCGTATTATTCTGGTGCCTGATGATCATTATCTTTGACGGTTATGATCTGGTGATTTACGGAGTAGCGCTACCATTGTTAATGCAGGAATGGGCACTCAATACAGTACAGGCGGGTTTACTGGCCAGTACCGCATTATTTGGCATGATGTTTGGTGCCATGAGTTTCGGAACCCTGTCCGATAAAATTGGCCGTAAAAAAACCATTATGATCTGTGTAACACTTTTCAGTGGCTTTACCTTTTTAGGTTCTTTTGCCAGCAACCCTACTGAGTTCGGTATTCTTCGCTTCTTGGCAGGTTTGGGAATTGGTGGCGTGATGCCAAACGTGGTCGCCCTCATGACCGAATATGCACCAAAACGTATCCGCAGCACGCTCGTTGCGCTGATGTTTAGTGGTTATGCGATTGGTGGAATGTCCTCTGCATTATTGGGTGCATGGTTGGTACCGCAGTTTGGCTGGAAAATCATGTTCCTTCTTGCCGGTGCGCCATTATTACTTTTGCCGGTGATCTGGATATTCCTGCCTGAATCGTTGATGTATTTAACTGCGAAAAATCAGACCGTAAAATCGCATGGCATTATCCAGAAAATTGCGCCTCAACTCAGCATTCAAAAAGATACGCAATTTGTCCTGAATGATGTGTTAAAAGGCGACGAAGCTCCACTCAAAGCGTTATTCCAGCAAGGCCGTAGTTTCAGTACCTTCATGTTCTGGATTGCATTCTTCATGTGCTTACTGATGGTGTATGCATTAGGCAGCTGGTTACCAAAATTGATGATCCAAGCAGGTTACTCACTTGGTGCAAGTATGATCTTCCTGTTTGCCTTGAACATTGGCGGCATGATTGGCGCGATTGGTGGGGGTGCATTGGCTGACCGTTTCCATATCAAAAAAGTACTCACGATTATGTTTGTATGCGGTTCAGCGGCGTTAATTTTACTTGGTTTCAATAGCCCACAAATCGTGTTGTATACCTTAATTGCAGTAGCAGGTGCAGCAACCATTGGTTCACAAATCTTGTTATATACTTTTGTAGCACAGTACTACCCAACAACTGTACGTTCTACAGGTATGGGCTGGGCGTCAGGTATTGGTCGTATTGGTGCAATCGTTGGACCAGTATTAACAGGTGCATTATTAACCATGAATTTACCGCACCAAATGAACTTCTTGGCTATTGCGATTCCAGGTGTAATTGCGGCGTTAGCAATCTTCATGGTGAACTTAAAAGCTTCTGTAGATGCGAAAAATCTTACAGAGTCTATTGCGAACAACAATCCAGTTGCGCAAAAAGCAACTCAATAATTTCTTTACCTTTTTATTAACCTACTGTCATCAATGATATAGCTCGCTATCGTAAGCGATGGTGAGCTGTTGCTAAAATTTGATCGCACAATAACAAGCGAGTTTAGGATGAACGTGAAAACATTAACCCAAACAACTGATTTACAAGTTACAACAGTTCGACCAACAATGCAGCGTACGCTCATGATGAGCATGATTGCATTAAGTATGGGTGGCATGAGTGTTGCAGCTCAAGCACAAACCCAGCAGAAAAATGAAATTGAACAACTTAAACAAGAAGTTCAAGCTTTACGCAGTTTGGTTGAGCAGCAAAAAGTACAAAATACACAAACTGCAACTGCAATTGCTAACGTACAACGTAGTGCTGCAGCCGCACCAGCGAACCCTGTACTAAAAACTGCCAAAGGTGCCGAGTTTAATCTATATGGTAATGTGCGTTTAGATGCATCCTATCAAGTGGAAGGCACGAGCAGAGATTTGCCCTATAACCACATTAATGCTGTTGCATTGAAGGGAAATAGTGAAAACAGTGACCGTTTACGATCAACTTTATCCGCCACGCGTTTAGGCCTGGATTTTAAAACCCAGGCTGCTGAGCAGGAAGTGAAGGGTAAAATTGAAGTGGATTTCTTAGGCGGATCTAACTTTGATAATTTACGCATTCGTCATGCCTACTTAAATTATGGAAACTGGTTAATGGGTCAAACATGGTCAAACTTTGCCATTCCAGATTATATGCCAGAAACGATTGATGCTTTAGCTTTTGTTGGTGGTGCTGTAAAACGTACACCGCAAGTTCGTTATACCGCTAAATTTAATCCACAAACCAATTTAGTTGTTGCAGCAGAAGATCCTAAAGACAGTACCGTGAGCCAGCGTTTACCTGCACTCACTGCACGTTTAAATCACCAGTTTACCGATAGCTTGAACGTCAGCGCACGTGCGATGGGCCATGAAAAGCGTATCAATTCTGCAGAAGAAATGGCATGGGGCGTAGGTTTGGGTGCCAAATATGATGTGGTGCCGGGAACAACCCTAAAAGCTGATTACTACCATGTGAAAGGGGACAGCAGCTTCGTATCATTTACCAATAGCGGTGTAGTTGCCCGGACAGATGGTAGTCTCGTTCAAAGTGAATTTGATTCAATTATGGTCGGTGTGACTCAAAAATTCAGTGACAAACTGCACGGTACACTAGGTTATGGTTA
Source organism: Acinetobacter sp. NS-4 (assembly GCF_037402435.1). NCBI lineage: Bacteria > Pseudomonadati > Pseudomonadota > Gammaproteobacteria > Moraxellales > Moraxellaceae > Acinetobacter > Acinetobacter sp. NS-4. The sequence continues at coordinate 125,099 of NZ_JBBEUE010000006.1, read as the reverse complement.
TATGAGTTTTGAAGAAGATAAAAACTATATTGCCGCTCTTGCAGACAAAACCAAAGCCAACAAAGAACTTTGGCAGGCATGGGCAAATGTTTTCTATAGCCCAACCAAGCCTTTAAGTTTTGGCCTTGAATACGTCTATGGTGAACGTGAAGCCTTTGGTGCCGCACCAAACGGCAGTAAAACCGGTGAAGATAACCGCCTGAATGTTGTAGCGATCTATAACTTTTAATCTTCTATAGCGATTCATATAAGAAAGCCTCTATTCTCAAATAGGGGCTTTCTTATATGAATCATTTTTAGATTTTATCTACCTATAAACATTATTCAGTGACTTCAACAGTCAAGCCATAAGTAAAACTATCCGTTGCCGGTTTTTTCGTGTCATCCGGATTTGCTTCCAGATAAGACGCAGTCATTAAATAGATACCGGCTTTTTCGAATTTAATTTCGACTTCACCTTTAGTATTGGCTTTGGCTTGCGGTTGTTCACGTTTGGCATAAAGAAACCCTTAAAATTTTTATTTTAAGGGCTGGGAAAATCAGGCTGCGTTTCGGAGCAAAGGCACACCGGTGACTTTCTGGATTTCCTCAAAACTCACATCCGGTGCCAGTTCAATCAGTTGAATACCATTGGGGGTGACATCCAGTACACCGAGATCAGTAATAATCCGGTTGACCACAGCTTGGCCGGTGAGCGGCAGGCTACATTGCGCAACAATTTTAGCTGTGCCATCTTTGGCACAGTGTTCCATCAAGACCACGACTTTTTGCACGCCTGCGACCAGATCCATGGCACCGCCCATGCCTTTGACTTTTTTACCCGGAATCATCCAGTTGGCCAGATCGCCATTTTCAGACACTTCCATGGCCCCCAAAATGGCGATATTGACATGACCGCCACGGATCATGGCAAAGGAGTCGGCACTGGAAAAGAAAGATGCGCCTTTACGGGCAGTGACTGTCTGTTTGCCGGCATTGATCAGGTCAGCATCCACAGTATCAGCTGTTGGAAATTCACCAATACCGAGCAAGCCATTTTCGGACTGCAGCCAGACGTTGATGTTTTCTGGAATATAGTTAGCAACCAGCGTTGGCAGGCCGATGCCCAAATTGACATAGAAACCATCCTCAAGCTCTTGTGCGGCGCGCTGCGCCATTTGGTTACGTGTCCAAGCCATGATCAAGCCTCCGCCTTTAAGGTCATCTGTTCAATACGTTTTTCCGGTTGGGTATTTAAGACAATTCGGTTCACATAAATACCGGGTAGATGAATTTCATCGGGATTAAGCTCACCAATCTCGACAATTTCTTCTACTTCAGCAACGGTGACTTTGCCGGCCATGGCACAGACCGGATTAAAGTTCTGTGCAGTTTTACGGAAAATCAGATTGCCGGCTTTATCGGCCTTATAGGCTTTGACCAAGGCCACATCGGCAGTCAGGGATTCTTCCAAAATATAAGACTTGCCCTTAAATTCACGGATATCTTTGCCTTCGGCAATCACAGTACCTACACCAGTCGCGGTATAAAAAGCCGGAATGCCTGCACCACCGGCACGTAATTTTTCAGCCAAAGTCCCTTGAGGCGTCAGTTCAACTTCCAGTTCGCCACTCAGGTATTGACGTTCGAATTCTTTATTTTCACCGACATAGGAGGAAATCATTTTTTGAATCTGTTTGGTTTCCAGTAAAACTCCCAAACCAAAACCATCGACACCGGCATTGTTGGAAATACAGGTCAGGTTTTTCGCGCCAGTTTCCTTTAAGGCCGCAATCAGGGCTTCCGGAATACCGCATAAACCAAAACCACCGACTGCCAGGGTATGTCCATCCTGAACCACGCCGTCTAAAGCGGCCTCTGCGCTGTCATAAACTTTATTTGACATTTGTCACCTCGATTTATTCTTTTCTTGCAGGTCTCTTTTAGGTGAGAGAGCTGCTGATTTATATCCTTGAGAACTTGTATAGTGTCCGGGTATTTCTATTATTAGGCACACGCTTTTTGCCAATAGGCATTGGCATAATTGGACGGATTATTGCGCTGTAAGACCGTACTGATATTACGGCTGGCCTGCATCAGGGCATCCAGTTGAATAGCGGTTTCATAGCCCATCTTGGAGAGCAGGTAATACAGGTCTTCAGTCGAAACATTCCCTGAAGCACCTTTGGCATAGGGACAGCCACCGAGACCAGCAATGGAAGAGTCAAATACCCGAATGCCTTGCAACAGCGACTGGTAAATATTGGCGATGGCCATGCCATAGGTATTATGGAAATGACCTGCCAAAACTTTGGCATCTATCTGAGCTAAGCAAGCATCCCAGACGTTTTTTACCCGATCCGGAGTGGCCGTGCCAATGGTTTCACCCAAAGACACTTCATAACAGCCCATATCCAGTAAGCGCTGCGTGACTTTAACCACCTGCTTCGGATCAATTGCGCCTTCATAAGGGCAGTCCACCATACAGGATACATAACCGCGAACCTTGATATCATTGGCTTTGGCGGTTGCCATCACATCCGAAAACTTCTCAAAGCTTTCATCAATCGAGCAGTTGATATTTTTACGGGTAAAGCTTTCAGAAGCTGCGGTAAAAACCGCAACCTCCTTGCAACCGACAACCAGCGCCGATTCAAAACCTTTCAGGTTCGGCGTGAGCAAACTGAACTGAATGTTCGGGTCTTTGGGCAAGCTGGCAAATAGCGCATCGCTGTCTGCCATTTGCGGTACCCATTTCGCCGAAACACATGAACCGACTTCAATCGCCTGCAAGCCGGTCTTCATCAGATCCAGAATCAGGTTTTTACGGTCATCCAGCGTTAAAGGTGTTTTTTCGTTTTGCAGGCCATCGCGTGGTCCGACTTCTACGATTTTGACGAAATCAGTCATGCAACTTCCTCCGTCAGCGACTGGAATTCAACTAGCTCATCACCCGCTTTAACCTGATCACCTTTCTGGAAATATGAACTTGCGATGATGCCGTCATGCGGTGCACGAATCGAATATTCGATCTTCATGGCTTCCAGCGTCATCAGCACATCGTCTTTTTTGACTTTGTCATTGGCAGCCACCAGCACTTGCGTGATCACACCCGGCATTGGTGCAGTCAGGTTGTTTTCTGTCCCTTGATCATCATGCTGATGATAATCAGGCTTGAGGTAATCGAATTTATGCGTCTGACCATTGTGGAACAGGGTAATGCCATGTTCAGTCTGGCTAAAGGCCAATTTTTGCTGTTTGCCCGCCAGTTGTAGCGCTAAAGTATGCGCATCAATGAACTGACCTTGAAGCTGAATCTGCTGACCATTGTAGTTGGCCACAAAGCCTTGATCCTGAGTGCTGAACTGAACTTTAAGATTAATGCCATTGCGTTGCAATTGTACTGTATATGCATTTTGCTGGTTCAGGCGCCAGAACGGCTTCTGCTGCCAGACCGGATTACTCGGAACAGGATTTTGCGCTTGGCGTGACAGCAGTTCAATCAATGCAGCACTGGCCACCAACTCGGCACTGATTTCAGTAGAAGGCTTGAGTAAGAAATCTTCTTCACGCTGAATCAGGCCTGTGTCCAAATGTGCATTTTTAAATGAGTCACACAGTACCAGACGATCTAAAAATGCAATGTTATTTCCTAAGCCATCAACATGGAACTGGCCCAGTGCATGATGCATCTGGGTCAAGGCCGCTTCACGGTTTTTACCCCATACAATCAGTTTGGCAATCATCGGATCATAATAGGTGCTGATTTCATCACCTTCGACAATGCCGCTATCGACACGCACACTGTCATTTTGCGCTGGATAGTGTAAATAGCTGATCTGACCAATCGCAGGAATAAAGCCTTTTTCTGGCTCTTCGGCATAAACACGCGCTTCAAGTGCATGACCGTGAATCTGCAATTCGTGTTGCTGTTTCGGTAAAGGCTCACCGAAAGCCACGCGGAGTTGCCATTCCACCAGATCCTGACCGGTGATCATTTCGGTCACCGGATGTTCAACTTGCAAACGGGTATTCATTTCCATGAAATAAGCCGTGCCATCCTGTTCAACGATGAACTCTACCGTACCGGCACCGACATAATTGACTGCACGCGCAGCATCGATTGCAGCCTGACGCATGGCTTCAAGTTTATGTTCTGGCATTTTTGGTGCAGGGGCTTCTTCCAGTACTTTCTGGTGACGGCGTTGCACCGAACAATCACGCTCGAACAGATGCACATAATTGCCGTGGGTATCACCAAAAACCTGTACTTCAATATGGCGCGGCTGAATCACATAGCGTTCAATCAGCACATCTTCATTGCCAAAACTGGAACGTGCTTCACTTTTACATGAAGCAAGCGAACTCAGAAAATCTTCACTGCGCTCCACCAGACGCATGCCTTTACCTCCACCGCCGGCACTGGCTTTAATCAGTACCGGATAACCAATATTGTCTGCCTGCTGTTTCAGGAAGTCGGCATCCTGATTGGTGCCATGATAACCTGGGGTTAAAGGTACACCGGCTTTTTCCATCAATGCCTTAGAGGTCGCTTTCAGACCCATCGCCAAAATGGCATCGACGGGTGGACCAATAAAGACAATATTATTGTCCTGACAGGCCAGGGCAAACTGGTCATTTTCAGAGAGGAAGCCATAGCCCGGATGGATCGCTTGAGCACCAGTCGTTTTGGCTGCCTGAATAATACGTTCAATTTGCAAATAGCTTTGAGCTGCTGGCGATTCACCAATATAGATCGCTTCATCGGCCAGTTTGACATGCTGTGCCTGAGCATCAGCATCGGAATATACGGCAACGGTGGCGATCCCGAGCTTTTTCGCTGTACGAATCACACGGCAGGCAATTTCACCACGGTTGGCAATTAAAATCTTTTCAAACATCGTACGATCCTTCTTGTTGTTATGCCGTGGTCTTGATCCAGGCCGGGCTTTGTTTGTTTAAAAATGCATTCAGTCCATTTTTCGCCTCATCTCCCTGGCGAACATGGGCAATATGCTGTGCTGTTTTAAGCAGCAGATCTTCGGTCAGGACTTGCTGATCGACCAGCTGAATCAGCTGTTTTGAGGCGTTCTGTGCTGCTGGGCCACCGAGTAAAAGTGCTTCAACAATCTCATCAATTTTGCTGTCGAGCTGTTCTGGTGTGGTGACTTCATGCGCCAGTCCAATGGTTTTGGCCTGTTCCGCAGAAATTCGTTCGGCCGTCAGGAAATAACGTGAAGCCTGACGGGCACCAATCGCACGAATCACATACGGGCTGATGGTTGAAGGAGCCAGACCTAAGCGTACTTCAGAGGTGGCAAACTTGGCATCGGTACTGGCCACGCAAATATCACAAGCCGATGCCAGACCCATACCACCGCCGAAGGCAATACCATGTACACGGGCAATGGTCGGCTGTTTCAAGGTTGCCAGGCTTTGCAGCATTTTAGCCAGTTTTAGAGCATCTGCTTCGTTGTCTGCTTGTGAAGCCTGACCGGCCTGTTTCATCCAGTTCAGGTCAGCACCAGCGGAGAAGCTTTTGCCTCGACCCGCCAGAATCACCACACGTACATCATCACGGTCATTTAGAGACTGGAAGCAGGCATGCAGCTCTTCAATTACTTGAGTATTAAAAGCATTGTGCAATTCAGCACGGTTAATCCAGACCGTGGCGACCTGATTCTGCTGTTCGAGCTGTAAAAATTGATAATCCATTTTGTCACCTCTTACATGCGGAACACGCCGAATTTGGTTGGCTGAATTGGTGCATTGAGGGCTGCGGCCAAACTCAAAGCTAAAACTTCACGCGATTGAGCAGGATCAATCACACCGTCATCCCATAAACGCGCTGAAGCATAGTAAGGATGTCCTTGGCGTTCGTACTGGTCACGAATCGGTTGCTTAAACTGGTCTTCTTCTTCAGCTGACCAGGTTCCGCCTTTTTGCTCAATCTGATCACGTTTTAAGGTAGACAATACGCTGGAGGCCTGTTCACCGCCCATCACCGAAATACGCGAGTTCGGCCAGGTCCACATAAAGCGCGGCGAGTAGGCACGGCCACACATGCCGTAGTTACCGGCACCGAAAGAACCGCCAATCACCAAAGTCAGTTTCGGAACATTGGCTGTGGCTACTGCCATCACCAGTTTGGCGCCATTTTTAGCAATGCCTTCATTTTCATACTGGCGACCGACCATAAAACCGGTAATGTTTTGCAGGAAAATCAGCGGAATATTGCGCTGGGTACACAGCTCAATAAAATGCGCGCCTTTTTGTGCCGACTCGGAAAACAGAATCCCGTTATTGGCAATAATCCCGACCGGCATACCGTAAAGTTTGGCAAAACCGGTCACCAGTGTGGTACCAAAACGGGCCTTGAACTCGTCAAAACGTGAACCGTCAACAATACGGGCAATCACTTCACGGATATCAAAAGGCTTGCGGGCATCACTTGGTACAATGCCGTACAGTTCCGAACTGTCAAACAGCGGCGCTTCTATTTCATCTGCGGTCTTGTTTGGTTTCTTATTTAAATTGGCCACAATATTGCGGGCAATTGCGATGGCATGTTCATCATTTTCCGCCAGATGATCGGCCACACCAGAGAGACGGGTATGTACATCACCGCCACCCAGATCTTCACTGGAAACCACTTCACCCGTCGCAGCTTTGACCAGAGGAGGGCCACCGAGGAAAATCGTACCCTGATTACGTACAATAATGGTTTCATCCGACATCGCAGGCACATACGCACCACCGGCAGTACAGCTACCCATCACCACTGCAATCTGGGCAATGCCTTGACTCGACATACGTGCCTGATTGTAGAAGATACGGCCAAAGTGATCGCGATCTGGGAAAACTTCATCCTGTAAAGGCAGGTAAGCACCGCCAGAATCCACCAGATAAATACATGGCAGATGGTTCTGTTCGGCAATTTCCTGCGCACGTAAATGCTTTTTCACGGTGAGGGGATAATAGGTTCCACCTTTAACGGTGGCATCATTGGCTAAAATCATGCAGGTCACACCATTGACCTGACCCACACCAGCAATAACGCTAGCCGCAGGTACATCATCCTGATAAACCTGATAGGCAGCCAGTTGACCAATTTCCAGAAAAGCAGTCCCTGGATCAATCAGGTGGTTAATCCGTTCACGCGGTAACAGTTTGCCGCGATCCAGATGTTTCTGGCGGGCAGTTTCTCCACCACCCAAGGCAATTTTTTCGACTTTCTGTTTAAGGTCATCCACCAGTTGCAGCATGGCATTCTGGTTGGTCTTAAACTCTTCGCTACGTATATTGATCTTGCTCTGTAACTGATTCATGACGAACATCCTTGTTTTATTCTGATTATTAAGGTTTAGGCTGTTTCATTAAACAGTTCACGGCCAATCAGCATGCGGCGGATTTCTGAAGTGCCGGCACCAATTTCATACAGTTTGGCATCACGCCATAAACGGCCGGCAGCAAACTCGTTGATATAACCGTTACCACCCAAAGTCTGAATGGTTTCACCGGCCATCCAGGTAGCTTTTTCAGCAGCATATAAAATGGCACTGGCCGCATCTTTACGCAGGCTACGGCGATGATCTGCCTTGTCACATTCAGCACCGACTGCATACACCAAGGCTTTACATGCCAGCCAGGTTGAATACATGTCGGCAATTTTGCCTTGCATCAGCTGGAATTCACCGAGTGCCTGACCAAACTGTTTACGGTCGTGAATATAAGGAATCACGGTATCCATACAGGCATCCATAATACCCAGTGGACCCGCACTTAGAACTGCGCGTTCATAGTCCAGGCCGCTCATCAGCACCTTGGTACCATTGCCGACACCACCGAGTACGTTTTCTTTTGGTACTTCAACATTGTCAAAAAACAGGGGATAGGTATTGGAACCACGCATGCCCAGTTTGTCCAAATGCGTGCCGTGACTGAAACCTGGCATATTTTTTTCCACCAGGAACGCGGTCATGCCTTTTGCGCCAGCCTGCAAATCCGTTTTGGCATACACCACCAATACATCAGCATCACCACCGTTGGTGATCCACATTTTTGCACCGTTCAGCAGGTAATGATCGCCTTTGTCTTCAGCTTTAAGCTTCATACTGACGACATCCGAGCCAGCATTTGGTTCTGACATCGCTAGCGCACCGACATATTCACCCGAGATCAGTTTTGGCAGATAACGCTGCTTTTGTTCTTCATTACCATTTCGATTAATTTGATTCACACATAGGTTAGAATGTGCGCCATAGGACAAACCAATGGATGCTGAAGCACGCGAAATCTCTTGCATGGCAATAATGTGTGCCAGATAACCGAAATTCGAACCGCCATACTCTTCACTCACAGTGAGGCCGAGCAGGCCCATCTCGCCAAATTTTTTCCAAAGGTGAGCAGGGAATTCATTGTCACGGTCAACCTGTTGGGCAATAGGGGCAATTTCCTTGGCGCAAAAAGCGGCCACTGAATCACGAAGCGCAATAAGAGTTTCATCCAAACCGAAATCCAAGCTTTGTAAATTCATTCTTCATCCATCCTGAGGTTATATTTGTTGTGTCCAAAAAAGCATTTTTGTTGTGCTTGTTTTTTAACATACAACGAAAAATTAAAAAAGTGAACCTATATTCACAAAATGATTTACAATTCATTTTATCTTGTTGAGAATAATTTTATGAGTTATAAAAGATCATCACTGATGCAGGAACGAATGGAACAAAATCGCTTGTCGATTTTACAGTCTGCTCGTGAACTGATTACTCAAGGGGGCTTTAAGGAGGCATCGATTCAGGCGATTGCAGAACGTTCAGGCGTTTCTACAGGGCTGGTCTATCGATATTTCGAAAACAAAAACCAGATTTTGATTGAGGTTTTATCAGCAGCGATTCAGCATGAAGTAGGAATTTTGAACCATATTGCCGGGTCAGATTTGTCGCCAAAACTGAAATTGCAAAAATCTGTTACAACTTTTGTGAAGCGTGCCATGAACAGCCCCCAATTGGCGTATTCACTGATGTTCGAGCCGGTCGATCCGGAAATGGAACATGAGCGTTTTCGCAGTAAACAGCTGATCAAACAAAGTATTAAGGAGATTCTGGCCGAAGGGAAGGTGAACGGAGAGTTCGAATTTGAAGATTTAAATACCGTAGCTTTGGGCGTGGTGGGTGCCATGACCTTTGTGGTGATTGAACCTTTGAATCCATCCCGTAATGTAATGTTTGATCAGAAGTATAAGGATCACTTTGTCACACAGATTGCCGATTTTTGTGTTAACGCAGTACGTCGACAGGAGGGAAATTCAGCAGCATAAGCACACAAAAACAGGCATATAGACAAGGTCGTCGTGGTCATAAAACAATTAGTAAAGTTGAAAATCAGAATTACAAAGAATCAAGGAGATCGATTCAATGACACAAGTACGGTTAAGCTATGCCTATGGAACAAGCAGTCAACCCTTATTGGGCATGACTATTGGTGAAAAATTTGATCAGGCATGCGAACAGTATGCACATTCTGATGCAATCGTCAGCTTGCATCAGAATGTGCGTCTAACCTATCAGCAGCTGCAACAGCAAGTGAATGCTTTTGCCTGCAGTTTGCAGAAACTGGGCCTGGAAAAAGGTGACCGTCTGGCCATCTGGTCGCCGAACTGTGTGGAATGGACCATTACCCAGTTTGCAGCGTTCAAGGCTGGTATTATTCTGGTGAACTTAAATCCAGCCTATAAAAGTAATGAGCTGGAATATGTCTTGAACAAGGTTTCCTGTAAGGGACTGGTGATTGCAGCGCAGTTCAAAACCACTGACTATCAGGAAATTCTGACCAAAATTGCCCCTGAGCTGAAGCAGGCTGAAAGTAAATTACTCAATGCAGAGCGTCTGCCGCATTTAAAGCATGTGATTAAAATTGATGACCAGCAGCATAATGGTATCCACCGTTTTCAAGACCTGCTGGTTGAGCCGAGCGCAAAAGCCGTGGAAAATTTACAGCAAGTTTCGAGTGAATTGCAGTTCGATGAAACCATTAATATCCAGTTTACTTCGGGGACTACAGGCAATCCGAAAGGCACCATGCTGACCCATAACAATATCCTGAATAATGGCTATTTTGTTGGTGAAGCGATTCATTTAGGGTCGGAAGACCGGGTCTGTATATCGGTACCGCTGTTCCACTGCTTTGGCATGGTGATGGGCAATCTGGCCTGTATCACGCATGGTTCAGCCATGATTTATCCTTCAGCCGTGTTTAACCCGCTTGAAACCTTAAAAGCCATCCAGCAAGAAAAATGTACTGCGGCCTATGGTGTGCCAACCATGTTTATTGCCATGCTGGAACATGAGCAATTTGACGAATTTAACCTGTCCAGCTTGCGTACCGGCATTATGGCGGGTAGTCCATGTCCACAGGAAATCATGCAGCGTGTGATTGAACGTATGCATATGTCTGAAATTACCATCTGTTATGGTATGACTGAAACTGCGCCAGTGAGTGCACAAAGCTCAACTGAAGACAGTGTCGAGCGACGTGTTAGTACCGTGGGTCGGGTTCATCCGCATCTGGAAGTTAAAATTGTCGATGAGAATGGCAAAGTGGTTCCACGTGGTCAATTGGGCGAACTCTGTGTGCGTGGTTATTCCGTGATGCTTGGTTATTGGGAAGATCAGGACAAAACTCAGGAAGTGATCGATGCTGCACGCTGGATGCATACTGGCGATATTGCACAAATGGACGATAATGGCTTTGTCAAAATCAAGGGGCGGATTAAAGATGTCGTGATTCGTGGCGGTGAAAACCTGTTCCCGAAAGAAATTGAAGATTTCCTTTATACCCATCCGGCAGTTTCAGATGTACAGGTGATTGGTGTGCCTGATCATCGTTATGGTGAAGAGCTTTGTGCCTGCATCATTCTGCATGAAAATGATCCATGTACCGAAGAAGCGATTCGTCAGTATTGCGCTGAGCATATTTCTCACAATAAAGTGCCACGCTATGTGCGTTTCTTTCATGAATTCCCGATGACGGCGTCAGGCAAAGCACAAAAATTTAAGTTACAGGAGTTGATGCGCCAAGAGCTGCAATTGCAGGATATCGCCTCATAAGTATTCATTTATTTTAATCATTATGCACTTGTCTTTAGTCTTAAAACTAGATACAAGTGCTTTTTTATGGCCGGCATTCCTTTTTTGCTCACTATTTACGAATTTTTAATCGATTTTGGGAACACGGCTATTCAATACTGCAAAAAAGAGAGCATTCGCTCAATCAGGCAAAAGCAGCTGATTTCCGTTATTTCTTATGAGTATTGCTAGCAGCTTTTATTGTGCAAATGTATAAGATCAGTGAGGCGGGATATTCAAACTGGAAAATATAACTAAAACTAATCTGGAAAATAAGTTAATCCACAAAATTAGAGCATTTTTTCTTATTTCGGTTTAGTTTCAGGAGAACAGTTATGATAGATAATCAAAATCGTGAAAAATTATGGGAATTGATTAAGGATGTACGATTCTCCATGATCAGTCACACCACTGAATCTGAGGAAATCCATGCACAACCGATGACCATGCTCAACTCTGAACAGATCAATGAAAGCCAAAATCTTTATTTTATCTTGAGAAATACCAATGATCTGGTCAATGCGATTGAGTCTGGCCGTAATCAGATTGGCCTATCCTTCGCCAAACCTTCTGATAGTATTTATGTTTCGATTAGTGCGCATGCACATATCAGTACAAACTCGGCGCTGATAGATGAACTTTGGAATTCATGGGCTGAAAACTGGTTTGAAGGAAGAGATGATCCGAGTGTACGAATTCTGGTTGCGGAAGCAGTCAGTGCCGAGTATTGGAACATTACAGACAATAAAATGACCCAACTGTTTAAAGTGATGAAAGGTAGTCTCACCGGTAAAACGGATGTGCCTCATGCAGAGCATAAAAAAATGAATCTATGAAATTTAAAAATCTACTGATGGATAAGAAGCAACTTAAAAATTTTAGCCCGCTAGCGAAAACTACCGGGCTTTTTCTCTTTATAGAACAGTCAAATTCATTGAATCATCATTCTACTTTTCAGGGGAAAATTAGTGAGGTTTACTCAATTCATAAAAATTAAAAAATTTACTTGTTTTTGAGAATAGCGAGAACCGTATGTATCAACAGAAGAACATTCATATTGGAAATAATTAACCCACTGAATCCTTGAATACTTTTTTAAATAATTATTATATCTTATAAAAAATAATGATGCATAGCAGCTTTAATGTGGATATTTATTCTAAATAATTAGAATAAGATTCTCAGGAAGAGGAGCTTTTCAAATTCCCTAAAAAAATTTCGTTATTATTTCAGGAAGATAATACTTCGAATAAAGAAAACAAGATATAAATTGCTGTTTTGTATTGATTTTTAATATTGGAACTTGAGTTTTTATTTATTTATTGCTCAACAATATAAGCTGATTACATTCCGGTATTAGTTACAAAATATTTTTTAGAATTTCTAAAAAATAGGATTGATTTGATGTTTTTTTGTGTATAATTTCGCCAAATTAAAACCCTTGTGAATTTATAGAAAATTTCTATAAGTGTGCAGGGGTTTTTCTATGGGAATCATCCTGAAAGGGATTGCCAAACAGCTTATTTATTGTGGTGGCACACACATATGTTTTTATCTAAAACAACACATCTGGATCATGCAACTCAGCACTCTGCACAGCGTCTATCCACCTTACTCAGTTTCTTTAGTTTAGGACTAAGTACAGCAGCGTGGGCACCGCTTATTCCTTTTGCACAGCAGCGACTTCACCTGAATCATGCCGATTTTGGTACTTTATTGTTGTGTATCGGTGCAGGTTCTATGCTGGCTATGCCTGCAACAGGTTTATTGATTCAGAAAGTGGGTTGTCGTGCCATTATTTCTGTAGCCGTTTTATTATTGCTCATGGTGTTACCTACCTTTGCCTTGACCAGCAGTATATTAATCATGGCGATTGCTTTGTTCCTGTTCGGCACTGCAGCCGGTAGCTTGGGCGTAGCTATTAACCTTCAAGCGGTTATGGTAGAAAAATACAGTGCTAAAAGCATGATGTCGCAGTTTCATGGCATGTGCAGTTTAGGTGGCCTAGCTGGAGTCATGACTGTTACTGCCTTACTTGCATCAGGTGTGAGCCCCTTGATGAGTGCTTTGGCAATTTGTCTTTTATTAGTGATTTTGAGCGTCATGGCTGTGCCTAACAGTTTATCGGTCATTGAAAAAGAACCAAAAACCGATACTACTGAAGTTGAAAACAAAGCTAAAAAATTCCCCAGTCCGTTAATCATTTTGATGGGTGTGGTTTGTTTTATTGCCTTTCTTTCAGAAGGTTCTGCTATGGACTGGAGCGGAATCTATTTAATCAGTGAGTATGGGGTAAAGCCTACCGTTGCTGGGCTGGCTTATACTTGCTTTGCAATCGCCATGACTTTGGGGCGTTTTGCGGGTCAGTATTTAATCAAGGCTTTGGGCGAAAAAAATATCATTATTTACGGTGCACTTTGTGCAGCGCTTGGACTGCTGATTGTAGTCGCAGCTCCCCATTGGACCGTGGTTTTATTAGGATATGCTTTACTGGGCTTGGGCTGTTCAAACATTGTTCCGGTGATGTTTTCATGTGTTGGCCGTCAAAATGTCATGTCTAAGGCAGCGGCATTGTCATGTGTTTCAACTATGGCTTATACCGGATCTTTATTGGGACCTGCATTGGTCGGGATCACCAGTGAAATGATGGGTTTAACCATGGTTTTCACCTTGATTGCAGCTTTATTGAGCATGATTGCTTTGCTCAATCATTTTACTCAAGTCAAAGCTTGTTAAGTTAATTTCTCTAGTTACTTTGCTAAAATTACACGGGCATATCCAAAAATGGATATGCCTGTTTTTTTAGTTAAAGAATATAAATAGATAATTATAAGTACTTAATAATTAACAATTTTATGATAGGTTTGTTTTGTGAGTGATGGAAGAATATTGAATTCTTCAGCTCCTTTCAGATCGGCTAAAAATGCATTACGCCAGTCATTGATATCAAAAAGTTTTAAGCCATTCATTAATTGTTGGTAACGCTCTAACCGTTCTGATTTTGCCATGGTTAAGGCCTTTTTCAGCGCCTGAAGCATACTGCTACAACTTTCAGGATCGACAATTAACGCTTCAGACATTTGCGCTGCTGCACCGGTATATTTTGAAAGAATTAGTACACCAGGATTTTCAGGATTTTGTGCCGCGATAAATTCTTTGGCCACCAGGTTCATCCCATCGCGTAATGAATTGACCCAGCAAATATTGGCCTGCCGGTAAATTTTCATTAATTGATCATGTGAAATGGTGTCATGGGTACAATTAATCGGCAACCAGTCATCTTGGGAAAATTCTTGATTAATCAAATCCACCTTGGATTGCAGATGCTCAAATAAATCTTTATACGCTGCGATCTCCATCCGGCAGGGACAGGCAATTTGTATGTCGGTCAGGTGTTTATGATATTCAGGATTGTTTTGTAAAAATGTTTCCAAGGCATTAAACCGTTCGATTAATCCTTTGGAATAATCAATGCGGTCGACACTGATAATGGTTTGTTGATCAGCCAAACCATCGAATTCAAATACCACAGAAGCATTTTCATCTTGTTGTTGCGCGACTTTTTGTATCAGTTCCGGGTTAACCCCAATGGGATAACATTTCACCGTCACCGGATGATGATTACAGTTCAACATTTGGCTATGAACGGGTTTTGTAGCCAGGTAATAACTACATACTTCCATACACTTCTTTTGGTCATGTTCAGTTTGCAAACCCACCACATCATACTGGCAAAGGTCTTGAATCAATGAATGTACAGTAGGAATTAAATTCCAGATTTTTATACCGGCAAAGGGAATATGCAAGAAGAAACCAATTCTATTCTTCATACCCATTTCACGACAGTAACGGGCCACGCTAAAAAAATGGTAATCATGCACCCAGATGATGTCATCGGGCTGAGCAATTTTCTTGAGTTGCTGGGCAAATAGGTGATTAACCTGTTGATAGGTCTTGTATTGCTGAGCCTGATATTCAATTAAATCTGCTCGATCATGCATGGCTGGCCATAAAGTATTATTTGCAAAGCCACAATAATAATTTTGGTATTGTTCCTCGGTTAAAGGGCAAGTAACGTATTCCACACCTTTATATTCGGTTTGATTAAAATATGGCTCTTGATGATTTTCAATTTTTTCACCATTCCAGCCTAACCAGACTCCGCCAATATCGGTAAGTGCATCTTGTAATGCCACAGCAAGACCGCCCGCCGTTACTTTATCGGGGTTGGGTAAACTTACACGATTTGATAATACGATTAATCTAGACATGCTTTTTCTCCATTTGATACTTGAGACAGTCCCAAAAAACGTGCTTTTAAAAATTGCGAAAATAGATTGAGAAAATTGGCGACATCAGAAACATTCTTCAGTCGATAGTGAGCGTGAGTTGATTCTGGGCCAACTTTTATACTGATACCGTTATAGTGATTGATGACTTTGAAGCCAGATTCATCGGTTCTGTCATCGCCAATAAAGATAGGCAAAACATCACTGAAATTTAAATGTTTTAATATTTTTTCAATGGCTTTGCCTTTATCGGCCTGTAACGGAAGCAGTTCAAATACAAACTTGCCTTCATTAATTTTTAGTCCCGAATACCTATGCTGCACATTTTCGGCAATTTGTCCGGCAATATCAGCCAATTTGGGACATTGCCGATAATGAAGGGCAACGGAATAGGTTTTATTTTCAATGAGTAGCTGCGGGTAAGGGCGGCAAAGTTGCTGGATCTCTTGCTGGATGAGTGATAAATCAAATTCTTCAGCTGCAGTATTAAGTTGCACCTCATGATTAATTTTAATTTCTAGACCGTGCGTTCCGGCAATGGGCATTTCAAGCGGGGCAATCAGTTGTTCAGCAATCTGTACGGAACGTCCTGTAACAAAGCTAACGGTAACATTAAAATTATTGATTTGCTGCAATGTTTTTAATGTGGTTTTAGGGATAAAACTGCGGGAGGGATCAGGATGAAACTCTGAGAGCGTGCCATCAATATCCAGAAATAAGCAAATTTTTTTATCTGCGTTTAAATAAGAAGTAATAAGTTGTAATAAATTTTTTGAATAATATCTTTCATCTGAATAATAGGAACTAGGGGTATACATTTTCAATGCTGCTCATTATGTGGTCAATAATTAATAACATTAAAAAATGAGTGAAGAATACAAATTATTATTTCAACTACATAAATTAAATAAAGTTTACATATTTTACTCTTATTTCAAATTCGAAACATTTTTACTTTGAATAACATGCTGTTATTCTAATAAAATTTAGAATGAAAGCATCGGTAAAGCTGTAAAATGTATGATATATCACATTTTTATGGTTTATTTACATTTTCTTTTTTCTCAATATCTCTGCAAAATTTATTTTTTAAATTCAATTCAATTCAAATTATATGTAATTTAAGTTAATGTTAAATATAATTAAATTAAAAGATTTTTTTAATAAAGAAAATATTAACAAAGTTACATTTTAGATAACCTGTGTTACATGAATATATATTGATCTGAGTTTAATGCAGTGCAATATTCGCTTGGCTAAATAATATATTGAATTACATATTTAATTATTCAATTAAATAAAATTTGACATTTTTTTAATCATTATTGTTGTTAAGATAATTATTTCAAAATATGAGTCTGAAACGTTAAATAATATTTAATAGGAGTTATTTTACTTAATCATCCTTATTACTGTATCTGAGATGGAAAAATATAGAGATATTCTACCTTTATATATTTAAAAGTTAAAAAAAATGGCAACTTTAGAAAAAATATTGTTATGGGATTTATCTTGTTTAATTTGTACTTGAGTTAACACTGAGTGTGAAGCCGACACTATGCCTGGTGATCAAGTAGAGTATTTCACCAAATGTCTAATAAAATATGTAGAAACAAAAGGATATGAGTATTTAATCGTTAAGACTCATATCAATATCATGCTGATTATCAATTAAGTTAAATTCACGTTCTGGGTGGTAGAAATTCCTGAAATTCAGTCA
Organism: Acinetobacter sp. NS-4; assembly: GCF_037402435.1. Lineage (NCBI taxonomy): Bacteria > Pseudomonadati > Pseudomonadota > Gammaproteobacteria > Moraxellales > Moraxellaceae > Acinetobacter > Acinetobacter sp. NS-4. Next base: position 107,985 of record NZ_JBBEUE010000006.1, on the reverse strand, counting down.
TGGCGGGCATTTATAAAATATGTCTTTAAAGCGTTTCAGCACAATTTTTATAAAATCTAGACCAATCCTTATCTATATTTAAACAGGACCAAGAATATGAATACCAAAAATGAGTTATGTAGTTTGGAACAAATTTATAATTTTTTACTGATGCGTCCCTATTTCCATAATTATAGCCAGTTTGAGAAGTTAAAAGAATTTTTCTATGAAATCCATGAAATGGAGAGTAGTTTTTTGAAGTGAAAAATTTTTACCATTTTTTGGTACATTCAATGGTCGTGAAAAACTCATAGACTCTAGCCATTCACCTGATTTTCTTGATAAAAGTCGATTTTTACAATGGGTCATGCATCAGATAAACGAATGATTAGATAAACAGGTTTGCTAGCATATATGAACACCAGATTTATAAAAGGATAACAAAGATGAACAAACTTATATTGCTCGGCATGATTTCACTCATGGGATTACTGGGTTGCCAAACCAATCTAACAGATAGGAATAGCACCGATAGAAATGATTTGGTTTTGCTTTCTAAATCCTTAGGTAGCAAACAATGTTCAGAAACCAATGCGGATCTTCTGCTTCAAAGGCTTCAACAAGGATTAGAACAGCAGCAGATTAAAGTTTTTTCTGCTGAAATTGGCACGGACCAGATGGTACATATTGCCTTATGTGGAGCAGACGACGGGAAAATAGCGATCTTCACAGTGAAGCAGGATTCGGTTATTAAAGCTGAAAAAATGGGCTATAAGCAAAAAAGTGAAAATTAAAAAAATTGATTGCTGAAAAAAGCGACTTCATTCAGTCGCCTTTTTTGGGAGATCAATGAGTTATCAATTGAGTTTAATTGATCCTAATCCAGGTCTGACTGCGGCCTAAAGCCGAAACTCCAATATAACCACGACCATTTAAAATCTTACCATCCTCGGATAATTTGGCATTAAAACTATAAGTTTTACCATTTTTAGGGTCGGTAATTTTTCCTCCATCATAACTATTGTTACCGGCCTTTTTTAGTCCAGATACAATTTGTACACCTTGAAGTGGTTTATTATAAAATTTACCCTTGCACTTGGTACATTTTTCACCCTCAGTACCTTCTAATACATTAATAATTTTTGCAGAAAGCACACCCGGAGCGCTTTCTATAAATTGCACAATGGATAACGGTTTTTTGGTTTCATCATCTATGGTTTTCCACTTGCTGCCATGTAAGGGATCAGAGGCTAGGGCTAGGGTAGACACTAGCGATAGAGCCAAGAGACTGAGCATTGTTTTTATCATCGTTAGACCTCAACTGATTTGAGTAAACTTTTATTCTGGTTGAAGTCAGATGGCTTTTAACAGACCTGCGATATCTGACTTCAACAGCTACAAAATCCATAAAGCACCATGTTGAGCCCAAATGATGCTAAAAAATATTGTAATTATTGTGGATTTTTCATGGATTTATGTTCCAAATTATAAGTATTGGTACATTTTTTATCCTATTTCTCTACAGAGCTTTATTCAAGTATTCGAAAATATGTACAAAAAACTTCTTTCTACCCATCATAAAAACCGGCTGTTTATCATGGCGTTTCATAAAAACCATTTAAATTCAGCGCATTTTTCAATGAAATCTATTATTTCCGAAATTATGCTAGTTTAAAGTGAGAACCAAAAACCTATTCAGCTTTTAGAAATAAAGGTGCTTTCATAATGAATAAAAAAGTCATTATTGCTGGGGTTATCCTTGTTGTCATTGCGGCAGCCATGACCTATTGGATGCTTCATAAAAACAAAGACTCCAGTGCTGAACTCACCTTGTATGGCAATGTTGATATTCGTCAGGTATCACTTGCCTTTGAAGAAGTCGGACGTATTAAAGCATTAAATGTTCAGGAAGGAGATAAGGTCAAAACCGGGCAGATTGTGGCATTACTGGATACGCAAGCTTTGCAGATTCAGGCAAAACAGGCAGAAGCCCAATTAAAGGTTCAGCAACAAACTGTGATAGAGCAAGATGTCGGAACACGTCCTGAACAGATTACTCAAGCCAAAGCACAATTGGCATCGGCACAGGCGCAATTAGACAAAGCCCGTAAAGATCTCAGCAGATTTCAGGCCTTATACAGCAGTACCAATGGGCAGGCGATCAGTCAGCAAGAACTGGATTCTGCAAAAAGTAATGAAAATACGGCGATTGCGGCAGTAAATGAACGCCAGGCCAATCTGAAACTTTTACAAAAAGGGCCACGTCAGGAAGATCGTGCTGCCGCCAAAGCTGCCTATGAAGCCCTTCAATCCAATCTGGAGCTGATTCAATACAGAATTGCACAAAGCGAGTTACGTTCACCCACCAATGCAGTAGTACGTGCACGCCTGCAGGAAGTCGGCGATATGACCACACCGCAAAAAGCCGTCTATACCTTGGCTTTAACCGATCCGAAATGGATACGTGTGTATGTGAATGAAACCGATTTGGGTCAGATTAAAATGGGTTCAACCGCGCAAATTAGGGTGGATTCACAGCCGAATCATCCGCTATCCGGGAAAATTGGCTATATCTCTTCTGTGGCTGAATTTACCCCGAAATCGGTACAGACTGAAGAAATTCGGACCACCTTGGTCTACGAAGTCCGTATCTATGTTCAGGATATTGAAGACAAATTAAAAATGGGACAGCCCGTCACGGTCAAAATCCAGAAATCAGCCGTCCATGCAGAGAAAAATAAAGATGACTGATAGCATCATCAGTGCATGTGATCTCGTGCATGTCTTTGCATCGAAGAGTAAAGGCGTAGCAGATATTCGTGCTCTGGATGGACTGAATCTCAAAATTCAGGCTGGTGAACTGACGGCGCTGGTGGGGCCTGATGGTGCGGGAAAAACTACATTGATGCGGCTAATTGCGGGCTTATATCAACCGAGCGCTGGGCAGCTGAAAGTGTTGGGCATCGATGTGGCTCAAGATCCTCAATCCGTTCAGGACCGGATTAGCTATATGCCGCAACGCTTTGGTCTGTATGAAGATTTAAGCGTGCAAGAAAATCTGGATCTGTATGCAGACTTGCATGCTGTACCACAAGACATCAGGCAACAACGCTTTGAGCGGCTACTGGCCATTACCGATCTGACTCATTTTACCCAGCGGCCGGCGGGTAAACTTTCGGGTGGAATGAAACAAAAGCTGGGCTTGGCATGTGCCTTGGTGCGTACTCCGGAACTGCTGATTCTGGATGAACCCAGTGTCGGGGTCGATCCCTTATCACGCCGTGATTTATGGGGCGTAATTGAACAGCTGGTGTATGAAGAGCATTTAACGGTCATCATCAGTACCGCCTATATGGATGAAGCTGAGCGTTGTGACCATGTCTATATCATGTACGAAGGTAAAATTTTAAAACAGGGTAGTCCGCAACAGCTCTGTGAAGATGTGAGGGGGCTTAGCTGGGAGGTAAAACCGCCGCATGATATGAAAGCCCGGGTTTTGCAGGCACATTTACTCAGAAATACTGCATATATTACTGACGCCGTGCCCAAAGGAAATACGGTGCGCTTTATGACCACGCCGCAGCATGCAGTTTTACCAGCGACTGCACTTCCTGAAGGGGTGAGCGCACAAGCACGTGAGGCCGAACTGGAAGATGCTTTCATGTTGATCTTGCATCAAATCCAAAACCAGCAGGATCAAACAGCTATCGATCATGATGTACATCTGCCCAGTGATAATCCTGCTGTAAAGAGCGAACCTGATCAGTCCCCGGCCATTATGGTCAAAGATGTGGTGCGCAAGTTCGGGGATTTTACCGCAGTAGCCAGTACTTCCTTTCAGGTTCAGCGCGGTGAAATTTTTGGCTTACTGGGTCCTAATGGTGCAGGAAAGACCACAACTTTCCGGATGCTGTGCGGCTTATTGCCGGCCACCAGTGGAATGCTTGAAGTTGCAGGCATGAATTTGCGTAATTCGCGCGCTCAGGCACGTGCCCGGATTGGTTATGTCTCACAAAAATTTGCCCTGTACAGTAATTTAACCGTACTGGATAACCTGCAGTTTTTTGGTGGTGCCTACGGTTTAAGCGGCAATAAGCTTAAAACCCGCATTGATCAAGCCCTGACACAGTTTCATTTAAAGCCGCATGCAAAAAGTGGCGACTTGCCCGAAGGCCACAAAAAGCATTTAGCGATCGCAGCTGCCTTGCTGCATGAACCGGAAATTATCTTTCTGGATGAGCCCACCAGTGGCATAGACCCGATTGCACGGCGAGCTTTCTGGTCGATTATTGGTGAACTGGCTGACCAAGGCATCACCGTGATTATTACCACCCACTTTATGGAGGAAGCCGAATACTGTGACCGCATTGCAATTCAAGATGCCGGAGAATTACTGGCTTTAGGTTCACCGCAACAGGTGCGCCAATTTGCAGGTTCCGATATTTTAGACATGAACAGTGCCTTTATTGCTATTGTAGAAAAAGCACGTGCAGCGCAGAAAACTTAAAGGAGAACAGGATATGAAGCCATCTTTGTTTTTTGTTCGTCTGCGGGCCTTACTCAAAAAGGAAAGCAAACAGTTACTGCGTGACAAAAGCAGTCTGGCGATTGGCTTACTGCTGCCGATTATCTTGATTCTTTTATTTGGCTACGGCCTGTCCTTTGATTTGAGTCATGGCCGGGTGGGTGTCGTTATTGAACAATCCTCACCTCAAAGTAATCAGCTGATTGCAGGCTTAAATGGCTCCCAATACCTCAGCACCCAGCAATATACTAATTATCCCGAAGCGGAAAAAGCGATTCAAAATACTGAAATAGATGCCATCTTGCGTGTACCCACGACCTTTGCAAAAGATATTGCCCATGGTCAGGCAAAGTTGCAATTATTGCTGAATGGACGATCCACCAATATTGCTTCGTCTTTACAGGGCTATGTCAGCGGGGCAATCAATACTGCATTTGCCATTAATGCCGATCGGCAAAATATCGCTGGCTCAACCGCAATGGTCACGGTGGAACAACGCATGTGGTTTAACGAATCTGGCGATAGTAGCTGGTTTTTGGTTCCCGGGCTGATTGTGCTGATTCTGACTTTAATCGGTGCGTTTTTAACGGCCTTGCTGATTGCCCGTGAACGTGAGCGCGGGACTCTAGAAGCCTTATTTGTCACTCCTGTACGCCCGCTGGAAATGGTCATTGCCAAACTGGTTCCTTATTTCGTTATTGGCATGCTGGATATTGTGGTGTGTCTGCTCGCTTCACACTACTTATTTGAAGTTCCCATGCGTGGTTCTTTACTTGCCATTATGGGCGCATCATTGATGTACTTGCTGGTTTCATTGTTGCTGGGATTGGCCATTTCAGGTCTGGCACAAAGCCAGTTTCAGGCCAGTCAAATTGCGTTATTGGCCAGTTTTATGCCAGCGCTAATGTTGTCCGGTTTTGTCTTTGATATTCAAAACTTACCGGTATTGGTACAGATCATCAGCCAGATTTTACCTACGACCCACTTTATGTCACTGATTAAAACTTTATTTTTGGCAGGAGATGACTGGATGCTGTGGTTAAAAGAATGCGGAATCTTAATGCTGTATGTGGTGATCCTGACCACAGTGGCCTGTAAATCACTCAAAAAACAGCTGAGATAAGATCATGCTTACTCATCTAGTCGCCTGGTTAAACCACTTAAGCTGTCTGGTCAAAAAAGAATTTCTCAGCATTTTTAGCGACCCGGCCAACCGCATTATTCTGTTTGCACCGGCACTGATGCAAGCACTGATTTTTGGTTATGCGGCGAGTTATGATGTCAATCAGGTCAATTATGCGGTACTGAATCAGAGCAAAGGACAGGCTTCTACAGCATTGCTGTCTAAGCTTGATGGTTCCGGTATTTTTATCCGTACAGCCACCTTGGAAAATAATCAGCAAATTGAGCAGGTGATCAGTGACCGAACGGCCCTGGCTGTAATTTCCATTCCGCAAGATTTTGAAACTAAACTGAATCAGGGACAAAGCTCTGCCATTCAGCTGATTCTGGATGGGCGTAATTCTTCCACCGCTGCGGCTGCGGGGGCTTATATCAATGCGGTCGTAAATCAATTTAATCAGCAACAATTGGGTTCTGTCTCACCGGTTAATATTGAAACCAGAACCTGGTATAACCCGAATCAGCAGTCACGCTGGGGACTGATGCCTTCACTGATTGCTGCTTTAAGCATGATTCAAACCTTGTTGCTGTCGGCCTTATCGGTTGCACGTGAACGTGAACAGGGCACCTTTGACCAGCTGCTTGTCACGCCTTATACGCCGTTGCATATTATGATTGGCAAGGCTTTACCGCCGATTTTTGTCGGCATGATGCAATCCACCATTATTCTGCTGATTATATTGTTCTGGTTCCAGATTCCCATGAATGGTTCACTGGGATTATTGTATTTTGGCTTGGCGGTTTTCAATGTTGCCGTGGTGGGAATTGGCTTATCTATATCGGCGCTTTTAGTGAATATGCAACAAGCCATGCTGTTTACCTTCTTGCTGATTATGCCGCTGATGTTGCTATCTGGGCTGCTTACTCCCGTGCAAAACATGCCGCAATTTTTACAGATAGCGACCTATGTGAATCCTTTACGCTTCGCTATTGATCTGGTGCAACGCGTATATTTAGAAGGGGCACAATTTAGTCAGGTGAAAAGGGATTTTATTCCCATGCTAATGATGGGAGTAGTGAGCTTGCCTTTAGCGGCCTGGCTGTTTAGAAACCGTTTATAAAGGACAAATAAATAAATAAATTCTCTTTGTATCAGCATTTCTCATAAATCGGTGAGAAACACAGACAAAAGTTATCAATCAGGCAAAATCACTCTATAATACCGTCCATCTTTCTAGGGTCAGTCGTTCGGAACGCTGCACGAATGGCACTAGTCACACTATTGCTTAAGTCAATTTCTCATCCCTGATTCGGCTTATATTTTATTTTTTTGATTTTTATGTGTTGCACTGACACATAAGAATATTTAGGTGCCAGCATGGAAATTAAGGTCAATTATCTTGACAACCTTCGACAAGAAGCCAAGTTCGATGATTTCACGGTAATCGCCGATCAACCCATTCGCTACAAAGGCGACGGTTCAGCGCCGGGTCCATTCGACTACTTTCTCGCGTCCTCTGCATTATGTGCTGCCTACTTTGTAAAGGTGTACTGTGCAGCGCGTGATATCCCGACCGATAACATCCGTTTGTCGCAAAACAATATTGTAGACCCAGAAAACCGTTACAAGCAGATTTTTAAAATTCAGGTTGAGCTGCCAGCCGATATTTCCGAAAAAGACCGTCAAGGCATTTTGCGCTCAATTGATCGCTGTACGGTTAAGAAGGTGATCCAGACCGGTCCGGAATTTGTGATCGAAGAAGTAGAAAGCATTGATGCCGATGCACAAGCCTTGCTTATGCCGAGTTTGGCGACAGAAAGCAGTACCTATATTCCGGGTAAAGACCTGCCATTGGAACAAACCATCGCCAATATGTCCGGCATTATGGCGAACTTGGGTATGAAGATTGAAATCGCTTCATGGCGCAACATTGTACCGAATGTATGGTCTTTGCATATTCGTGATGCGCAATCTCCAATGTGTTTTACCAATGGTAAAGGTTCGACCAAAGAAAGTGCTTTGGCTTCTGCCCTGGGTGAGTTCATTGAACGCTTAAACTGTAACTTCTTCTATAACGACCAGTTCTGGGGTGAAGACATTGCCAATGCAGAATTTGTGCATTTCCCGGATGAAAAATGGTTCAAGCCGGGTCCGAATGGTGAATTGCCAAAAGAAATTCTGGATGAATACACCTTAGACATTTATAACCCTGAAGATGAACTGCTCGGCACACATTTGTATGATACTAACTCAGGCAATACTGAGCGCGGGATCTGTTCACTGCCATTTGTACGTCACTCTGATGGTGAAACGGTTTATTTTCCATCCAATCTGATTGAAAACCTGTATCTTTCTAATGGGATGAGTGCAGGGAATACCTTGGCGGAAGCACAAGTGCAGTGTTTATCTGAAATCTTTGAACGTGCCGTTAAACGTGAAATTTTAGAAGGTGAAATTGCACTTCCAGATCTACCTGAACAAGTCTTGGCGAAATATCCGGGTATTGTGGCAGGCATAAAAGGTCTGGAAGAACAAGGCTTTCCGGTACTGGTGAAAGATGCCTCTTTAGGCGGCAAGTATCCGGTTATGTGCGTGACCTTGATGAACCCACGTACCGGTGGTGTATTTGCCTCTTTCGGTGCGCATCCTAAACTGGAAGTGGCTTTAGAGCGTAGCCTCACTGAATTGTTGCAGGGTCGTAGTTTTGAAGGTTTAAATGATTTACCAAAACCTACTTTTAGCAGCAATGCTGTCACCGAGCCGAATAATTTTGTTGAACACTTTATCGATTCTAGCGGTGTCGTGTCATGGCGTTTCTTTAGTTCCAAGTCTGACTACCAGTTTGTGGAGTGGGACTTCACTAATGAAGGCAAAAACAGTAATGCCGAAGAAGCGGCAATGATGTTCGGTATTCTCGAAGAGATGGGCAAAGAAGTGTATATGGCAGTGTATGAGCATTTAGGTGCGACAGCCTGCCGTATTTTGGTTCCCGATTATTCGGAAATTTATCTGGTTGAAGATTTAATTTGGGATAACACCAACAAAGCCTTATTGTTTCGTGAAGATATCTTGAACTTGCATCGTCTAGATGAAGACCAGCTGGTGGCTCTGGTTGAACGTCTAGAAGAAGTGGAAGTGGATGATTACACCGATATCACCACTTTGATCGGGATCGAATTTGACGACAACACCGTTTGGGGTCAGCTCACTATTCTCGAGTTAAAGCTACTGATTTATATTGCCTTACAAGAGTTTGAAGAAGCCAAAGAACTGGTGGAAACCTTCCTTCAGTACAATACCAACACCGTTGAGCGTGGCTTGTTCTATCAGTGCATGAATGTGGTTCTGGAAGTAGAACTTGATGATGACATGGACCTGAATGATTATGAAGCCAATTTCCGCCGTATGTTTGGTGATGAACGTATGGATGCGGTGATCGGTTCTATGGAAGGCAGTATCCGTTTCTATGGTTTAACTGAAACCAGCATGCAACTGGAAGGCTTGGACCGTCATTTACGTCTGATTGACAGCTACAAAAAACTGCATATGGCACGTGGTAAAGCTTTATCAGAGTGAACTCATTGAGAATGACTCAAATTTTCCTCTAAGGTAAATCCAAGAATGGCTTAATCATGATGATTAAGCCGTTTTCTTTTTAAAAATTCGTGGTTTAAAATGAGAAGATTGAATAACGTTTATTCTTGAATTTTAAAATCTTATAAAGCTCGTAAAGATGTAATTTCATCTTCAATTAAAGAAATCACACTGTCATTCAGCGTTTGTGGTGTCGCGCCTGGATATATGGCAGTGATACTGATCTGAAGCGGTGCGACAGAGGGATAACGTGCAATCGGTAATTGAGGAATGCTCATTTGCCTGAAAGGTGGCTGAATTAATTTTAAATAAAGCTTGGCCTGCTTTAACTACAGAGCCTTAAGTAAATAATACTTTTTCAATAATCCCGCCCACTTAAGGACGAATTTCTGCAATTTTATAGGCTTGAACACGCGCCGGTAGGTTTTCACTGAAATTCACACTTTGCGGCTGTACTTTGAAAATACTCACTTGCGCCGCAGTGCTATCGCCGTTTGCTGCTAAGAGTCTTCTGAGTTATGACAAGCCGTCAAGCCCATACAGATGCACAGCAACAAGAGCAAAGGGGAGTACACTCGTTTATCCATGAGAAAAGCACCTACAATTATTATTCTGTTTGTTTAAATGTGGTGTTTAAATTATGCAGATTGTCTGGAGACAGCAAGAAGCACAGCAATTTTAATAGCATGCTTTGTTTTGGGAGGGAAAATTATTATGTATCCGTATTTTTCTCTCAACTAAAATAAAACTATCCTTGTGACTGAAGATGACTATGAGAATATTGGTGACATCTTTGAACAATCCTTAAAACGAGACTTTAATAATATAAAAACCTACTATTCATTAAATTCTAATAATCTAAATTTATGATAAAAAAGAATATTTCAAAATTACTATTTTTTTAATAAAATTACATATTACGAAAACACTAAATACTTCTACATCTTTTTAATTGAATATGCAGTTAAAAATCCTATCGGAGATGTCCATTTGCGTGCTGCCCGCTATAAAATTTTGATTGTTCTTCTGCTGATACTGGCAGTGGGTTTTGCACTTTTCCGCTGGTGGAGAGGTCCAGAACTACCGAGCTATACCTTAAGCGCTATGCCGTTGGTACAAAATGTGGTGGCGACAGGACGTGTTGCTACCGTTTCGCGTGCCGATGTCGGCAGTGAAATTACTGGTGTGGTGTTAGAGCGACGCGTTCAGGAAGGGGATCAAGTTAAGCCGGGTGACCTGTTGTTAGTACTGAAATCAGATGAATTGGCTGCCCAGGTCCGCCAGGCAGAAGTTGCGTTGACCGAATTAGCCACAAGCCGACATCCGCAGGCAGTAGCAGAATTATCATCCGCCAAAGCCCAGCTTGAACAGGCCAGCCGTGAAGCCAACCGTAGACGAAATGCCGAGGCAGGCATCCTTTCGGCTGAGGAAATTGAAAAGGCGGTAGAAGCTGAAAGAGTTGCACGTAATAACTTTGAAACAGCACGTTTAAAAGCAGCCGCACTGGCATCGGGTCAGGTTGAAGAGGCTTCATTACGCGAGAAGCTCGCTGTGGCACGTGCCCAACTGGACAAGACAAAAATCCGTGCAACGGCGGCAGGCACTGTGCTGACCCGGAATGTTGAACCGGGCGATCTGGTGCAGCCCGGCCAGAGCTTATTTACCATTGCACTCGATGGTAATACCGAAATCCGTGTACCTCTGGATGAACGTAATCTATCCCGCCTGGCTTTACAGCAAAAAGCCACGGTGATTGCCGATGCCTATCCTGACCAAACTTTCCCAGCATGGATTAATTTTATTGCTCCAAGTGTCGATCCTCAACGCGGTACAGTAGAACTTAAGCTCACAGTAAATCCAGTACCTGATTTTCTACGTCAGGATATGACCGTATCGGTGAATATAGAAACGGGTAGCCGCGAGCGGGCTTTAGTCATTCCAAATGATGCTTTAACTGGACTAAAAGGAGATAAAGCCACGGTACTACTGGTACGCAATGGCAAAGTCCAACGCCAGCAGGTGACTTTGGGGATGCGCGGACTGGATCGCACAGAAGTCACTTCTGGCTTAAAGGAAGGTGATCAGGTATTGGCTAATCCAGATGCTTCTTTGGAAGATGGCACGCGGGTGCGTTTAAAGCCACAAAATAGCTTAACTAAAAATCCTGCGAACCAAAGCAGTACCAAAAACGAAATACCGGTGAAATTCGATTGAAAAACTTTTTCGGACGGCTATGGACCGAATGGACAATTGCGGTCAGTTTCTTACGTGAAGGCCGGGCACAGTCCATCATGATTACTGTTGGTGTTGCAGTAGGCGTGGCTGTGATTGTGTTTGTTACTGCCTTGATTCAAGGCCTGCAATCCAATCTGGTCGACCGGACTTTAGGTACGCAGGCGCATATTCGCCTATTGTCCCCGGATGAAGTCAATCAGGTGGCACCGACTAAAGAAGGGGTGACCCAGCTTCTACTGGAAGATAAACGTGCCCAGCGACTCCGTTCGATTAATAACTGGCAGCAAATCATGACCACACTGGATCAGTTGCCAATATTGACTGCAGTTTCCCCGACGGTTTCTGGTCCCGCACTGGTGCAGCGTGGTGAAGCCATAGAATCTGTCGCGCTGGTCGGTATTGATCTAGAACGTTATCAGCAGATTATTCCTTTAAAGGAATACTTGCAAAGTGGTCAGCTGCGAGTAGGTGCGGATGATGTGATGATTGGCAGTGAATTGGCCAATGACCTCGGTGTTCAGGTCGGTAGCAAGTTGCGGCTGGATACCGGACAGGAAAAGAGTACCTTGGTCAATATTGCCGGGATATTTGAGCTTGGGGTACGTGAACTAGACGCTCGCTACGTGTATCTGGATTTAAAACAGGCACAATCCTTGCTGAATTTGCCGGGTGGAGTGACCGTGATTGATCTGAGAGTGAATGACCTTTTTCAGGCCGATCAGATTGCGGATCAGGTAGGGCGCTTAACCTCCTTACAGGCTGAAAGCTGGATTGAAAGCAATGCCCAGTTGATGAATGCGATTTCATCACAGAGCCTTTCCACCAATATGATTATTATCTTCGTCGCCGTTTCCGTGGCTTTTGGTATTGCCAGCGTCATGTCGGTGAGCGTGGTACAGCGAACCCGGGAAATTGGTATTTTGCGTGCGACTGGTGCGACTCAATCGCAAATTTTAAGAGTATTTCTATTTCAGGGCGCGATTTTTGGCCTTATTGGCTCCGCAATTGGTAGTTCTGCCAGCTATGGACTTGTGTGGATATTTAATAATTTTGGTCCCGGCCTGTTTTATATTCCAGTACCAATTGAACTGGTATTTTTAGCATTGTTATTGGCAACATTGACGGGGGTATTGGCAGCAGCAGTTCCTGCTCGTCGTGCAGCAGCGCTGGATCCAGTGGAGGCAATTCGTCATGTCTGAGCAGTTTCAGGAGGTCTTGCGTTTAGAGGCGCTGCGAAAATCCTATAACATCGGTCAGCCCAATGAGGTGGAAGTCTTGCACGGCATTGATCTATGTATAGAACGGCAAGATTTTACTGCGCTGATTGGTCCTTCAGGTTCCGGAAAAAGTACCTTATTAAATATTTTGGGGCTGTTGGATCAGCCGAGTAGTGGGGAATTGTATTTGCTGGGGCAGCCAACCAGTAAAATGCATGATACTGAACGGACTGCACTACGAGGTAACAGTATTGGCTTTGTATTCCAATTTCATCACCTGATTCAGGCTTTTACTGCACTGCATAATATCTTGATGCCTTTAATGTTGACCCACGGCAGACCTGATAAGCAGATGATTGAGCGGGCACTTGAATTACTGGCAGCTGTCGGACTGGAAAAGTTTGCTGACCGTAAACCAAATGAGTTGTCTGGTGGACAACAACAACGTGTTGCCATTGCCCGGGCTTTAATTACCAATCCGGCTTTATTGCTGGCAGATGAACCGACCGGAAATCTGGATACGCAAACCGCTGAAGATATGTTTGCACTATTTCGTAAAGTGCATCAGGAACGGGATTGCGCTGTACTTTTGGTTACTCATGATCCGCGTCTGTCAGCGATGTGTGATCGAACCATTAACTTGGTCGATGGCCTGATTCAAAGTGATACGAGAGTGCAGCCGGTTGAAGAAGTATCTGAGTAATAGCTGAAGAGTAGGTAACCATTCATTTTTGACTCAGATTAATCAACTCATCGAGGATTATAAATTCTGATCCTCTTCGTCCTCATGTCTCTGACGGATCTGGTCTCGTTTTATCTGTGGGTCTTTGTCTACGCCTAACTGACCACGCTGAATCTCCCGATCCTGCTTTTCTTGCGGGTCTAATTCCTCTTCTGGAAATTCTTCATTCACTTCTTCATCGATTTCTTTATCTGGATTAATCATAAGAATTTACCTTCTAAAATATGGATACCGGGTACGCTTAGCTGCATCTCTATCTGAATATTCTTGTTATTGTATTGGAGAGCTGTAATTACACTGTTGTGTTTATAAGCTGCTTGATTTTATAAATTGTGGCTTGTGTTAATGTTGGTGTTCGTGGATGACTGGTCTACGCAGCTCAGCATAATTTGATTTTCATTTGATAGTTTTTTTAGATGAATGTTTTACCCAATGCAAGAAAATCAAGCTGATGAATGAGGTAACAAAAGAGATTTGGGAATAACTACCATTTAATAGGTATAACTTCTGCCACCGCTATTTATTGGTAGTGACAAGTGGTATTTCAATCTTTCTGGCCTATAATTCAGTTCAATCTCTTTCTGATCCTTTAGATCTACTTTGTATATGCCCCAATTATCCTCCTTTTTTCAAAAAAACCAGTTTTGTATTCTGGTGGAATATCTCACTTCATTAAATGAGATTTTTCCCGTAAAAACGGCATTTGCTGGCTATCCTGCTGTAATGACTTTGGCAGACCGTGTTCATTCAGATCATGATATGGCGCCGCTTGAAGCGAGTAAGCGATATCCAAACTCAGTGGAAAAGGTTCTGCATTTTGCTGGCAAAGGACGGGATATTCAGGATTTTGAGTTATTCCTACAGCAAGCTAAGGCGGCTAATATCAACAATCTTTTATTGCTGACAGGCGACAAGCTAAAAGAACATCATGATGGAAAAGACGGAGCAGAGCGTAGCCGATACCTGGAGTCGGTGAATGCTGTTATGGCGGCCAAACAATTTGGCGGATTTTGCATTGGCGTTGCATTTAACCCATTTAAATATGTTGAAGCAGAACGCGATGCCCAGTACTTAAAACTGCATAAGAAGATTAAAGCGGGTGCTGATTTTATTATCACGCAATTGGGTTATGACATTGATGCGCTCAAGCAGGTTAAGGCATTTTTAAAACGCCACCATTACGCACAGAAAATCCTCGCATGTGTGATGCCGCTCAGTTTGGCGCGCGCCAACTTTATGGTAAAAAATAAAGTTGCAGGGATTGTCATTACGCCGCATATGCTCAAAGTATTGGCAGATGAGAAACAAGCCGGACTGAGCGAGCGGGTTTATTTGCGCTGTGCTTTACAAATTTTGATGTGCAAACAGCTTGGATTTGCCGGTGTTGATTTATCTGCCTGTCATAAGCCTGAAGAACAGATGCTGCTAGAAAGCTATATTGAGCAATATCGGCATCTGGGTTTAGATGCGCTTGAATCGCTATGGATGTCCTTATGGAAAATTAAAACGGGGAAGGAGTTCATACCGGAACTATCTTCTTTTTCCCGCCAGCCATCATCTAGTCAGATGATTAAATATTATCAATTACATTTAATGCATGATGCTTTATTTGATTCAAAAATTGCTAAGGGTGTCGGCCGCTTTATTTTTAAAGCGCCATTTTGGGAACGCAAGGCTGCTGCAAAAACCTTGCTGAAAACTGAATTCATCAGCAAACATAGTATTGTCGGCTGTGAAAGCTGCGGGCAGTGTCGTTTGGGAGATACATTATATATCTGTCCTGAAACTTGCCCGAAAGGTTTAGCCAATGGGCCGTGCGGCGGGACAAGCTTAGACCGCTGTGAATTTGGTGATCGAGAATGTATTCATTCGGTTAAAGCAAGACTCGCCAAGGCGGTAGAACAAACCCAAGTGTTAAAAGAAAAACTGATTCCAACTGTACCGATTGAAGTGCGCGGAACCAGTTCTTGGAAGAATTGGTATTTAGCGACAGAGGTTTAAAGGACTATTACTTAAAGGATCATTGTTAATCTTCATCATCCATGGCATTAGAATAGAATTTCCCCCCAAATTTAATACGATCACGCCCTTGGCTCATATGCCAGCGGTTAGTGTCACGAAGTGAGTACACACAACCACAGTATTCCTGTTGATAAAATTCTCCATTTTTACTGATTTCTAGCATACGCACAGCACCGCCATTTTTACGCCAGTTATAGTCCCAATAAGTAATACCTGGGTAATGTGAAGCAGAACGATGACCACAATCATTAATCTGTTTCATATTTTTCCAGCGTGAAATACCCAATGAGCTACTGATCAGGCTAAAACCATTTTCTGCTACATACAGGGCAGTGCGTTCAAAGCGCATATCAAAACACATGGTACAGCGGATGCCTTTTTCAGGTTCATTCTCCATACCTTTCTAGTGATTTGCTTGGTCTAAAAAGAATGAATAGGTTGATCTTTTCTCATCTTAAAATGAGCTAGATTCACTTTGAATGAAATTCAAGCTTTCCTCATTAGAACTTAAATCTGAATAAACATGTATTGGATTCAGTTTGTAGGCTTTAGATGCTGCTATTAAGTTTTATTGATAAAAGTATAATAAGTTATTGTTATTTAATTAATTGTATTTTGTTGTAGTAGTGATTATTACTCGGATAATCCTCTCTTAATTTCAGCTGTTTGAATGAATTTCATTGAATCATACTGCTAAACATGAATTTTACTCACTTTGTATTGAGGTTAAATCATTTTTATTCATCTTTGAATTCACGTATAAATTGCTCCATACAGAAATTTTGATTTTGTTTTTTAGAAATTAGGGCAGTGAATACCATGAGCAATAAATTTGCATGTTCAATTAAAAAAATCCGTTTTGATGAGAACTACGAGCCAGCAAACAATACACGTTTAACCACCAACTTTGCCAATTTGGCACGTGGTGAAAGCCGCCAAGAAAATCTTCGTCGTACACTTGCAATGATCAACAATCGTTTCAATAGCTTGGCAACGGTCGATAATCCAAAGGGTGATCGTTATTCACTTGAAATCGATATCATCTCTGCAGAAATTGATATCGAAGGCAATGGTCAAACTTTCCCATTCATTGAAACCTTAAAAAGTACCATTATCGATCATCATACCAATGAACGTATTGAAGGCATGATTGGCAACAGCTTTTCATCTTATGTGCGTGATTATGACTTTAGTGTGGTATTGCCATCACTTGGTTGCAAGTTCAATGAAAAGCCTGAAGACTTTGGAGACCTGCACGGCAAGCTGTATCAACATCTCGTGAATTCAGAGGTCTTTAAAGCGGAATTTAACAAACAACCTGTGATCTGTTTAAGTGTTTCAACGACTAAAACCTATTACCGTACTGCCAATGTTCACCCGATATTAGGTGTGGAATATACCAACGATGATTACTCACGTACCGATGAATACTTCGCAAAAATGGGTTTAAGCGTGCGTTATTTCAAACCTGAAAATGGTAATGCGCCGTTGGCATTCTATTTTGCAGGCGACTTGTTGCGTGATTATACCGATTTCGAATTGATCAGTGCGATCAGCACCATGGAAAGCTTCCAAAAAATCTATCGTCCTGAAATTTATAATACCAATTCACCTGCAGGTGTGGTGTATCAGCCAAGCTTGAGCTATGGGGATTATTCATTGACTCGTATTGTCTATGACCGTGTTGAACGTAGTGAATTGGCGGTAAAACAAGGTAAATGGACAGAAGAAAACTTCATCAAACCCTATAAAGACATTCTTGAACAGTGGGCTGCTAACTTCACTGTAGCCAATGCTCAGCAAAATCAAGCTGCCTAATACATCACATATAAACAAATTTAGAGAAAGAAGATTAGACATGGCACTTGTACAACCAAAAATGTTACTTCCAACATCAACAGCAGGCAGCTTACCGAAACCTTCTTGGCTCGCTGAACCTGAAAAGCTTTGGTCAGCTTGGAAACTTGAAGGTGAAGAGCTTTTAGAGGCAAAACGTGATGCATTAAAATTGTCTTTGCATGAACAAGTGCATGCTGGCATTGATATTGTCAGTGATGGTGAACAAACCCGTCAGCATTTTGTTACCACGTTCATCGAACATCTTGAAGGTGTGGATTTTGAAAAGCGTGAAACCATGCGTATCCGTAACCGTTATGATGCTAGCGTGCCATCAGTGGTGGGTGAAGTTTCCCGTAAAAAAGCAGTTTTTGTTGATGATGCGAAATTCTTGCGTAGCCAAACCAATCAACCCATCAAATGGGCGTTACCTGGTCCGATGACTATGATTGACACGCTTTATGATGGTCACTATAAGAGCCGTGAGAAATTGGCGTGGGAATTTGCCAAAATATTGAATCAGGAAGCACTTGAACTAGAAGCAGCTGGGGTAGATATCATTCAGTTTGATGAGCCTGCGTTCAACGTGTTCTTCGATGAAGTGAATGATTGGGGCGTGGCAACTTTAGAGCGTGCGCTTGAAGGTTTGAAATGTGAAACTGCGGTACACATTTGCTACGGTTATGGGATTAAAGCCAATACTGATTGGAAAAAGACTTTAGGCAATGAATGGCGTCAATATGAGCAAGCATTCCCTAAGCTGCAACAATCTAAGTTGGATATCATCTCTCTTGAATGTCAAAATTCACGTGTACCGATGGATTTGATTGAACTGATTCGTGGCAAAAAAGTCATGGTTGGGGCGATTGATGTGGCGACCAACCAAATCGAAACCCCTGAAGAAGTAGCAAATACTTTACGTAAGGCGCTTCAGTTCGTCGATGCAGACAAACTTTATCCTTCAACCAACTGTGGTATGACACCTTTATCTCGTCAAGTCGCTCGCGGCAAACTCGAAGCATTAAGCGCAGGTGCTGCCATTGTTCGTCAAGAACTGACCGCTTAATTCTAAGCTGTCTCAATAAGTGCAGGGTGGATGATATATCAAATTATCCATTTCCCTGACTTGAGTAAGAGACAAGCCATATATACATTTGAGATAGAAGAGATGATTGAAGCAACCGACTTTAGAAATGCAATGTCCTTGTTAACCACTGCTGTGAATGTAATCACCACACAAGGGTCGGCCGGGATGCATGGTTTTACCGCATCCGCCGTATGTAGTGTGACCGATACACCGCCGACATTACTGGTTTGCATGAATCAATCATCTCGCTCACATGCACATTTTATTGAAAATAAAGTTCTGTCTGTGAATGTACTCAGCACACAGCACGAACAGATCTCCAATGCATTTGCATCGAGCAAGTTCAGTTCTGAACAGCGATTTCAATTAGGTGCTTGGACAACACTAAAAACAGGTGCTCCGATTCTCGAAGATGCACTTGTTAGTTTTGATTGTCAAATTGAAGAGATTCAAAACGTGGGCACGCATAGTATATTTTTATGTCGTATCGTAGCGATTAAACAAAGTCAGCAAGAAGAAAGCCTAGTCTATTTTAACCGTGCTTATCATCAAGTCAGTCAACTCGAACTCGCTTAATTACTCATTGCTTCAATACTCCATTCTTTAAAAGTCAGCATATCGTGGAACTTATTATTTTTTTAATCATCGGGGCACTTGCTGGATTTGCAGCAGGTCTCTTCGGTGTCGGTGGTGGTACGATTATCGTCCCACTCTTGTTTATCGTCTTTACCCAAATGGATTACAGTCCTGATGTCATTATGCATTTGGCGTTAGGGACTTCACTCGCGACGATTGTGGTGACGTCGATTAGCTCATTGATGGCACACCATAAAAATGGTGCGGTGATGTGGCCGGTATTTAAAAACCTGGCGCCACCGATGGCGATCGGCTGTTTTGCCGGAGCAGCCATTGCAGGATGGCTTTCAGGAATACATCTTCAACTCATTGTTGGTTTATTCTTGATTTGGGTAGCATATACCATGTTTACTGGTGCTAAAAAGGCAGTCGATCCAACAAAGTCTTTGCCTTCAACAGGTAAACAAATTGCTGCAGGTTCTGTGATTGGTGTGGCTTCAGCCATTTTTGGGATTGGCGGTGGTAGTGTCACTGTGCCATATCTCACCCGTTATGGTGTGGTGATGCAAAAGGCGGTCGGAACATCGGCTGCTTGTGGTTTACCAATTGCGATTGCAGGTGCTTTGGGCTTTATGATTTTTGGGATGAAAGCGCATGCGGCTGTTCCCAATAGTATAGGCTATGTACATACTTATGCATTCTTAGGCATCAGCCTCATGAGTTTCTTTACCGCAAAGTTGGGTGCAAAAACAGCGCATGCATTATCACCACAAGTGCTTAAAAAATGTTTTGCCTTATTGTTAGTTATTGTAGGATGCTTTTTCCTGTTTAAGGGCTTCAATTAAATCATTATCAGCAAATAAAGCTCACTATATCTGGGCTTTATTATTTTATAGGAATTAAATTTGTATTAGGCTTTTTGCATAAGTCGAGTTTTGAAAAATATTTGATTCACAATGAGAATTCCCTCTCCTTTGAAAAGGATGAGCGTTAATACGCGCAAGAGGGAGAGGATTTGTATGAGAAATTCCCCTCATCCTCTTGCACAGCGTTGCTGCTCATCCCAGTGGGAGAAGGGACTTTTCAATATTAATTTAAAGTCAATTGATGAGCATTTTTGACTTTAGAAAAAATTCTAATAAATCATTAACAAATCAACAGCAGACGATATACATTGTTTTCTACAGGCGCTCTATGTACACAAGGCAAAACTTGCTGTGCTGGATGATCGACTGCCAAGCGCCAAAGATGTCCTAGGCCTAAATTCACAGGTTTTGCATCAGCTTTAGGTTGGTAATGCAGATCAAAGAAATATTCTTCTAAAAAATTTTCAAATCCTGCTTCTGCGCCGTCATATAGTGCTTGAAGTTTTTCTCTAATTTCAGGAATCAAAATCTTTTGCTCGACCTGATCATTCGGCAAAATATCGCTTGCAGCACCGTAATAGGTACATAAAAAGGTATCTGTACCAATCGGTGAGCGATCGACATGAAAGGAATAGACATCTGTCGAAATAAAATCCAGTTCATCATCCCGTTCATAACTTTTAAGCAAATTCAGAGAAGGGGATGCACCAAAATCGGTTAAAAGTTGCATATCCTTTAAGATAATTTCTCTAGCCAGATGACCATTTTCTGAAAGCTGAAGCGCCAAAAGATCTTCAATAGAAACTTCCGTAATGTTCTCTTTTAAATAAAGTTTAGCGACAATCTCTTTAAAATCACCCGCCAAATTTCTAGACCAGCAAATGGCATTTATATCGTCTTGAAAATTTGAATGAACAAGTTCAGAAAAAGTTGAAACCACACTAATTTGATTGTTGCCAGAAAATGTATTCGTCATACCCGAATGAAATTACTCATTAATCATGTCTAATTATATACACTCAGCGCTATAGAGATGGAGAATGATTAAGGACATAGGACAATTTTATAGACGACAGCATTTTCGGTTTTTCAGATCGTGAAAAATAAAAGTGCCATTTGGCACAAAATCGCATTCATTACTTATCAAACTTACTAAGTGGATAGGCAATACTTTTTTATAAAAAAAATAAATATGCATATAAAAAAACTTGATTAAATCGATTTTTAGTGTATAGTTAACTTAACTAGAAAAAAGTCTTGTTTCGGTAAATCTTCTTTAAGTATCGCAGTTTTAGTCATAATCCTTCGTTTTTTTCAGATTTTAAGTCTCATTCTTTATTATTTCAAAGTTATAATCGGTCAACAAAATGACTAAAAAATTATTAAAAATTAGTAGGATATATTATGTCAAACTCAAATATTGTTAAAGGTACTGTTAAGTGGTTCAACGAAACTAAAGGTTTTGGTTTCATTCAACAAGAATCAGGTCCAGACGTTTTTGCTCATTTCAGCGAAATCTCGAGTTCAGGTTTCAAAACCTTACTTGAAGGCCAGCAAGTTGAATTCAGTATAGCTCAAGGTCAAAAAGGACCGAATGCTGTAAATATTGTTGCTATCTAAGTAATAATAGGAAGTAATAAAAAGCACTCATGAGTGCTTTTTTTATACTTTAAAATTTGTTTTCAAAATTGAAAAAATCTCTAAAAAATAGGATATAAGTTGTTAAAAATAAATGATTTAATTGCAAAATCTAAAAATGGTACTGAAATTATTGTTTCATTAATTCCCCTCAATAAAATGCAGAATACACGTCAAGGTTTTAAACAAATTGAAGTCGGTAAAAGAGTTCTTCTTTCATCGGGAATCGAGGTTGATTTAAATTTGGATGGCCGTACATTTTACACTTCTCTAAATCAGTTATTTAAATTAAATAATAAAGTTATTTAGAGATAAAATTAATAAACATCAATAATTTGAGTTTATTTTTCCCACTACAATTTTATTAAGGGTATATATGTTTAAACAGAGTCTCAGCGTGAAAGATCAGTTTGGTGTTAAACACGCTATTCAAGCAACAGTGGATCATCAGTTTGCCAACACGCAATCTCATTCGAATATAAAATATATCACCGTTGATGGTGAAGATATTCGACCTGGTTTTGAAATGTTTTTCCAAAGTACTTTGAGTGGAAAAATTTTTAAAATCTTATAGATAATAATAATTTATGTTAGATCATTATTACCACAAGTATATGTTGCGTATGATCCAGTGTGTGCAAAGGATCTGCCAAGTTTCAGAGTGGGAGAACAGTCTTATTTTTTAGACAAGTAAAATATACAAGTCAAAAATCCTTTTCAGATGCGTTTCTCTTATATGCAGGCTATACAAGAACCACCGTCAGCCCAGTTCTTATAAACTGGGCTGATTGATTTTTTAAAGCTAATTATGAAATTTTGTCAAAGTGGGTTTTATTTTCATAATTAGCTTTAATTTCTGCTGAAAATTTCATAATTAATTTTTATGAACAACATCATAAGAGGTAAGCGTTTTACGTAATATCTTATTTAACTTATGTTCACCTAAATTCTAGTTCACAATAAATTATTAAAATTTATATTTTATTTTCAATAATTTATTTCGATAAATTAATTTACTTAAATAATCATAGTTCATGAACCTAAGCTTTTTTTTTAAACTAAAATTAAAATCATAAGTTCTTTCCTTCGATTGAAGCCTACTCTCGTTTATTGAGAAAAAGGCATCAAAAGATGCCTTTTTTCTCTTTTCCCTGAATTTATTCTGAAATTTTTACCACTACTTTACCTTTTGCTCGACCAGTATTCACATATTTGAAAGCATCTTTAATCTCACTGAATTCATAAGTCTTATCGACTACTGGATTTATTTTCCCCGACTCGACTAATTTTGAAATTTCAGATAACTGTTGACCATTCGGCTGCATAAACAAAAATGAGTAGGTGATGCCTCTTTTTTTTGCTTTATTGCGGATTGACCAACTTAAAAGAGGGATAATACATTTCAGTAACCAGTTGGCTTTGATTGCTTCTGCGAACTCACGATCAGGTGGACCTGAGATACTGATAATACGACCACCACGTTTAAGGACATTTAGAGACTTCTCTAAAGTTTTTCCACCTTGCGTATCTAAAACTACGTCATAGTCTTTCAGGACTTGCTCAAAATCTGTCGTTTTGTAATCAATGATCGTGTCTGCACCTAATGCTTTGACCCAGTGGAGATTTTTTCCACTTGTGGTTGTTGCAACAGTTGCACCTAAGTATTTTGCAAGCTGAATAGCAATTGATCCAACACCGCCTGAACCAGCATGAATCAATACTTTTTGGCCTGCTTGAACTTTCGCAATTTCGACCAAAGCTTGCCATGCAGTCAATGAAACAAGAGGGAGAGAAGCAGCGAGTTCCATAGAAATATTTTGTGGCTTAAGCGCTAGTGATGACTGTTGAACGACTGTATATTCTGCAAAAGCACCGTTTAGATCTGTCTTGGCATAGACTTCATCTCCGACTTTAAATTGCGACACCTTCGAGCCTACCTCTACGACAGTACCTGCAAAGTCATTGCCTAAGATGAAAGGAAATGGGACGGGCAGAATTGCTTTAAATTCACCTTCTAAAACTCTTAAGTCGAGTGGGTTAATACTGGCTGCATGCACTTTAACAAGAACCGCATTTTCGGTTAGAGATGGTTTCGGTTGTTCATCAATTTGTACATCATTAATATTGCCGTAGCGGGTTATATAAGCTGCTTTCATTTGGAACCTCTATTATTTTGAACTTTTTAATGTTTTAGATTTTGGTTCTGTACTACACATTCATGCTTCGCTGAATTAACTTGTCAAAGACTTTTACAGGAGCAAAGCGTCGAAGGGCTTTTAAGTTTTTTGCAGTTTTACCTGCTGTATAGCGTGGTAAAACATGTTGACTCTCAATGACATTTAAAATGGTATGGGCAACCACATTTGGGTCATCTGACTTATTAATTGAATGAATCATTTGTTTGTGTAGCTTTTCACGTGCTTCATCGTAAAAAGAAACTTTATTGTCTGCTTCCAGTAAATTTACTCCTAAAGAAGTATTGGTATAAGCAGGTTCAATCAGAGATACACGAATGCCTTGTGATCTTAACTCGTGGTCTAAAGATTCAGAATAACCTTCCAGTGCATGTTTAGACGCAGCATAAAGAGCGCCAAAAGGCATAGGCACAAGTCCAAGAATTGAACTGATATTTAAAATAAGTCCTGAGTTTTTCTGACGCATGTGTGGCATAACTGCGCGAGTCATTCGAATGGCACCGAAAAAGTTAGTATCAAAAATAGCTTGTGCTTGTTGCATTGAACTTTCTTCAGCACCAGCGGGTGATATTGCAAACCCAGCATTGTTAATTAAGACATCAATTCTGCCTTCATTGGCAATCACTTTTTCAATGGCCTGAGTGACCGAATCATCTTGATTTACATCTAACTCAATCAGATGAAATTTATAGTTTGATGAGTTTTTTGCTTGTCGGCTTGTGCCATAAACAATAAATCCTGCCTCATGTAAAAGGTCTGCGGTTGCTAACCCAATACCCGATGATGCTCCTGTAATGAGAACTACTTTACTGGTCATATCATGTTCCTTACTTAAACTTTGTCGCCTGAACCAATCAATTCCGGCTTGATTTTTTCATCATAATCTAAAAATAAAATAGTTACTACTAAAAAGATAGTGACAATATATTTTTGCCTGTGTATAGTTGGTACTAAATCGATACCAACTCTGTTTTTTATCTTTTCTCCCTTTAAAAGATCACTCATAAAAAACAGATGAATCAGATCAATGAATTAAATTTGAGGATTAGAGAAATGAAGTTTTTATTAAATACAGTGGCTATGAGTTTGACGGCGATATCTATTTTTAGTGCTCCCTTAACTCAGGCAGAGGTTGTGCCATCGGTTTCTTTTAATGAACCATCAATTCAGGCACATAAAGTGTCATCAAGTGCCTTTAGCAATCTGCAAGCAGGGCAACACGCCGAGCAAGATACAAATTGGAAGAATGATGTACCGACTCAATTTATTCGTGCAGGTGACGTTAACTTCGCTTACCGAGAATATGGTCAACAGAACGGTGGAACACCTGTCATTTTCTTAAATCATTTAGCGGCTGTTCTAGATAATTGGGACCCACGAATTATTGATGGAATTGCCGCTAAACATCATGTGGTGGTGTTTGATAATCGTGGGGTCGGTGCTTCTACAGGTAAACCAGCCCAGTTGATTGAGCAAATGGCAGACGATGCGATTGCTTTCATTCAAGCAAAAGGCTTTAAGCAAGTTGATTTATTTGGCTTCTCGATGGGCGGTATGATTTCACAAGAGATTGCTTTGAAGCAGCCGAATTTAGTTCGAAAAATGATTTTGTCGGGAACTGGCCCTGCGGGAGGTACAGGCATTAGTACCGTAGGGCGAATTTCTAATTGGGATTTAGTCCGTGGAATGGCTACCGGTCAAGACCCTAAGGTTTATCTTTTCTTCACACGTACAGAAAATGGTAAAGCTGCTGCAAAACAGTTTATTCAACGTATTAACGAACGTACCGAAAACCGCGATAAAGAAATCACCATTTCTGCCTATCGTGCTCAGCTTAAAGCACTCAAAAAATGGGGCAGTAAGAAACCTTCCGACCTTTCTGTGATTCAACAACCTGTCTTAGTTGCTAATGGTGATCATGACCGAATGGTCCCAACCGTGAACACCTATGATTTGGCAAAATGTTTGCCGAATAGCTCTCTTGTTATTTACCCCGATGCTGGTCATGGTGGAATTTTCCAGTTCCATGAAGATTTTGTAAAACAATCACTTACATTCTTAAATAAATAAGAACTTAAATTTAGGACAATGACGATGACAACAATTACACACCAAACAGCCGAGACCCAATTCATTGAAGTAGATGGAGCAAAATTTGCCTATCGTCGATGGGGTAACTCAAACACAGGGCAACCACCGCTATTTTTTCTTCAGCACTTTCGAGGTGGTTTAGACAACTGGGACCCAATCATTACCAATGGTTTGGCACAAGGGCGTGAAGTCATTTTGTTTAATGGTCGAGGCATTGCTTCATCTACAGGTCAACCTCGTACCCGTATTGAAGATATGGCAGATGATGCAGCCGTAGTCATTCGTGCATTGGGTCTAAAACAAGTTGATTTATTAGGCTTTTCACTCGGCGGGTTTCAGTCACAAGATTTAGTACGTCGTCATCCTGAACTTGTAAGAAAGCTGATGCTTTTAGGTACGGGGCCAAGAGGCGGTAAACCACGTGGTGATGACCCAGAAGTGGCTGCATTGGTATTGAAACATGCAACAACTGCTGTGCCTTCTGAAGAGGACTTTCTATTTTTATTCTTTGGTCGATCACCAAAAGCAATTCAAGCAGGGCGTGAGTTTTGGCAACGTCGACATCAGCGTAAAGATCAGGATCCTGCAAGTTCAGTTGATGTGATGCAGGCTCAGATTGAAGCCAATATGCACTTTTTACCGAAGCTTGATGAACAAGATCCATTTGCACATTTACGTGAGATTAAACAACCTACTTTCATTTTAAATGGTGTTGATGATGTGATGATTCCGACCATTAATGCCTATCAGATGGCACTGAATATTCCAAATGCACAGCTATTCATTTACCCAGATGCAGGGCATGGCGCACAGTTTCAGTATCCAGAACGCTTCGTGAAGCATGCCATACAGTTTTTAGATGAGTAATCGATCTAAATTTCCTTAGTGTTTTTTATATATTGATGAACTGAGAGCTAAAATGATGAAATTTAAATTATTGCTGTGGATGCTGACCAAGCTGTTACAACGGGCTGTGAAAACCAATCCAAAATGTGCTGCATACGTGAAAGATAAAAATGTCACATTTCAAATTCAAACGGCAAGTGGTGAAGGGCGTTATTTTGAAGTCAAAAATGGCAAGCTAAGTTCTCACGCAGGACAAACCCAGTCCCCAAGTTTTACCTTTACCTTTAAAACAGGTAATAAGGGTTTTGCGGTGTTATCAGCTAAAGATAGTGTCAATACGTTTCTAACTGCTCTTAGAACAGAGGATCTTGTGATTACTGGAAACTTTGTAGATGTCATGTGGTTTCAAAGTTTAGTGGACTTTATTCAACCTCATTCTCAATCATCTTCCACTGTGTGAGCGAAGCCCATGACTCATTTGCAATTAAAAACGAATCTCCTGAATCAGCCTTTAACTTTACCTAATGGTGTGGTGATTCCAAATCGGTTGGCAAAAGCAGCAACCAGTGAAACTTTAGCCACCTATTCCAATAATCCAACTGAAAAGCATATACGGTTATATCAGCATTGGGCATCATTAGGGATTGGTATGATTATCACGGGTAACATTATGATCGACCGACGTGCCTTAGGTGAGGCTGGCAATGTGGTGGTCGAGGATGAGCGTGATTTTGCAATTTTACAGAAATGGGCAAAAAGCGTTACCGAGCAAGGTTCTCAATTGTGGGCGCAACTCAACCATCCGGGAAAACAATCCCCGAAAGGCTTAAATGTCCGTAATATTTCTGCATCGGCTGTGCCATTTGGGGTTGAAATGCAATCTTTATTTGCGACTCCAGATGAAGCAACTCATGAGGAGATCATAGAGATCATTCAACGTTTTGGTCGCAGTGCACTGATATGTAAAAAGGCTGGATTTAGTGGTGTTGAAATCCATGCTGCACATGGATATTTGATTAATCAATTTTTATCTCCATTACATAATTTAAGAAAGGACGAGTGGGGTGGTACACCTGAAAAACGTCGTAAATTTCTAATGGAAGTTTATAAAGAGATTCGCAAACAAGTCGGTACAGATTTTCCAATCGCAATTAAACTCAACTCCGCTGATTTTCAAAAAGGTGGATTTACGGAAGAAGACTCTTTAGAGGTTATTAAGGCATTAGCGGACGCAGGAATTGATCTGATTGAAATCTCAGGTGGTACTTACGAATCTGGTGTAGCTAAAGCACCAGAGAAATATTCAACCATTGCCCGTGAAGCATTTTTTATAGATTTTGCTGAAAAGGTGAGAAAGCATGTAATAACACCATTAATGGTGACAGGTGGTTTTAGAAGTGCAGAGGGAATGAATCAAGCGCTAGAATCCAATGCATTTGATGTGGTTGGAATTGCAAGACTGATGGCAATAGACCCTGATGCAGCAAAATATTTGTTAGCAGGAACCAATAGCAAACAAAATGTTCAACCGATTAAAACAGGAATTAAAAAGATTGATCGTCTGGGGATTATGGAAGTTCTTTGGTACACCCAACAACTTAACCGTATTGCTCAAGGTAAAGCACCAAAACCTAAAGAAAGTGGTTTATGGGCATTTATTAAATCTGTTTTACGTAGCGGTTGGGGAGCGTATGCGACCCAGCGTAGCCGGATAAAATCTTAAACCATTCGTTGAAGCTATGAAAAAAGCACTCATTTTGGGTGCTTTTTAGCTTTATTCACCTTGTTGGCGAATAGGTCGTGTACCAATTTCGGCTCCTGTCACTTGATCAATCACAATAGGCTTAATTTCAGTACCTTTTTCAGCATCAAGAAACGTTACCATTTCTTCAGGATGCTCATAAGGTTTGTATTTACGTCCCCATGCACCAATCACAAATAATACAGGGAGAAAATCCTGACCAGCTTGAGTGAGTACATATTCTTCACGAGGAGGATGTTCTGAATATTGTCTTTTTTCAAGTAATCCTTCATCAACTAAAACAGACAACCGTTTAGTTAACATTGTCGGAGCAATGCCTAAATTTTTACGAAATTGGTCAAATCGAGTAAAACCTGCATGTGCATCTCGTAATATCAGCATACTCCAAGCATCACCTAAAACAGACAAACTTCTGGCAATTGGGCAGATTTCAAGACTGGTATTTGTACTCATAGGGAATTAACAAACTGAAAAGTAACTACTATAACAATAGTAACATACTCTGACTTATTAAAGAAAAGCTATTCATCAATAACTTCTATTTTTGCTTATAGGTTCTCATAAATTTTATCATGTAAAACTTGATATAAAGAAGAATAAAATTTACCGTATATCAATATTAATGAACTAAGTTGCAGGTGTTATTTACTGCACTTATGTTCACCTAAAGTCTAGTTCATAAATATATTTATAAAATTTAATAGCTTGAAAATAATTTTCATTTTTACTGAAAAATTTGGTTAATGAATCCGTTAGAAATAATCAAATTTTTCATAATAACAAGAAAATGTGTTTGATTTAACATACATTTTTAAAATTGAACAACACCATTCACATTTTTATGAGATGAATCCAGAAACATTCGAAGAATGGTAAATATCTAGGGTACACCCTAAAGTAACACTGACAACACCCCAAAATTTATGTATCAATTAAATTAATTTTATCCATACGTTACATGTAACTTTGAAATATAATATTTATTATTTACAATAAACAGAAATAAGCGTCTGGTAGAGGGCAAGATGAAAGGTCATAAGGTGGGATATGTCCGAGTCAGCTCAGTCGAGCAAAATACGGGACGCCAACTTGAAGGCATCGAAATTGATCGGCTGTTCATAGACAAAGCTTCGGGTAAAAATACCGACCGCCCCAAATTTCAGGAAATGCTGAACTATGTTCGAGAAGGGGACATGGTGGTGGTACATTCGATGGATCGTTTTGCGCGTAGCTTAAAAGATCTAGTTGAAGAAGTAGACAAATTGGTTAAGCGGGGTATTGCGATTCAATTTATCAAAGAAAAAATTACCTTTACTGCCCAAGCCACGCCGATGGATAACCTGATGTTGCAACTGATGGGGGCTTTTGCTCAGTTCGAACGTGAAATTATTTTAGAACGACAAAAAGAAGGCATTAAACTGGCAGCGGCTCAAGGTAAATATAAAGGTCGGGTCCATAAACTCAAACCTGATCAGGCGAATGCTTTACGTCAGGCTTGGGCAGAAGGGAAATATAGTTCGAAGGCTGCTTTGGGGAAGGCTTTTGGAATTAGCCGGCAGGCTGTTTATCGGTATTTAAAAGCTGATGATTAACTCAATTTAAATTGGTAATTCTATAATTTACTTATGCAAATGATAAATCCATAAAAAAGCCCATTCGAGGGGTAAAAAGCATTGTTTATCATAGGTTTCTTTCATAATTTTACATAATTTTTTCTATTAAAAAATAAATGTCTGGCAGTAAAAGAAGCTGATGAGCCTGTTCGCATACTATAGGGCAACAAGATGAGCTTTTTCTTGACCTAAATTACATCGAACAGATGTAATGATTTTGATATGTTCCATAAGAAACTCCTTACTTAACCCTAGTGCTATGACCAGGTCATAATTGTGAAGTGTCTGATTTAATTTAGAGCTAATACAATGACTCAAATTTCTATTTGCAACAGTGCCGTAAGGGATGCTGAGTTATTAAACATCTTATTCGAGCTGTAAATTATATTAGCTATAAAAAATCGGTGAGCTCATTTAGCTCACTGATTTCACATTATTTAGCACAATAGAAGCTCAATATTGTGTCATGTTTTTATATAGCTTGATGATTCATCTTAACTTGAAGATAATTGTAATTTAAACTCCAAGTTCTGTCTTATTGCTGGCCATTCACTTCGCAAAATACTGTACACATAAGTGTCTCGTAAAATGTCGTCTTTAACAATTTGATGGCTTCGCAATATACCATCTAATTTAGCGCCTAATCGTTCAATTGCAGCACGACTTTTAAAATTAAATGAGGATGTACGAAACTCAACTGCAATACAATTCAAAACCTCAAATGCATGGCTCAACAGTAGTTTTTTAGATTCGGTATTGACCGCACTACGCTGGGCTGACTGTCTATACCAAGTTGAGCCAATTTCTAGTCGACAGTGAGCAACATCAATATTCATAAAACTGGTCATGCCTAAAATTTTGCCACTGTGGCGCTCAAATACCGTAAAAGGCAGCATTTGACCATTCTGTTGCGAATCTAAACGCCTTTGAATTTCAGCCAACATCCGCTCTGGGGTCGGGATAAAGGTGTACCAAAGTTTCCATAATTCACCATCTTGTACAGCCTCAATCAATTCAAGATGATGCGATTCATCAAGTGGTTTTAAAATGACATTTTGCCCAACCAATGTCACTGGTTCTATCCATTGCATTCCGGATTCCTCAATTCATTGTGATTTTATAGACTATGTTTTTTTGATGCAGCAACCTGATGCATGGCACCCCCGATAGCATGCTGTCCATTTTGCGTTAAGGCATTGGCGACACCTAAAACATCTCGGTATTCTTTGTTTTGACCTAATTTTGCTTTGCCTTGCAATTTAGTAATTTTGATTTCAATTCCCACAATTTCTTTCAGCATTGGTTCTAAATAGTCTTTTGGTGCATCTGACATTTTCCAAGGTTCAGCTTGTGTGGCTTCATGTGTGCGCGTTAAACGAGCCACCACACCTCGGACATAACGCTCATCATCATGAATTTTGACTTTGCCATAGGCATGTATCACCATATAGTTCCAAGTTGGAACTTGTTGATGATGTTCATGTTTACTCGGATACCATTGTGGAGAGATATAGGCATCTCCTGCTCGAAATACTACCAAGACATCATCACCATCTTTGATGTCTTGCCAAATAGGATTCTGTCTCGATACATGCGCATGTAAGACCCCAAGTTCGGACTGCTCAGTACTAAGTTCAAAAGGAAGATGATTCGCATCCAACCCACTCATGCCATGCGTAAACAAAATGCCTAATGCGTACTGTTTGATAAGCTGATGCATAACGTCAATTTGTGGGATTTCAAAATCTGCTGGAATATACATGGCTTACACTCTTTTAATTGCGATTTAAAACAAAAATGATTTCATTGTTGTAAATTTCCTCTATTCACTGGATTATTAAAAGAACCAGTTTGTTTTAATTTAAGTAGACCAGAATTATGGCAAGAATTGCAAAAGTGATCGACCTTCCCTCGATTATGAAACTGAATAAAGCAGATGGGCAGATTACCACTCAACTGATTCATATCTTGAGAGAAGCCGTACAAAAAGGTGATTTACATTCTGGCGACCCATTACCTTCTTCCCGTGAACTGGCACAAACCTTAGGCATCGCCCGTGGTACGATTATTGAGGCATATGATCAACTAATTGCTGAAGGGGTTTTAGAAGCTCGATCACGTCAGGGAACATTTGTCTCTCATGCGTTAAAGTGCTCAAGTCCTCAAACAGCATCAACTCACCAGATTGATGCCGAATTTCTTACCGATACTGCGCGAACTTATGCGGAGATTTTCAAAGAATTTAAGCCCTTAGCTCACCGTCCATTTGCCATCTCTGTTCCTACAGGACGTACGCAACCCAGTGATGTTTGGCGAAAATTTGGAAATCGCTTTCGTGCACGAGGTGTGGCAGCACCCTCGGGTTATGATGACCCTCAAGGTGTCTATGCCTTACGTTCAGCGATTGCTGGCTATGTCAGATGCTCCCGTTCAGTCCAATGTGAACCCGAGCAAATTGTGATTACCAGCGGTATTCAGCAAGCACTGTATCTTTGTGGCCAAATTTTATTTACCAACCATGACTCTGTCTGGATTGAAGACCCTGCATATCGTGGCACAACAGCCATTCTTGAAAACTCGTTGCACCATCTTCAAATCACCCGCGTTCCTGTTGATGAAGAAGGTATTCAAGTCCAAAAAGGTATTGAACTCGCACCTCATGCTCGCGCTGCCTTTGTTACCCCTTCACATCAATATCCGCTTGGTATGCCGATGAGTTTGGCTCAACGAAACAAACTGATTGAATGGGCAAAACAGCAACGGGCATGGATTGTTGAAGATGATTACGACAGTGAGCTTCGCTACACTGGTCAACCATTTCCCGCACTGCAAGGCATGGCACCTGATCAAGTCATTTACCTTGGTACATTTAGTAAAGTCCTTTTTCCTTCGTTACGGCTAGGCTATGCGGTATTACCGAAAGTCTTGGTGGCACCCTTTTGTGGCCTTAGAGCACTGATCGACCGCCATCCCCCCTCAGCAGATCAGCATGTGTTGGCTGCATTTATTCAAGAAGGTTATTTAGAGCGGCATATTCGCCGCATACGCAATGTTTATGCTGAAAATCGTCAGCAGATTATTCAACTGATTGATCGCTATATTCCAAAACAATATGCTTTTATTGAGTCAGGGGATCAAGGCATGCACATGGTGCTCTGGTTAACAGCCTCTGCGGATGATCTAAAAATTGCAAAAATAGCGCTTGAAGCAGGGGTTTCAGTCAAAGCTGTATCACCTACCTTTTCTCAAGCGCGTAAACGGCCTGGACTGATTCTTGGGCTAGGTGACTTTGATTTAAATCAATTAGAACGAGCAATTCAAATTTTATCTGAAGTGATTCAAACCTGTTTAAACTAAACATTAAATTATGACAAGCTCAAAAGAAATTATCAAAGTTCTGTTACTTTAGCCTGTATATTTTTATGGCTACCTTTATAGGTTTAATTGTGAACAGTAAATGTCAACAGACTCTAATTTTTAGTTGAGTGTTAAAAATTTGGAAATAGGGGCTTTTATATAAGCCCTTCATTTCAATTTACTGGTTTTAAATGTTTTCGACTAGCAAGAAGATAGATATCTTTAGAATTAGAAATGCGAGAAAGTTTTCTTAGAACATTATGTTGGGTTTCGGGAGTCCAATAAATTTTCAAATGTTCACGAGCCCTTGTAATAGCTGTATAAAAAATACTATGAGTTATTTCATCTTCATTAGCATCAGTAATGACTATCTTCACTGAGTCATATTCAAGTCCTTGAGCTTTATGTGAATAGCCACCGATTTTGCAGACACCTTTTAGTTAGGTAATGGACTGCCACCACTCTCCTAGACACCTTTCAGTCCAGTGATTCCACCAAGAAAAAATGAGAACCTTGGAAAGACAAAAAGCTGAGATCTTTAGAGAGAAATTAATTATTGAAAACGGTCAAATTCCTAGGAAGAACAATTTGGAAAAAGTGGTCTGGGTATCATCGCCGAAGCTTGGTAGAAACTAAGATGCATTGCATCAAATTATTGGGAGATAAACTCAGTGCTAGGAACTTTCAAAGCCAAGTGAATGAGATTCATGCACGTGTGACAGTATTAAATAAATTTACGGAATTAGGCCGATCTCATACCCAAATTGTCACTTAAACCTGAGTAGATTCAGGTAGCTATAATCTTTAAATCTTTGTGCAACAAAGCCTTGATAAATTATAAAATATTACGCAGTTCTCGAGCTGTTTCTTGAAGTAAAGGTAAAATATTTTGAACTAAGTAGTCTTTATTTGTTCGAATGGTTGGAGAAACAATATTTAATGCAGCAATTACTTTAAACTTATGATCATAAATTGGTACAGCAAGGGCATGTACTCCCAATTCATGTTCCTCACATGAATAGCACCAATCATCCTCTTTTATTTTATACAGAAGTTCTAGAAAGAGCTGATTGTCAACAATAGTATATTTAGTCAGTCGTTGCAGAGGGTATTTTTCTAACCATTCTATTTGCTGATTGCGTTCTAAATCTGCTAATAAAATCTTTCCTGCAGAGGTTGCATGTGCAGGTAAACGGTTTCCTAAATGTAAACCGTAGGGATTAACGCGATCTGTTTGCTGATGTGCTGCACTGCGAGCGATCGTAATAGCCTCATATCCATCTAGCACCATAACCGAAAAGATCAAAGATGTCTGATTGGTCAACAAATTGAGTAAGGGTTGAGACATTTTAGGAAGCTGAGCACCACCAAGATAAGAACCTGAAAATTTTAAAATTTTAGGGGTTAGGTAGAAATAATGACCATCAGATTCTAAATAACCTAAATATTCAAGGGTGAGTAAATGGCGTCGTGCAGCAGCTCGTGTCATGCCTGTTCGTTCTGCTGCCATAGAAATATTTAAACGATGTCGGTCAGTACCAAAGCTGTCCAGAATCGCCATGCCTTTACTGATGCCAGCGACAAAGTCTTCGTGCCGAATGCTTTTTTTATTGTCTTTATTGTGCAGCTGCTTTTCAGTGTGCTGTATTGCTTTACTCATATTGTCTCTTTCTCCATTTTATTGCATGCATATTTTTACTATAGCGTGAAATCAGACTGTATTAATCAGGTTTTGTTCGATATGTAGATAAATTGTTCGATCATCGAACAAAAGAACATATAACTATCTAGTCCAACGCCAGAAAATGATAAAAAATGAACGTATAAGGAAATCGAACTAAAAGACTAGGGAATGTTGTTTTAGCTGAATCATTCTCCAGTATAAGTTAGGTTTTGTCGCCTTTTCAAATTTGCATGATGCACAATGGAGTTATCTAATGATAGATAAAAGTGCAGCGACCTTAACGGAAGCGCTCTCCCAAATCACCGACGGCTCAACCATCATGATCGGTGGTTTTGGTACAGCAGGACAACCTGCTGAACTAATTGATGGCTTAATTCAACTCGGTATTAAAGACCTCACCATCGTCAGCAATAATGCAGGCAATGGTGACTATGGTCTCGCGAAGCTACTCAAAGCTGGTGCAGTAAAAAAAGTCATCTGTTCGTTCCCGCGTCAGTCCGATTCTTGGGTCTTCGATGAACTCTATCGTGCAGGCAAAATCGATTTAGAGCTGGTTCCACAAGGCAATCTGGCCTGTCGTATTCAAGCGGCTGGTATGGGCCTGGGTGCAGTGTTCACGCCAACCGGCTATGGCACCTTATTGGCTGAAGGCAAAGAAACCCGTCACATCGACGGTAAAGATTATGTTTTTGAATATCCAATCAAAGCGGACTTTGCTCTGATTAAAGCCCAGCAAGGCGACCGTTGGGGCAATCTGGTTTATCGCAAATCGGCACGTAACTTCGGCCCGATTATGGCAATGGCAGCAGGCGTGACCATTGCACAAGTCTCTGAAGTAGTGGACTTAGGTGCTTTAGACCCAGAGCACATCATCACCCCAGGCATTTTCGTTCAACACGTGGTACAGGTTCAACCTGAACCCGTTGCTCTGTAATCGGGAGAACATCATGAGCTATCAAAAACTCAGTCGTAACCAAATCGCTGAACGTGTGGCACAAGATATCCCTGATGGGGCTTATGTCAATTTAGGCATTGGCTTACCGACCAAGATTGCCAGCTATCTCCCTTCAGACAAGGATGTGTTCCTGCATTCTGAAAATGGCCTATTGGCTTTTGGTCCACCACCAGAAAAAGGCCAAGAAGACCCTGAACTGATCAATGCAGGTAAAGAATATGTGACCATGCTGCAAGGCGGCAGCTTTTTCCATCATGGTGATTCTTTTGCCATGATGCGTGGTGGGCATTTGGATATTGCAGTACTCGGTGCCTTTCAAGTGGCGGCGAATGGTGATTTGGCCAACTGGCATACAGGCGCACCGGATGCGATTCCTGCGGTAGGTGGTGCGATGGATTTAGCCGTAGGTGCCAAGAAAGTCTTCATCACCACCGATCATGTCACCAAACAAGGTGAACCGAAAATCGTCGCTGAACTGAGCTACCCAGCTACGGGTTTGAAATGTGTAGACCGGATCTACACCGATCTATGCGTGATTGATGTTACTAAGACAGGGTTAAAAGTGATTGAAAAAGTCGACGGTTTGAGTTTTGCAGAATTGCAGGGGATGACGGGTGCCACTTTGGTGGATGCGACGCAGGGATAAATGAACCCTCCCTGAACCTCTCCTAAAAGGAGAGGGGAAATCTAGGGGGGATCAAAGGGAAAATGAAATATGAAAAACGCTTATATTATCGATGCCAT
Source organism: Acinetobacter sp. NS-4 (assembly GCF_037402435.1). Lineage (NCBI taxonomy): Bacteria > Pseudomonadati > Pseudomonadota > Gammaproteobacteria > Moraxellales > Moraxellaceae > Acinetobacter > Acinetobacter sp. NS-4. The sequence continues at coordinate 71,298 of NZ_JBBEUE010000006.1, read as the reverse complement.
TCGTACCCCATTTGGCCGTTATGCCGGTGGACTTGCACCAATACGTGCAGATGACTTGGGTGCAGTGCCGATTCAAGCACTGATGCAACGCAACCCAAGCGTAGATTGGAAACAAGTCGATGACGTGATCTACGGCTGTGCTAACCAGGCGGGTGAAGACAACCGTAATGTCGGGCGTATGTCGGCACTGCTTGCAGGTTTACCCGTTGAAGTTCCTGCGACGACTGTGAACCGTTTATGTGGTTCATCACTGGATGCCATTGCGATGGCAGCCCGTTCGATTAAAGCGGGTGAAGCGGATCTGATCATTGCAGGTGGCGTAGAAAGCATGTCTCGTGCACCCTTTGTAATGGGTAAATCAGAAACAGCATATGGCCGTAGCCAGAAGATTGAAGACACCACCATGGGCTGGCGTTTTATCAATCCAAAGCTTAAAGCGATGTATGGTGTAGACACCATGCCGCAGACGGCTGAAAACGTGGCGCAACAATTTAATATTGGTCGAGCAGATCAAGATCAGTTTGCCTTGACAAGTCAACAGCGTACAGCAGCCGCTCAGGCCCAAGGCTTTTTTAAACAAGAGATCACTCCTGTGAATATTCCACAGCGTAAGGGTGATCCAATTGTGGTGGATACCGATGAACATCCACGTGCATCGACTACCTTAGAAGGTTTGGCAAAACTTAAGCCAGTCGTGACAGCAGAGGGCAGCGTCACTGCGGGAAATGCGTCAGGCATCAATGACGGTGCGGCTGCTGTGCTGATTGCCTCAGAACAAGCGGTTGAACAGTACCAGCTTAAACCACGTGCCAAAATCATTGCTTCAACGTCAGTGGGTATAGAACCGCGCATTATGGGCTTTGCACCTGCGCCTGCCATCAAAAAGCTACTCAAACAAGCCAATCTCAGCATCGAGCAGATGGATGTGATTGAACTGAATGAAGCTTTTGCGGCACAGGCACTGGCCGTTACCCGTGATTTAGGTCTGGCAGATGACACGACACAAGTGAATCCCAATGGTGGGGCGATTGCGATTGGTCATCCACTGGGTGCATCGGGTGCGCGTTTAGTCACCACAGCTTTAAACCAATTAGAACAAACGGGTGGCACGTATGCCCTATGTTCAATGTGTATTGGTGTCGGTCAAGGTATTGCAATGATTATTCAGCGCGTTTAGAGCAGAGTTAAGGATAGCGATCATGAGCCAGTTATATGCCAGCTTATTTTACCAAAACGAGGTGACTGAAATTTTCAGTGATCGCGCGTTGGTGTCTTACATGATTGAGGCGGAAGTTGCCTTGGCACAAGCACAGGCTCAAGTCGGTGTCATTCCAGAATCTGCGGCAACAGCAATTTCAAACATCACAGCAACTGCAATTGATCAGATTGACTTTGATGCTTTAGCTATTGCAACAGGCTTGGCGGGCAATATCGCGATTCCTTTTGTGAAGCAATTGACTGCGATTGTGAAACAAAGTGATGAAGATGCTGCGCGTTATGTGCATTGGGGCGCAACCAGTCAAGACATTTTAGACACTGCCTGTATTTTGCAATGTCGTGCTGCAATGACGCATGTTGAAGCTTTAATTCACCAATGTTACCGCACTGCATTGACCCAAGCTGAACAGTATCGCTCACAAGTCATGATTGGGCGCACGTGGTTGCAGCAAGGCCTACCCATTACGTTAGGTCATAAATTAGCGCGTTGGGCTTCGGCCTTTCGTCGTGATTTGGCCCGTATTGAAGCCATGAAATCACGCGTGTTTACTGCTCAGTTGGGCGGTGCTGTGGGTTCATTGGCATCTTTGCAGAATCAAGGCACAGCAGTTGTACAAGCATTTGCAGCACAGTTACAACTTTCTGTTCCAAGCTGTACTTGGCATGGTGAACGAGACCGTATTGTCGAAGTGGCGAGTGTTCTAGCAATAGTGACAGGTAGTCTGGGCAAAATGGCGCGTGACTGGTCTTTGATGATGCAAACTGAAATTGCTGAAGTGTTTGAGCCGGCAGCGAAAGGGCGTGGTGGGTCATCGACGATGCCACACAAGCGTAATCCTGTTGCTGCGGCATCCGTTTTGGCAGCAGCCAATCGTGTACCTGTACTGATGTCAAGTTTGTACCAAAGCATGGTGCAGGAACATGAGCGTAGTCTAGGTGGATGGCATGCAGAATGGCTGGCATTGCCTGAAATTTTCCAACTGTGTGCAGGCGCTTTAGAGCGGACTTTAGACGTGTTACAAGGCATGCAAGTCAATGCTGAAAATATGCAACGCAATTTAGATTGCACGCAGGGTTTGATCATGGCAGAAGCGGTGATGATGGCTTTGGCACCGCATATGGGACGCTTACAGGCTCATCATCTGGTAGAGGACGCGTGTAAAACAGCTGTTGCAAAAGGCGTGCACTTAAAAGAGGTCATTACTGAACTCGATCAAGTCAAAGCCTATTTTAGCGCAGCTCAGATTTCAGAAATTTTTAAACCAGCATCATATCTCGGCAATATTCAAGACCAAATTGATGCGGTTTTGCAGGAAGCAAAAGGAGAGGCAAAGTGAATATCACGATGACCAATCGTCAAGGCAAGACTTTATCTGTTGCAATCAGTGGGCAAGACCATGCACCTGTGATTGTATTTTCAAACTCGCTCGGTACCGATCAAGGCATGTGGCAGCCACAAGTTGCTGCCTTCGAACAGCAGTTCAAAGTGGTGACTTATGACACGCGTGGTCATGGGCAAAGTGATGTGATTGAGCAGACCACTGTACAAAATCTTGCAGAAGATGTGATTGATATTCTGAATGGTTTAAACATTGAAAAAGCGCATTTCTGCGGCATTTCAATGGGTGGCATGACGGCTTTGTGGCTCGGTATTCACCATGCAGATCGTTTTCATAGCATCACTGTGGCGAATTCAGCAGCCAAAATTTGGACTGAAGAAGGTTGGAATACTCGTGCAGATGCTGCGACAGCCAATGGCTTAGCAGATTTGGTCGCGACTACGCATACACGCTGGTTTAGTGAGCAGTTTGATTATCAACACGATGCTTTGGCGCAGCGCACTATTCAGTCTTTAGCCACTACGCCAGCACTGGGCTATGCAGAATCTTGCCGAGCGCTCGCGCAAGCAGATCTATCTACTCAAATTCAACAGATTCAGATTCCAACTTTAGTGATTGCAGGCGCATTTGACCCAGTTACGACAGTGGCAGATGGAGTCTTTATGCAACAACAGATTCAAAATAGTGAATTAGCGGTGATTGATGCATCGCATCTTTCCAATATTGAGCAACCTGAGCTGTTTACCCAAACCCTCAGTCAGTTCATTGGATCGATTCAATAGTTTAAGGATTTTTAAAAGGACTTTCAGCCCAAGGAGGCAGGTATGGCGTCTCAGGAATACGCTACTCAAAAAACGAGTATAGACGCACAAGCACTGATTAATGATGCACCGATTAGCAAATATCAGTGGTTGATCGCAATTGTATGTTTCTTCATTGTTTTTGTTGACGGTATTGATACTGCAGCAATGGGTTTTATTGCTCCAGCCTTGGCACAAGACTGGGGAATAGACCGATCGCAACTGGGTCCAGTCATGAGTGCGGCTTTAGGCGGCATGATTATTGGTGCTTTGGTGTCTGGTCCAACTGCTGACCGCTTTGGGCGAAAGATTGTTTTAAGTGTTTCGATGCTGATTTTTGGTGGCTTTACTTTGGCATCGGCATATGCAGCTGACTTAAATACCTTGGTAATACTGCGCTTTTTAACCGGTATTGGTTTGGGTGCTGCGATGCCGAATGCAACCACACTATTTTCTGAATATTGCCCGCAGCGCTCACGCTCGTTACTCGTGACTTGTATGTTCTGTGGATACAACTTGGGTATGGCGACAGGTGGTTTCATCAGCAGTTGGTTGATCCCAACCTTTGGTTGGCACAGCTTATTCTTATTGGGCGGTTGGTCGCCACTGATCTTGATGATCTTGGTGATTTTCTTCCTGCCAGAATCCTATCGTTTCTTGATTGTGAAAGGTCGTGACAGCGAAAAAGTCCGCAAAATTTTGACGCGTATTGCACCTGAAAAAGTACAGGGTGTTACTGAGTTTCATGTACCTGAAGAAAAAACCGAAGGTGCAGAGAAGAAAGGTGTGTTTGGCATGCTGTTCTCTCAGAAATATGTCAAAGGTACGGTTTTATTGTGGCTGACCTATTTCATGGGTTTGGTGATGATTTATCTACTCACCAGTTGGTTACCAACCTTAATGCGTGAAACTGGCGCAACCATGGAACGCGCTGCATTTATTGGTGGTTTATTCCAGTTTGGCGGTGTACTCAGTGCTTTATTTATTGGCTGGGCAATGGACCGTTTCAATCCGAACCGCATTATTGCAGGCTTCTACTTTGTCGCTGGGATCTTTGCCTTTGCCGTTGGTCAGAGCTTAGCAAATCCAACCTTACTTGCCATTTTAGTGCTTTGTGCAGGTGTTGCAATTAATGGTGCGCAGTCAGCAATGCCAGCACTGAGTGCACGTTTTTATCCAACCCAATGCCGTGCAACAGGTGTGGCATGGATGTCTGGGATTGGACGTTTTGGTGCGGTATTTGGTGCATGGATTGGCGCAGTTTTACTGGGCAATGACTGGTCGTTTACAGCTATTTTAAGTCTGCTGTTAATTCCAGCAACAGCAGCAGCAGTCGCTATTTTTGTTAAATCACTGGTTGCACATACCGATGCGATCTAATTGAGGTTTCTCCCATGAATGATGAACAACGTTATGAACAAGGAATCACCGTACGCACCGAAGTGCTGGGTGAAAAGCATGTCGGTCGTTCACTTGAGAACTTGAATGATTTCAATGCCGACTTTCAAAATTTTATTAGCCGTTTTGCGTGGGGCGAAGTCTGGTCTAGACCAGGTATGCCGCGCCACACCCGTAGCTTAGTCACCATTGCGGTTTTATTGGCACTGGGCCGTGAAGACGAACTACGTATGCATTTACGTGCTTGTTTTAACAATGGTGTGACCAAGGACGACTTAAAAGAGTTGATTTTGCACTGTTCACTGTATGCCGGTTTACCTGCAGCCAATGCAGCTATGCACATGGCAGAAGAAGTTTTTGCAGATTTGGGCATTGCCCCGCAAAAGCTGAGCGAACAGCAGCTCAACCAAGAACAAACCAATCAAGAGTAATGGATTAAGAGGGACGTCACATGTCGCAACTTATTTTAGGTGCTTATGCACAACGCAATACCGATGATCACCCGCCAGCATATGCACCCGGCTATAAAACCAGTGTGTTACGCTCGCCAAAAAATGCATTGATCTCAATTGCAGAAACTTTAACTGAAGTCACAGCACCACATTTTAGTGCAGAGCAGTTTGGTCCAAAAGACAACGATTTGATTTTGAACTATGCCAAAGACGGTTTACCGATTGGTGAGCGTATTGTGGTTCATGGTTTTGTCCGTGATCAGTTCGGTCGTCCAGTCAAAAATGCTTTGCTCGAAGTGTGGCAAGCCAATGCTTCTGGTCGTTATCGTCATCCAAATGATCAGTTTATTGGTGCGATGGACCCGAACTTTGGCGGCTGTGGCCGTATGATGACTGATGCTAACGGCTATTTTGTATTCCGTACCATTAAGCCGGGTCCTTACCCATGGCGTAACCGTATTAATGAATGGCGTCCTGCGCACATCCATTTCTCTTTGATTGCCGATGGTTGGGCGCAACGCCTTATTTCTCAGTTCTATTTTGAAGGTGATCCATTAATTGACAGCTGTCCGATTATTAAAACCATTCCTTCGGAAGAACAACGTCGTGCGCTGATTGCCCTTGAAGATAAGAGCAACTTTATTGAAGCAGACAGTCGTTGTTATCGTTTTGACATCACTTTACGTGGTCGTCGTGCGACATATTTCGAAAATGATTTGACTTAATTCAGGGAGAACAACATGAACCATTGGAATTTTCAGGAATTGCATGAAACGCCATCTCAAACGGGTGGACCATATGTTCACATTGGCTTGTTACCACAACAAGCCAACATTGAAGTCTTTGAAAATAACTTTAATAACCAGCTAGTTAAAGAAAATACTTTAGGTGAACGTATTCGCTTAGAAGGTCAAGTGTTCGACGGTTTAGGCTTGCCGTTACGTGATGTATTGATTGAAATCTGGCAGGCTGATGCCAATGGTGTCTATCCAAGTGATGCCGATATTCAGGATAAACAAGTAGACCCTAATTTCTTGGGCTGGGGCCGTACAGGTGCAGATTTCAATACTGGCTTTTGGAGCTTTAATACCATTAAACCGGGTTCGGTTCCGGGACGTAAAGGTACAACTCAGGCACCGCATATTGCACTGATCATCTTTGCTCGCGGGATTAACATGGGCTTGAATACCCGTGTGTATTTCGAAGATGAAGCTGAAGCCAATGCACAAGATCCTGTACTGAAAGGCATTGAGTGGGCACCTCGTCGTCAAACCCTCATTGCAAAATGTGAAGAGCGTGATGGTGAAGTGGTGTATCGCTTTGACATTCGTATTCAAGGTGAAGATGAAACGGTCTTCTTAGACATCTAATTGTCAGAATTGGCAAGAGCAGCTATTTGATTGCTGCTCTTGCTGCAATGATCCAAGTTTATACGTGGTGATGCTATGACCCATTTCATTCATCCCACGTATGTTTGCGGCTGATGACAAAAGTCAGGCAATAGTTTGAAAATACAAGGAAATGTAATGATTACCATCAAAAAATTAGCAATGCAACTCTGCTTAAGCAGCGCTGTTATCGCAGCAATGCCATCTGCATTTGCAGCTGAATCGGCTCAATCAAGCGCACAACACTATATGGTGAAAAACCTCAATATTGGCGACTTACCTGTCAAAACCATTGTACCGATCACAGCAAAAACAGCAGAGCAAGCCATTGCACAAGCCAAAGTAATTGCGAGTAATCCAGATGCAGATTTGGCTGAGTTTCGCATCGACTTATTGGAATTTTCTGCCGACACCAAAAAAGTAATTGCATTGGGTCAGCAGCTGAATCAAATTTTAAAAGACAAACCGTTGATTGCCACCATTCGTACCCACAACGAAGGCGGAAAAATGACGGTGTCTGATCAAGACTATGAAAAGATTTATCGTGAATACCTGAAAAAGCCATTTATGCAATTGCTGGATATCGAAATGTTCCGCAATGCTGGAAGTGTAGCGAAATTAACGAAGTTGGCACATGACAAGAAAGTGTTGGTGATCATGTCAAATCATGATTTTACCAAGACACCCGATCAACAAGACATAGAAAGCCGCTTATTGAAACAAGATCAGATGGGCGCAGACATTCTCAAAATTGCGGTAATGCCGAAGTCGAAACAAGATGTCTTTACCCTCATGAATGCCACTTTGGCAGTTAGTCAAAAAAGTCAAAAACCACTGCTGACCATGTCGATGGGGCAGTTGGGCACCATTTCACGTGTGGCAACTGCCAATATGGGCGGCAGTCTAAGTTTCGGCATGATTGGTGAAGCGTCTGCCCCAGGTCAAATTGATGTGACTCAATTGAAGCAGTTGCTGAAAACAGTACAACCGACCCCTTAATGCACTGCGATATTCATCTTCAAGGATAGAAAAGGATTTAAAAAATGAAACCATCAACCTTACGCTTCACCACACTGGTTTTGAGTTTAGCGGCTTCAGGTTTTGCCAGTGCAGAAACTTATATTGTGGACCGCTATCAGGACGATACTGCAAAAGGTTCACTGCGTTGGGCGATTGAACAATCGAATGCCAATGCGACGCAAGAAAATGAAATTCAAATCCAGGCCGTGGGTAAAGCACCCTATGTAATTAAACTGAATCAAGCTTTACCGCCAATTAAGTCTTCAGTGAAGATCATTGGGACGCAATGGGACAAAACAGGCGAGTTTATTGCGATTGATGGTTCAAACTATATTAAAGGTGAAGGCGCGAAAGCCTGCCCGGGGGCAAACCCTGAACAGTATGGCACCAATGTCCGTACCACGACTTTACCGGGTTTAGTTCTGCAAGATGTGAATGGTGTGACGCTAAAAGGTCTCGATATTCATCGTTTCTGTATTGGTGTATTAGTGAACCGTTCAAGCAATAACTTGATTCAACATAACCGTATCAGTAATAACTACGGTGGTTCAGGCGTGATGTTGACGGGTGATGACGGTAAGGGCAATCCGACCTCGACCACCACCAATAACAACAAAGTTTTGAACAACTTGTTTGTGGATAACGGCGATGGTCTTGAGCTTACCCGTGGCGCGGCATTTAACCTTGTGGCCAACAATCTATTTACTTCAACCAAAGCTAATCCAGAACCGTCGCAAGGTATCGAAATCCTGTGGGGTAATGACAATGCGGTGGTGGGGAACAAATTTGAAAACTACTCTGATGGTTTGCAAATAAACTGGGGTAAGCGCAATTACATCGCTTATAACGAACTGACCAACAACTCGATAGGCTTTAACCTCACCGGTGATGGCAACATTTTTGACAGTAACAAAGTTCATGGTAACCGTCTTGGCATTGCCATTCGTTCAGAAAAAGATGCCAATGCACGTACAACGTTGACCAAAAACCTCATTTGGGACAATGGCAAAGATATTAAACGCTGTGAAGCGGGTGGTTCGTGTGTACCCAATCAGCGTTTAAGCGCAATTGTTTTTGCTGTGCCTGCGCTTGAACATGCTGGCTTTGTCGGTTCTCGTGGTGGTGGCGTGGTCATTGAAGCGGCGAAACTGCAAAAAACCTGTACACAGCCGAATGAACAAGGCTGTAATGCGATGCCAAACCAAAATATCCAAGCACCGCGTTTAAGTTATAGCAAAGGTCAAGTCACGGCAGAAGTGCAAGCGCAACCGAATCAACGCTATCAGGTTGAGTTCTTTGCCAATCGTCAAGCGAAGAGTCAAGAAGCAGAGCAGTATTTAGGGATGCAAGTTGTGACAACGAATGCACAAGGTCAAGGTCAAGCAACATGGAAAGTGGCAAGTGGTGTGGCCAATGTCACAGCCAATGTGACCGACCATTTGGGTGCAACTTCTGAACTGAGTCCAGCCGTTCGCATTAAATAATAAAAACCGCATGGAAAGCTCATGTGAGTTGAGCTTTCCTCACAAAAAAGGATGTTTGGTATGCAACAACTATTAAAGCTAGGCACATTATCTTTGGCGCTTTTAACTTGCCAATTGGCTTCAGCCAATGAATTTTATTCGGCAGACCGTCAATGGTTATTCGGTGATTGGAACGGTGAACGGAAGCAACTGGAAGATCAAGGTTATAAATTTACAGCAGCAATTATGAGTCAGGCAGCGACCAATTTGGCTGGTGGTTATAACGATGACAACACTTTGGAAAATGCGGGACAACTGACTTTAGGCGCTAATTTTGATTTAAGTAAAATTGCAGGTTGGGAAAATACCACAGCAGGCTTAATGATTACCAAACGTGATGGTAACTCATTAACGTTAGAGCGGATTAAAGACCCGCGTGCCAGCACTTTAGGCAATACTCAAGAAATTTACGGGCGTGGAAAAATCTGGCGCTTAACTCAGGCTTGGATCAAAACGGGATTTGATGATAACCGCGTCCAATTCAAGATTGGTCGTATGGGCATGTCGGATGACTTTAACAGCTCACAATGTGAATTCCAGAACTTGCTGCTTTGTGGTGGTCAGTTAGGTAAATCCATCGGTTCGATCTGGTACAACTGGCCTGTAGGACTCTGGGGCACCAATATTAAATACCAATTTGCACCTGCATGGTCACTTGGTTTGGGCGTGTATGAAGTCAATCCAGACAATGTAAAAACACAATCCAATAGTGATGGTTTTAACCTTGACATGGACAATGTTGAGGGGGCAACCATTCCTTTAGAGTTGGCTTGGAAACCAAAGTTAGCCGCATTTAATAGCTTACCAGGCGAATATAAACTCGGTGCACTGTATTCCACGGCTGAGGCAAAAGACATTCGCAGTGGTGAAATGCAAGATGGAAAATACAGTTTTTGGCTGAATGCACAACAACAACTCACACAACATGGGGCAGATCCGAAGCGCGGTTTATATATTAGTTTTAATGGTGTAGTGAACGATAAGGCCACAACATTTGTAGAAAGTACACAACAACTCGCACTTTGGTACAAAGGTCCTTTCGATAGTCGCCCAAATGATTCCATCGGTTTTGGTTTAGCCAATTATGTCGTGAATGACCGTGCGACGGACAAGCAAATCGCTACCAACGAAGGTCGTGGTTATTACAGTTACGATGCGCTTGCCAGTGACTATGTCCCAATTCAACATGACGAACTCAATGTTGAGTTGAATTATACCTATCAATGGTCACCTGCGGTCATGCTCAGACCAAACTTGCAATACATCTACCAACTGACAGGGGTAAAAGAAGTAGAGGATGCATGGGTGGCTGGTTTAACCATGAAAGTGAATTTTTAACAGTATTTAGATGGAAAATGATTAAAATATAATCAATGTTGCTGTCTAGTTTAAATACGTTAGTCGATGCTTTCACAGGTTTAACCTGTGAAAGCATAAGAATTTATTTGTGATGATAAATGATACTCAAAGGAGAGAGGGAGTGGTCATTTAAACTCACGGCACTTGGAGTAAGATGTATGTCTGAAGCTCAATCTAAGCCAGGAGCCATATTTAAAATATGGTGCTTTATCCTTGGTTTGGCCTTATTGTTAACAGGCCTATTTTATTTAATTGGTGGCGGAAAGCTCATCAGTTTAGGTGGCTCTTGGTACTTCTTTATTGCAGGCTTAGTGACCATCGTTTCAGCGATTTTCATTTTTATAAAAAAAGCCCTTGGGGTTGGATTATTCAGTTTAGTCTTTGTAGGCACTGTCATTTGGGCATTGATTGATACTGGCTTCGAATTTTGGCCACTGCATTCACGCTTAATGTTCCCCGCAGGTTTATTTGCTGCCGTGCTATTTACCTTGCCATCTATTCGTAAATATCAGCAACAAACTGCAATGTCTGCACCTGCTTATGTTGTAGGTGGTCTGACTGTCCTAGGTATGTTGGGTGGTATGTACGGTATGTTTATTCCACATCCAACAGTGGAAGCTTCTGGTCAGGAATTACCGCTTGTCCCAGTGGCACCAAATAAACAGCAAGTCAATTGGGATCATTATGGTAGTGATGCGGGTGGTAGCCGTTTTGCTGCACTCGATCAAATTAACCGAAATAACGTATCTAAACTTAAAGAAGCTTGGCGCTTCCAAACGGGCGATATGACTACAGGTTCGGGTAATGGTGCAGAAGATCAAATGACACCATTACAGGTCGGCAATAAAGTCTTTTTATGTACCCCGCATAACAACATGATTGCTTTAGATGCGGACACAGGTAAACAAATTTGGAAAGCAGAAGTCAACTCTAAAGCCGATGCTTGGGAGCGTTGCCGTGGTGTTGCTTATTTCGACTCAACGCAAGCCTTGGTACAGCCAACCTTGGTAGGCGCAACAGCCGTAACCGCAGTCGCGACCAATACAGCTTGCCCTCGTCGTGTATATACCAACACACCTGATGGTCGTTTAATTGCAGTCAATGCTGATACAGGTGAGCGTTGTAAAGACTTTGGTGTTGATGGTACGGTAAATTTACTTGAAGGCTTAGGTGATGGCACCAAAGCACCACGTTTTGAAGTGACTTCAGCACCGACCATTGCAGGTACGTCGATTGTCATTGGCAGCCGTATTGCCGATAACGTAGGTGCAGACATGCCGGGTGGTGTAATTCGTGCATACGATGTCATTACAGGTAAACTACGTTGGGCGTTCGATCCGCGTAATCCAGATCCGAACTATGTACTTAAACCAGGTGAAACTTATAAGCGTAGTTCAGCCAACTCATGGGCTGCAATGTCTTATGACCCACAAATGAATACCGTGTTCTTACCGATGGGAAGTTCATCAGTTGACCTTTGGGGTGCAAATCGTCAACCCTTAGATCATAAATACAATACTTCGGTATTGGCACTTGATGCGACCACAGGTAAAGAAAAGTGGGTCTATCAAACAGTGCATAATGATTTATGGGACTTTGATTTACCTATGCAACCAAGTTTGGTGGATTTCCCACTGAAAGATGGTTCGACTAAACCTGCTGTAGTCATTGGCACCAAGTCTGGTCAGTTCTTTGTACTTGACCGTGTTACAGGTAAACCATTGACCAAAGTCATTGAACAGCCTGTTAAAGCCGCTGATATTCCAAATGAACAATATAGTTTGACCCAACCACGTTCTATTGAAATGCCACAAATTGGTAATCAAACTCTGACTGAATCAGACATGTGGGGTGCTACACCATTTGATCAATTGATGTGTCGTATTAATTTCAAATCAATGCGCTATGAGGGGCTTTTCACTGCACCGGGTACTGATGTTTCATTGAGCTTTCCGGGTTCACTCGGTGGCATGAACTGGGGTTCAATTGCATTCGACCCAACCCATCGTTATATGTTTGTGAACGACATGCGTTTAGGGCTGTGGATTCAGTTGATCAAACAAACGCCTGAAGACTTGGCGATTCAAGCCAATGGTGGTGAGAAAGTAAATACAGGTATGGGCGCAGTACCAATGAAAGGTACACCATACAAAGTCAACAAAAACCGTTTCTGGTCAGCGTTAAGTATTCCTTGTCAAAAACCGCCTTTTGGCACCATGACCGCAATTGATATGAAAACTCGTCAAATTGCATGGCAGGTTCCTTTGGGTACAGTCGAAGATACAGGTCCGATGGGTATTAAGATGGGCTTAAAAGCACCAATTGGTATGCCAACCATTGGTGGACCAATGGCAACACAGGGTGGTTTAGTGTTCTTTGCTGCAACGCAGGATTACTATTTACGTGCCTTCAATTCATCCAATGGTGAAGAGTTGTGGAAAGCACGTTTACCTGTTGGTAGTCAAGGTACACCAATGAGCTACATTTCACCAAAAACGGGTAAGCAATATGTGGTCATTTCTGCTGGTGGCGCGCGTCAATCGCCTGATCATGGTGATTATGTGATTGCTTACAGTTTAGAAAACTAAAACATATTATTGTTGTGAGAGTCCTTCTGAAAAGAGGGGCTTTCTACATTCCTACCAAGATGATAAGAAAAGGATGTCTTGTGAAAGTACATAATCGCAATCCATTTCCCTTTAACTATGCGTTTTTGACAACGGTTATTTTACAGTCGATGGCATTGCATGCTCAAGATATAGCCGAATATCAACTTCCTGTGATTAAAGTCCAAGCAGTGCGCACTGAAAGTAAATTATTACAGGCACCAGCTTCAATACAGAAAGTAGAAGTTGCGCAATCGCAATCCAACACTCATGTGAATGTGTCTGAACTATTGCAAGGTGTAGCCGGTTTACAAATTAATAACCGTGAAAATTACGCGCAAGATTTGCAAATTTCTATGCGTGGCTTTGGTGCGCGTTCTACTTTTGGTGTGCGTGGGATACGACTGTATGTCGATGGTATTCCTGCAACCATGCCAGATGGTCAGGGACAAAGCTCCAATATTGATTTAGACAGTTTAGACAATATTGAAGTTTTAACAGGTCCATTTTCTGCCATTTATGGTAACTCATCGGGTGGAACCATTCTCACCGAGACCAAAGAAGGGCAAGGGAAAGACTCAATCCAAGTGGGACTCAATGCAGGCAGTCACCATAAGCAACAAGCCAATATTCAATTACAAGGGGGGGCAGAGCAAGCCAATCAACCTGCCTATGTGATCAGTTCTTCCTATTTTGATACGGATGGTTTCCGTGATCATAGCGCTGCGCGAAAAGTGTTGAATAATGCCAAGCTCACTTGGAATTTGGAGGATGGTAGTAAGATTAATTGGCTCATAAACCGTACAAAAATTGAGGCAAATGATCCTCAAGGTTTAAACCGTGCGCAATGGCAAGCCAATCCGAAGCAAGTGAATGATGCTAAAAATATTTATGATGTACGTAAAGAAATTGAACAAACCCAAACAGGGCTGACATGGAACAAACCACTGAATGACCAGCAAGAGTTGTATGGCATGGTCTATTTTGGCAATAGGCAGGTTGTGCAATATCAGTCGATCCCGAGTAGTGCCCAAAAAAATCCACGTCATGCAGGCGGTGTGATCGATTTTGATCGGGATTATTATGGTGCCGACTTCCGTTGGACGGGGAAAGAGTTCTTACCGAATACTACATTTATTGCAGGTTTGGCATTTGATCAGATGCGCGAAAATCGTCAGGGGTATGAAAACTTTGATGCGACAGGGCGTTATGGTGTGAAAGGTGATTTACGTCGTGATGAAAATAATACCTTATGGAATCTCGATCCTTATGTGCAAGCCTCATGGCAGTTCTTGCCAACGTGGCATTTAGATGCAGGTTTACGCTATAGCAATGTGCATTATGAGTCAGATGATCATTACATCACCACAGGCAATGGTGACGACAGTGGTTCAACAGATTATCAAAAGTTACTTCCAACTGTCGCTTTAGGCTGGGATATATTACCTGAGCTTTATGCTTATACAAGCTATGGTAAAGGCTTCGAAACACCAACCTTTACCGAGATGGCCTATCCTACAGTAGGGACTTCAGGCATTAACTTTAATTTAAAACCTGCGACCAGTGATACTGCAGAACTTGGCTTAAAATCGCAGAATACATTAGGGTTATTTACTTTTGCTGTATTTCATACTGAAACTAAAAATGACATTGTGCCTGACGATGCCAATGGCGGGCGTAGCACATTTCGTAATGCAGAAAAAACCTTACGTGAAGGCTTAGAGTTATCGTGGCAAAAACAGCTCTGGCAAGCACTCAATGTTCGAACCAGTTATAGTTATTTAGATGCGACTTTTGATGCTGATATTCCAGCGACCACAACCAAACCGCTGATACAAAAAGGAACATACCTTCCAGGTATTGCCAAGAATCAAGCTTTTGTAGGCTTGGCATGGCAACCTGAGCAGGGCTTTCAGGCAGGCTTAGAAGCACGTTATATGGACAAGATTTATGTCGATGATATCAACTCCGATACTGCACCAAGTTATACCATTGTTGCAGCAAATGTTGGCTATTTGTGGGTTAATAAAGACTGGAAAGTAAATACTTATGCACGAGTCGATAACTTATTTGATCGAAACTATGTGGGTTCCGTGATTGTCAACGATAGCAATAGTCGTTTCTTTGAGCCCGCAGATCGAAGAAATTTTAATGTTGGGCTATCGATAAAGAAAGTATTCTAACATACAAAAAATCAGGCAGTGTCACCAGTTAAGCTGGTGGACTACTGCCACTCTCCTAGACAAATTTAGTCTAATACGAATTAAGTTATTCTCAATTTTTTTTATTATTTTCTAGAAAAACAGGGTTTTTTTATGAAAATATTAATTACAGGTAAGCCAGGAACAGGAAAAACAATTTTTGCAAACTATTTAAAGTCTCGTCATTCAGATTTTACTGTTATTGAATTTGATGATTATTTGTCGGATAGAGAAGCTTTTGAATCTAAGATTTTGAATACCAAGGATTGTATTGTTGTTATTCAACATCAAAAATTTATAACTGTTTCTGTGTCATTTGATAAAACTTATGAGTGCATCAGGGAATCTAAGGAATCATTCCAAGTTACGGATGGTTTTTTAATTCAGGGATTTTTATTTAAGGAAATGAGCAAATATTTTGATTCCAGATTAACAGGTATTTTTTAGCTCACGGATTTCGGCATAACGTATATTATGTTCATTAGGATACTCAGCATCGTGAATATAATTTTGCAGATTCACGATGCTGAGCTGTGGCAACAACTGAGGTTGCGTAGGCCACAGTCTTGGATATCTTATTTAACATAATAGTTACGTTATGCGACATTCGTCGGAGCAAAAGAGAAGGGCCTATAAAAGGCCCTTTTTAGTAATCGATATCGATGTATAAAATCATTATTTTATTTTTTTGTCTCAACTTTAATATTTCCATCTCTTGTTACTTCAATAAATCCTTCCAGTAGTGTTTGCTTGATAATTTCGTGAAATATTTCTGTATCTCTTAATGGCTTTTTTCCAGCTTTCACAAGGTCTCTATTTAGTTTTAAAGCTGTTTCATTTAGAGCTTGTTCTTCCTGATCTGTAAATCTAAAAGTTTTAGCCATTTCATCGATTCCTTTTCTAAATTTCAAAATTATAGATGAACTTGTGATTTATTCTTGTATTCATATGTGATTTCTGTATTATTGTCATAAAATGATTTATGCATTTGTGATTTCATCATGATAAAAACATTCAATAGTCCTCAAGATTTCACCCAAGCTGCTTTTAATCGAGTTGCTGAACTGGTGTCTCAACATGGCCAATGCGCTTTAGAGAATTTTGTACCTGCTTTCTCAACAGAGCAGTGCTTAGAGCATTTGGCTTTAGTTGCTAGTGAAATGGCTTATGACTATTCATACATTGATGCTTATGCAGATATCTACAAAAAAACAAACGCTGAATTAAAAGAAGAAATGGGGGATTGCTGATCATGCGTGGTGCTTCTCTAATATTTGCGTTTCTACTTTTTTCTATTGTCTTGATTTCATTTGGAATTGTTCTTTCTTCGTTTCTGTGGGGAATGGCTAAATGAAAATTAATGCAGTTCACCAGATCGATCTTGCTGAATGTCCTCGCTGTCATTCAATCATGTTTAGAAACCTTATTTCATTCCATTTAACTCGTTGTTTGGGGTGATTGAGATGATTGGTTTTGAAAGATTTGTTATCGGGTTTGTTTACTTTATTGCTTTTTTAGTTTTGGCCCTTGGTCTTTATTCCTTCTTTATGGGGTGGCTCTAATGTCAGGTTTTCATATTCCTTCATATGCTCTTGGTGTTGTTTTGGGTCTCATTGCTGGTATTTCTATTGCTTTGGAGTGGCTATAATCATGTCCAAAAAATCTGATCAAAAAAGCACCATTACCCGTGAAAACACGGGGGAAAGTACCCTAAATCAACACTTCTTCAGTCCTGAATCGAGTCTCCTGACTGATTTTTCCACCCCCATTTATAATATGGGGGTTACGGTATCCGATCCTCGGCTGAAATGCGATGAGTTCACCTTCCCGCGGAAGCTCGACAACGTAAAAATGGTTCTAACAGAAAAGGGCAATGTGCCAATTCTGCATTCAGTTCCTTGTGATGAATACGGTATTGCTTCACATGACTGGGTAACTTTTAGCTTTTGCCAATCTACCCTAGGCAAAGAATATTTTTCTATTGATCCTGATAATGCCGAATCATCATTAACCTACGGCATTGAAACGTTCTTAGATCACCATCTTTATGAGATTTTCGGCTTTGGCTTAGAAAAAAAACGTGATCGTGGTATGCATAACTACAAGTTTGCATATGAACTTCAAGACATGCTCGGCATGGTGCTTTACGGTCATAGCTCTAAGAAAATATCAGTACAAATCAATGGTTCAGGCTGTGCTTTGGCCCGCAAAGGTTGGCAGCTCCGTTTATACAAATGGCTTACTTCTTATGAGCGTTTCTTCGATTCTTCAACTGGCATTGAAATAGTTAAGGGCTGTGTTAATCCAAAAATTACCCGTTGCGACTTGGCTTATGATGACTTTGAAGGGAAGTATATATCTGTAGAGATTGCCGATCACTGGGATGATCTTGATGGTTTCTGGTGTGGTGGTCGTGCTCCAAAAATTGAAAAGCCGGGTGCTTGGAAGCGTCCAAATGGTAAGGGTCGTTCATTCTGTGTGGGTGATCGTACCAGTGGAAAATATTGCCGTTTCTATGAACGGGGTAAAAAAGAGGGCAGCCCTTTAAGTCCTTGGACACGGGCGGAAGTCGAGTTTAAATCTAAGGACCGTTATATTCCGCTTGATATTCTGCTGTCTCCTTCACAATATTTTTTGGGTGCATATCCTTGTTTTGAATGGCTTGCCAAGCAATTAGAAAAAGACTTTGTAACGCCTGAAAAGACTCAAGTTGTTAAAAAAACGTCTCAAATTAACTGGGATAGTTCAATCGAAATTGTCCGTGAACAATTCGGAAAATATATCCGTCAATACTCAAAAATCATTGAGTCTGATGAATTAATTGCAATGCTTTCATCCCCAAAAGATGAAGTTCCAAAGCGTCTCAAGTTTTCTCATGCTGCTGTCATGCAGTCAATCCGTTTAAAACAGCCAATACAGTCTTCGCTTGATGCTTGTAAACCAACAAGTTCTCTCGATGAAATGCCTTTATTTGTAGGCGTGGCTGGTGTCAATAACTCCGCATATAAGGAATTTATCCATGCTAATGCAATCTGATGTTGTAGTTACCGCTTTTAAATCGTCTAAGGGCGAAATGAACGGTAAGCCGTATGATTCAACTAAGGTTTATATCGAAACTGGCATGCAAGCCGGTGAGCGATCTAAGGGTATTGTCAGTACTGAATACACTTGGGGGCTTTCTTTGAATTATGACCTGATTGAAAAATTAGAACTGCCATTTAAAGCTAAAGCAACTTTTAAGCTTGTAAACAATGGCCGTGATTCAAAAACAATTCTTGTTGATTTGGTGCCTGAAAAGGTTCAGCCAAAAGCTGCAAATTAAGGATTTTAAGAAATGGCATACGTTTGTGAAGTCGTTAATGCTGCAACTCAGGCGTGTGATCAGTGGGTTCTTTTCACTCCATTTCTTCCAGAACTTACTGATGAGGCCAGAGATGAACTCATTAAGTATGTTCTAAAAATGTTTGCTGGAGTTTTCATAATTACGCGTGTTCTCCAGATAGTAAAAAAAGCGCGCTGACTTAACTTAAAAAAGGAGAATCCCATGGGATTACAAAACGTAGAAAAAATTGAAACCCAACAAAATCATGAAAAATCATGGTTTAACCGTTTCAAATACAAATTGGGTGCTGCTACAGGTGCTACTACTGCTTTAGTGGTTTCAACTTCATCTAATGCTTTTCTTAAATCTGCTGATGTGACAACTGCTACTACTGCTGCTGGTGGTGAAGAGGTTCTAAGTTCTACTGGTATTTGGGTTCTTACTATTGTTGTAGGTATGGCGATCTTTGGTTTGGTTATTGCCGCAATCAAAAAGAAATAAAACCTTCCACAAGTGTTTTAGGTGCAGATCATGTCAGTTGAGTCTTTTTTAAATTATTTCATTCTCGTCGTGATCTGCGTCGCCCTTTCTAGGATTTTAAAATGATGAGAATTTCTATTTTATTATCCTTTTTGTTTCTTTTCTCTATTACTGAATTACATGCAGGTGCTGCTGAAAAGTGGGAATATGAACCTGTTATGAAAAACATGAATATTGAAGTTAAAGCTCATAAAGTTGATCAATACGGAGCTGCTGTTAATGACTATGAATACAATACAAAAATTGATCCTAAAACATCGGTTAATAGAACAAACATGGGGAGAGTTGGCTTCGGTCGTCTTTTGAGAATTAGCGGTTGGGGTCTTTTGGGCTATGAGGCTTTATCTGGTTTGTTGAAAGCTGTTGACTGGGTTCTTGATCCCGAAGCCCAAAGCATTTGGCGTTATAAAATCGATGAATCTGGTGGTTTAAGCAGTTGTATTTATTATGATTATCCTGATTCTCCTTCAAGAAAAGTTCAACTTTTTTATGATTATAATTTTCAGTCACAGACTATTTCACGTTGTCCCTTGACTGCCGCTCAAAGTTTTGCACGAGAATGGTCTAAGCTTCATGGTTATCAGGTTGAATTCACAAGATGGGTTGATAATACTCAACTTGAAAAATTTGCTACGATGGGCACTAAAATTTATCCCGTCTTATATTTTGTTGTTACTTATACTTATTCAGATGGATCTCACGAAGAAAAAACATTTGCTCTTAATATTAAACCTGATCCCAATCAGAATATTCCTGAACGTCCCAAAGAATACTTAACACCAGACGAACTAGCAGATTATGCTAATCATACTCATCCGGATTATTCTAATCCCGATTTAGCTCCAAAGCTTGAGCCAAAATATTCCCCTGAAATTGCATCTGATTTATGGAAGCCTTCAAATCCTTGGGAAGAAACTAATAGTCCTACAGTACAAGAAGTAACAAGACAGTTAGAACAGTCACAGCCTGTACCTAAAACAGATCCTGAAATTACTCCTAATCCTGAAACTGGCTCTTGGAAATTACCCCCCTTTTGTGAAATTGCTGCTCCTGTCTGTGAGTTTATTAAATGGGTTAAAGAACCTCCTGAGTCACTTGAATCAATTGATGTTCCAGAAAAAGAGATTGATAAACAGGAAATTAAAAAAGACCTAGTTACATTAAATGTTAGGTCATGTCCTGCTGATATTAGATTTGATGTTCAGAATTTGCCTTTCGGTATTCAAGTAAATAAGGGCGTTCAAATGCAGCCGATCTGCGACACCATTGAACCTCTTAAGTATGTTTTTCAGCTTATGACTTTTGTTTTTTGTGGCTTTATTTTATTGAGGGTCTGATATGTCTAAGTTATTAGCCCTTGTTTTAACTTCATTAATTTCTAGTGTTATTGCTCGTGTTCTTATGGGTGCGGGTCTTACTTTTATTACTTATAACTGGGTCAAAGATATTTTAGATGGACTGATTATTGAAGCTCAAAAGTCTTTAGATAATCTTCCAGAAATTGCGCTTTCATTCTCCAAGCTTTTAACGCTTGACCTATGTTTATCCATGCTTCTTTCTACGATACAGCTTGTCATATTTATCAAGTGTGCGCGTATTTGGGTAGGGAAGTCTTAACACATTTGTGCGATCGCTATGCGCGCGCGCTGGGCGGGATGAGCCTGTGATTCCTGCTTAGTGTGCGCGTAGGGAGATCGTAAAAAGGGGTAAATTATGCTTACAGCTATATCAGCACCACCTGGCTCTGGTAAGTCACTTTGGTGTGTTGAACTATTAGAAACTACGGTTAGAAAAAATCCTAATCGTATGATTTTTACAAATATTATTGGAATTAATATTCCAGGTGTTTTACCTATTACATCGTCAACAAATAATCCTTTCGATTGGCGTGATCTTCCTGATGGTTCTTTAATTGTTTTTGATGAAGCGCATGAACATCCAGCTTTTTCTAAGACTGATTTACTTAAAAACTATCAGTTACCTAAATACATTAATGATCTTTATAATAATCAAGTTGCCAAGATTTTAGATTATGTAAATCTTCCGACTCCTTTAAAAATTGATCTTTTGAATAAGCATGGTTTCGTTTATACAGAATTACCTTTATCTTTAAAGGTCAAAGAACAAGAACAGTTAATCCAAAATGTCCGCAATCTTCAAAAGGCAGCATTGGAGAGAGCTAAAGAGGATATTTTAGATATTGGCCGTGCTTTAACTATGCATCGTCATTTTGGCTTTGATATTGTTCTTGTTACTCAAAAGCCTGATCTTTTAAATTCCTTTGTTAAGGCTGCAACTTCTGAGCATTTAATTCTTCGTCGTCTTTTTAAAATGCAGCTGGCAATTATTTATAGTTATTCTGAGATTCAGGATAGTTTTGGTAATGCTACTCGAAAGAATGCTTTGTCTTGGAAAATATGGTTTTTTCCTAAACGTCTTTTTAAGTATTACATTTCAGCAGAACAGCATACAGCTAAAGCTTCATTGCCTTGGGGTTTGAAAGT
The DNA here is from genome assembly GCF_037402435.1 of Acinetobacter sp. NS-4. Classification (NCBI taxonomy): domain Bacteria; kingdom Pseudomonadati; phylum Pseudomonadota; class Gammaproteobacteria; order Moraxellales; family Moraxellaceae; genus Acinetobacter; species Acinetobacter sp. NS-4. The sequence goes on along the minus strand of NZ_JBBEUE010000006.1, from coordinate 49,627 downwards.
TCCGATTCTTCTTTTCGCTTGTCTTGTTGTTTATTCTGTCTATCGAGCTTATTCCTCTGAATTTGGATTCTTTAAGAATTCTGCTCAAGCTGAAACTGTTTCAACGTCTTCGGCTTCTCCACAACAGACTAAGGCTCAGACACAACAGAAACCCCAACAACAGCAGATTCAAGATTTATCTAATATCTGTAGAAAAGCTGTAAATATTGAAACACCTGAATGCACAAAATGGTTTGATGATATTTCAAAAGGTGGCTTATCGGTTTCTTCAGCTGGAGAGGTTAAGAAGTATGTTTATGATCCTTCAAAACCTTATGATTTTGAATATGTGCCTGAGGAAGTAAATCCAAATGACTTTCCTAGAATGTCAGGTGTGATAAAGCTCTCCAGTGGTAAGCTTGTTGCTGTGGATCAGCAGGGTAACTATATGCTCTCAGTGTCTGAAAAGGATTGTAGAAGGTGGTTAGATGGTTACAGACCATTTAATTATTTTGCTCAGGGTAATTCTTCAACAAATCAATCACACTCTAATCAACAATCTATAGAGCGAGTGTCTACGAGTGAACCGGAAAATCAAAATACTGAAACATCTTCTCTCTGATTACAAAATCCGGGAGAATGAATCTAATAGGGCATAACAGAGGGCGTGTTCCGCCCGAACTGATTAAATAAAATCTTTAATGATTTCTGAACGTTTAGGTACTTTTGCATATTTGATTGATTTTTTTGATTTTAATGTGATAGGTAATTTATTGATTTCCAGACTTTTGATGAATTTTCCTTTCTGTCTTAAGCTGCTGATTTCATATACTAAAATTTGATTTCCGCGTTTAATGACATGCTTTTCAAGTAACGCATCTTTTGCAATTTTATACAGTAGATTGGTGTTTGAAATATATCTGTTTTTATTAAATAGATTTTCTAGCATGGTTAAGCTAAGTATGTGATAAAAATCGGATTTTACACTGAATGATTAATAGACATCTATATAGAACAGTTGGCTACAATAGAAATAAGGGAGTTTTACTTAAAGAAGATTATATTTTTATCCGTGAATGTTTAGAAAAACATTTAGAAAACATGCAGTTATCTAATGAAGATTTATCTCGAGAGATTGACCAATTAAAGGTACTTTTTATCAGGTTGGATCATACGATTGGAAGATTATAGCGTCTTATAACATGCGGGTTACGATTGATTAAATTTGAATCAAAATAGGGTGTTTATCCTGGTGAAATTATGAAAATAGATAATGAGTTTTTAGGCCAATTACAAGAAATCAAGACTTTGGCTTTTCAAGTTAAATCTAATTCTGTTTATGCTTTTGATCCATGTGATATGCAGAAAATAGAGCGTATTTTATTTTTGGCTGATAAAAGTATTCATGACTTTTTAGAGCATTATGATGACAAGATAAAGCAATGATGTTTGCGATCCGGCTGTTGATTGCTAAATGAAATAGCTTGGACGTTTATAAATTAACTTCCAAAATAAAAATACAAACTTCCAAAGCTCACGGATTTCGGCATAACGTATATTATGTTCATTAGGATACTCAGCATCGTGAATATAATTTTGCAGATTCACGATGCTGAGCTGTGGCAACAACTGAGGTTGCGTAGGCCACAGTCTTGGATATCTTATTTAACATAATATACATTATACGAAATTCTAACTATGTACCTTATATAAAGCATGTTCGCTATACGTTATTCATTTAACTAAACTTGTTACTCTGTTTACGGACGTTAATGATTCAAAAATGATTGTTTGGCAATAATTATTCAATCTTAGTAAATTTAAATCAAAACAATTAAGTGTCATTAGGTATGTCATCTTTTCATAGTCTGCAAGTTATCTAAATATTAAAATGAGAGTTGTTACTTAACCAACAGCATTATTCTCCCTTAAAATAGCCCATTGGAAATGTTCTATTAAATTGCTTCTTATTCCCTTAATCTTTTTCGGCTTTCCGTGAGAAATCTGCGCAATAAAAATTTGCTTAGTTGAATCGCTACAAAATGTGTATTTATTTCAACCATCACCACATATCATAGACATCAAAATGAATTAATTTATACATAAATATCAATAATATATAATTTAATACACATCCATATTCTGTTAAAAATGATTGATTTAAGTACCTTATTCTTACTTGCAATTATATATATTCAGCCACATCATGAACGCATAAGGCTTTAATCAAGTGAGTAGCATAATGACGCCTGAACAACGCTTTCAAGCCGTATTAGCCCAATCAAAACAGCATGATGATGAGGAATCCCAGCGATCAAAATTGGAAAATAATTTAATCGTGATTAGCCATGAACTCAAGGAACTTGCAGATACGCTTGAAGAACAAGTAACCGATCTTATCTTCATTGAAATGGATAAATTTTTAGAGTCTCAAGGATGGACTTCAGAATTTAATAATGCCAAAAATAAAAGATATAGCCTAAATCATAAAAATATTTATATCACTGCCCTAAAACCTGTCAGTGGAAAATTTCTGTTTGTGATCAAGCATGATCTATTTAACAGTACCGAACATCGGGTTGAAGTCTGCTTTAAAGCCAGTACAACCTTAAGCCATTTTAAAACAGCGATGCAAGGTGGCGATATTAAAAATGATATACCAATCAAAGCACTTGAAGATTGGTTAAAGGGCTTACAGTTAACCCAACAACAGTTAAAAATAGAAAGTGAAAAGCTCCAACCCGATGGTTTAACTTATGAAATCATTAAAGTGGGACAAATTCATCATAAAAGACTACCTAACTTTATCGAAGCATTTTTATCCATCCTGGAAAATAGATAAACCAGTTTAAAGCTAGGTCTAAATTTTTTGACTTGATTTATAATAATAGCTATTCATAGCACGCTTTCAATATGCACCTGCAAATTTAAAACTATAACTGTTATATAAATATTTCACTTTTTTGTATCTATAGATACTCATTTACATCGTCAATAATCAAACTAACAGATAGACAAATTGAGATAGTCTGATGAACGATCAAGAGCAAAAAAGACAGCAAAAATACGCTGACAGTGGCATTTCAGATAAAGCTTTCAAACGTGCCATCATTTGGTTCGGGATTTATGCTTTATTGTTCTGTATTGGTGTCGCATTCGTGGTTAACGCAGATAATTCATATCTTCCATAATTTCAACATGACTAAATCTATGATCAAGCAGCATGTTTTCGTCAAGCATGCTGCTTTTTTAGTTTAATGATATTGAATTTTAGTTTGCATATATTCACCGTAGACTGAAATTTTTTCAAAAATATGCTCTGAATAAAACATATCATCTACCAGCAATTGGGCTTGATCAAATCTATATAAATCTAATATTTTCAGCAACTTGGCATTAATTTGAGAAAATTTTGTACAAAGTTGTATGTATTCATCACTTTTATTCTTAAATAATAGTTGTAACATATTGATTTTATTTATATCTAAATATTCAGATTGCTGTTCTAGAGCAATGACTTGAATCTGCACATGCAAAAAATCAGCGATTAGATTAATCAATTCCAGATTGACATTCAGACGCGTAATACAAACTATTCTAGATACTTTTGAATTACATAAACCATTGATTAAATTTAGATAAAATGAATCTTCCCGAGTCATTCCTTCATCATTTAATTGTAGAGATAAGCCTAGGCTGTCCAATAGTTCATCAAAATTAAAGCTGAGATTATTATAATTAGCCTGATAATAACGTGACAAAATGCTTAAACTTTGTTCATTTTTAACTGTGTGATAAATGACCTTTTGATTCAGATTAGCCAATATAAATGGTGAGAACAAATAAGCTACATCTTCAATATGCTCTGTAATGGGGTCTTGCAGAATCACAATGTGCCCTGCCTTCTCTATTTCTCTGAGCTTTTTTGCTCTTAATAATGTGGCTTCGACATTTAAATATTTTTGCTTGAGTAACCCTTCAACCTGTGGAGAAACTTTATGCCCTGTAAGCAACTGCTGGATCAAATTTAGTTGCGATATTTCAAACATTTATCACTCCATTTCAACATTTTATGCACATTCATCATGTGTTTGCATTCAGTGTGCGCTAGTATTGCAAATATTTTTGAATTTGATAGATACAACATCAGCCATAAAATTTATAACAGATCTGCATTTCCAAACAAATCTGTTATAAAAATACTTCCATATTAACTAAATACAGTTATATTTATAGACAGTTACTTTCTCTAAATTACACGTCAACATGTATAAGTCAGAACAGCTTGCTCATCAATTAAGACAATTGATTGAAAGTGGCACACTGAAAGCCCATGAAAAACTTCCTTCTTTACGTGAACAAGTGCAGCTTTCCGGCTTTAGCCTGATTACCGTGATGAATGCTTATCAAGAGCTTGAATCTAGAGGTTTAATTTATGCAAAAGAAAAATCTGGCTACTACATCGCAAATACATATGCAGACCATGAACATAATGCACCTTTAATCGTTTCTCTCAATTCTAATATTGAGATCAATTCATTAATTTTTAAGTATCTAAAATCCATTCAAGGCGAACACATCGTTCCATTTGGTTCGGCCTTCCCCTCCAGTGATTTGGTCTATTCCAAAAAACTGACCCAGATTATGGGACAAATTGCACGTAATAAAAAAAGTTATGATGCTATCGATAACTTGCCACCCGGAAATTTTGCTTTACGCAAACTGATTGCGCAACGTTATTGTATGCAAGGTATAGCGACCGATCCTGATGACATTGTCATTACATCTGGTGCTATGGATGCGCTGAACCTGGCGTTACAAGCAATTGCTCAACCAGGTGACTATATTGTTTTGCAGCAAAATATTTTTTATGGTGCCTGGCAAGCGGCTGAACGTTTAGGCCTGAAAGTAGTCACGATCCCAGAGCACCCCAAACATGGATTTGACCTGGACGCTTTTGAACATATCTTAAAAACCTATCCGGTAAAACTCTGCTGGTTTATGTTGAATAGCCATAATCCTATAGGTTTTACCGTTTCAGAAGATATAAAATTCCAGATTTCAAAATTATTACATCAATATCAAGTTCATATGATTGAAGATGACGTCTATGAAGAAATGTATTTTGGACATAAAAAGCCTTTACCCATGACCTATTATGATCAAAATAATTTGATCCTCCACTGCTCTTCTTTTTCTAAAACTTTGGGTGCAACGTTTCGGGTGGGTTGGGTGCATGCCGGGAAATACTCGCAGCATATTCAACACTTGCAGTTAATGAGCACTATTTCTGTCAATTCTTTACTGCAAACCGCTTTAGTGGAATTTTTGTCCAATTTTCATTATGAAAAGCATCTGCGTAATTTACGAAAAAATTTACAGCATAATAAATTATTATTTTATAGATATTTAGAGTTAAACCTACCCCTTGAATGTAAAATTGAATATTATCCGAGTGGCTATTTTTTATGGCTGAAACTGCCTAAAAATGTAGACAGTATGCAAATTTATGAAGTCCTTATCCAGCAGCAAATAGGTATTGCACCGGGTCAACTTTTCAATATCACTGCACAAAAACAGCATTATTTAAGGATGAACTGTTCATTTGAATGGTCAGATTCAGTTCAGCATTCACTCGATCAGGTTATTGCTACGCTGCAAGGTTTTATAATGGATGAATAGTTTAAATTGACAGTGAATATTGTCATGACTATGTTGTAAAATGATTTTGATCAGCCTTGTCTTCTTATGCTGATCTCTATAAGACAAAATGAAAAACAAAAATATAGGGAAATACAGGGCTAAAATTATATGGAATCGCAAAATTCTAAACGAATTCATGCATTTGATAATGATGTAATGTCAGATCTAGATGCCGTGGGTATCGCACAATTAATTCGCAGTAAACAGGCTTCCGTACAGGAAGTGACAGCAGCAGCGATTGCCCGCGCACAACGCGTCAATCCGCATCTCAATGCGATTCAGCTTGAATGTTTTGAGCGTGCTTTGTCAAAGCCACATTTCAAGCCAACAGGAATTTTTGCCGGTGTTCCCTTCTTTTTTAAAGACAATACCGATTATCAAGGCTTAGCAACCACGCATGGTTCTAAAGCGGTACATGGTAAAACCGTATTAATTAATCCCAAAATCAGTCAACAAATTTTAGATCAGGGCTTTGTGGTTTTAGGTAAAACCACCCTGCCCGAGTTTGGTTTAAATGCTACCACTGAGTTTGAGGATGGCAGTGCTACGGTTAATCCCTGGCATACAGACTATTCTTGTGGTGCATCTTCGGGTGGTTCTGCTGCAATGGTGGCCTCTGGTGTAGTACCTATTGCCCATGCCAATGATGGAGGCGGTTCAATTCGAATCCCCGCTGCTTGCTGTGGTTTGATTGGACTTAAACCCAGTCGCGGTCGTACATTTGATAGTGATGCAGCACGTTCTTTACCCATTAATATCATCAGTGAAGGTGTAGTTACGCGCAGTGTTCGTGATACGGCTTACTTTTATGCTGGTATGGAACACAGATTTTATAATAAAAAACTGCCTAAAATCGGCTTAATCGAACAGCCTAACCAGCGCCGTTTACGAATCGGCTTAGTTACCCAATCCATCACCGGGAAAATTGATCAGGAAACATCATTGACTCTCAACCAGACTGCGAAATTACTTGCAGACCTGGGTCATCAGGTTGAAGAATTTAAGCTGCCTATCTCCATTAACTTTGTTGATGATTTTAGTGAATATTGGGGGTTTTTATCTTTTATGCTGCAAACCTTTGGCAAACAGGCTTTTGGGGCCGGATTTAATGCTAAAAAATTGGATAATTTAACCGTTGGACTTGCTGGACTTTATAAAAAGAACTTTTATAAAACGCCGTTATTTTTGTACCGTTTAAAAAGAATGCAGCAACAATATCAGGACATTTTTAACCAATATGATGTGCTTCTTTCACCGGTATTAGCCCATACAACTCCACAAATTGGTTATCTATCGCCTAGACTTCCATTCGATCAATTATTTGACCGGATTCAAAATTACGTTACCTTTACTCCCATTCAGAATGTGGTGGGCGCCCCAGGAATGTCGATCCCGATGGGACAAACGCAAGTGGATGGCTTGCCAATTAGCATGCAGCTTTCTGCCAATATTGGTGATGAAAAAACTTTAATTGAGTTGGCCTATGAAATTGAACAGGCAAAACCCTGGCGTAGAATTCAGGATGCTTGATCATAAAAATAAATAAGGAAGCATCAAGCTTCCTTATTTGATATCGTATTTAAATGCAATAACTTATTGAACTTGAAACTCAATACGACGGTTTTTTCTGCGACCCTCTACAGTGGTATTATCAGCAACAGGTTGATTCGAACCGAAACCTTCTGCAGTTAAATTTGTAGCTGCAATATTTTTCCCAATTAAATAATTTTTCACTGTAGTTGCACGCTGCTGGCTTAAAGTCAGGTTTTTATTTGCATCACCAGAGCTATCCGTGTGGCCAATCACCTTCACTTTTTTACCGCTGACTTTATTCAATGCTACGGCCATTTCATCTAAAATTTGTGTGCCTGATGCAGTTAACACAGCACTTCCAGATTCAAATTCAATAATACGATGCTTTAATGTAGCATCAATCATTTGTTGCTCAGCTTGGTTTACGGATAATTGTGCATTTAAACGATAAGGAGCTGCTACAAGACTGTGAAATTTTGTAGTTGTCGGCTGAAGGTCATTTTCATCGCTCATTTTTCCGGATAAATCCACCTGCGTACCACGTACGGTTAGTTTGCCTTGTTTTACTTTCTTTAAGTCATCGGTAATGACATTACTCACAGCACCGCTCCAACCATTAGGAGCAGTAACAGCACGGACTTGAAGTCTATCTACGACATTCTCTTGCCCATAAGTCGTGTACATTTTATTTAAAATCTCTTGTTTACTGGCTTCATTGGGCACCGCCCCCTCAATGACAATCGGCTCGGCATGGATCACTAAAGATAAGCTAAAAATTAAAAAAATGATCCGAAAAATAATTTTAATATATTGTTTTTTCATAATATTTTATTCATTAATAAATGTTTGTTTAAACAGTTTCATACTTTGTGTAAGACTTAGTTGGCGCTCACTTAAAACTTGTTCTAAAGCAGTAAGTCCTGCATTTTGTTCTAAATAAGGATCAATCCAGTTGGCTTGAAGCAGTGAAACCCAATGCCCGGAATCCATTTTTTGATTGAATATCTCGCTTAAAGCAATAATATCGGCACCTTGGAAACCAAACAGCAGCACGGGTTGCTTCAGATGCAAAATTCCAGTCCATAATTCTACATTTTGTTTTGAAACAAAATAACTGATCAAATTGACCCAGAAAGCGGCTATTTCATGGCTATAATTGGAGTTATTAACAGGTAAAATCAGGACTTTTTTGATCTGCTCCGTTCCTTGTTGAATCACGGGCTGCAGCAATAATCCCAGACCAATCATACTTTGAGCAAGCTTATGGGTACTTAAGCCCATTAATTGTGAAAATGAATGAATAGTATGATCTTGATAAAACTCAGCACTTTCATTACGTGTAAGCACTTCAATTTCATTGCTTAATTTTCCCAGTTTATCAGGTAGAAGATCAGGCTCACTGAGCGACTGTAATTCCCTATTCTTTTGCAATAAATCAATTAAAGTCTGCTTATAACGCAAGGGTGCATAAAAAATATTATCACCGGGCAAATCAACTTCTAATAAATGACTTAGCAGCATTGGAAATTGACGACCTGAACTATCTTCACTACTGATTAAATTGGCGACCAGAAAACAGCTGTCCTGTGGATTTGCAATAAAAAAATCCAGCGCAGGGAGTTGTTTATATTTTTTAGCAAAATCAGCTGATTGCATGGCATATTCCAGTGCCTCAGTAATCCATTGATCTAGCAATTGAATTAAGGCAGACTGCCCTCGTGTTTTCAAAAAATCACCATGTGCGGGACATTTACCATAATAAATCGGGAAAGTTTTCATGGTATGCATGAATATGCTCCCCCTCTTTTTGATGTGCGGATGATATGCTTTATATCCATCATGGGATAACTCCACCACCATTATTCATACTTGTTAATGCAGGAGTGGCATTTGTTTTAACCACTGCTAGGGTGGTTGGGACTGTCTGTGCTGCAACCACACGAACCGATTTATCATTCACCACCTGATCAACCAGTTGCATGCCGGCATACCCACGACTCGAACCAATATGTCCTGAATTACCACTAATCAAACGGAAATTAACTTTTACGGCTAGCTCAGGATTTTGTTGATCTTTCCAGATCATCTCAAAACTATCGCCACGTTGTGTACGCTGTGCATGATCAATGAGGCGGTTAATGCCATATTCCCCTGGTTCATCCAAGATGGTATGCATTTGTCCTTGCAAATCTACCGCGCTAATACGTGCACCCGGAATAGAACCTTGATTTGGCCAGACAAAATTAACCCATTGTTGAATGCCATTTTCATAGACCATTCTTTGGCCATCAATATCAATGGTATAAGACAGAAGTTGTGGATTTTCTAAAGGATAAAACTGGAAATTGGATTGATTGCTTACTGCTGTTGCCGTTGTTTGGTTCAGCTCCCCTGTTGCCATGCCATTATTGGGTGCCACATAACTTTGGAAATTCATTACAAATTGTGGATTCAGACTAACCCCCAAATCTTTCCAGGTTTTGGAGGTTAATAGATAGCCACGACGAATGACCAACGGATCGAGATAGTCTTTGACAAAACGTGCAATACTGCCATTTTCACCCAAAATTTGACTGATTTCTTGGCGAGTGGCCTGCAATGTTGCAGAAGAGTTAAATGGATATTTTTGACTTAAGTTAGCGCTAAATGGCTGATTCGCCTGTATCATCCATAATTTATTCATTTCATGCTGTGCTGGAATCAATAAGCAGGCAAAGGATTGAGTTAAGGGACTCATTAATAATTTTTGCAGAACTTGCTGATCTGGGTCATTCAGTCCAACAGTCATTTTTTCATCAATTATTTTTTGGCTATTATTAAAAACAGAGTTTTGATCATTAATCGTTTGCTTGACTAAAATAAAGGCTGCCGGACCAATATCCCCAGTACTATTCAGATCATTAAATTTGCTCCTGACCTGTGCAAGTGATTGCATATATTCATCTAATAAAGATTTGTTTTGTTGATCATCGCGTTTACGTACCAGTTGATAGAACATCTGGAATTCTTTTGAAATGACTCCTTGTGCCTGATTCGAAGCCAGGTTCGTCACTTTATGTGTATCCTGGGTTAAAATTTTAGCTTTAAACCATGCCATGAAACCGGTTTTTGGTGCAGCCAATTCTGCCTGAAGCACTGGATTATCCCAACTGGTTTCTTGAGCAATATGCTGAATAATGGCACGAATGGGTGAGTTTTCTGGCTCGCCTAAGATTTCAATATTTTTTGTTTGTTGGTTAAAATCACTGGCTTTAGCATAATAAATGCCATTTAAAAATTTACGCCATTCAGCGATATATTGCTGCTTATATAATGCTGATAATTGCTTGCGAATCTGGTCTGAACTGCCACTAAAAGTGAGATCATCCGATTGAGTGCTATTTAACACCCAGTCTTTGCTATCTATTGGGCGGTTTGCTGCATCATCAATCGCTTTCTCTACATATTCAGTCCATGCTTTATAGGTAAACATGCCAGGTAAGGCATAACTTCCCAGTACTGTATTTTGGCCATTTTCTCCCACTAACTGCTTTACGGTTACAGCAGGATAGCGCACTGCGGCACGCATTTTGATTTCGTTATACACACGGTCCCGTGCAGGCATCCCCCGAATGACAGCCAATAAAACCTGACGGGTCTGATCAACCAGCAAAGAGTCTGCTTCAAGGATTGGAAAATTTTGAGTATGTACCAGTGTGATGCTATAGGATAATATTTGCTCCGCTTTCTGGATCATTTCACCGCGTGGCATCAGGCCAAGATTTGAATCCAGCCAAGGACGCCAGAAACGTGTCAACTGATCACCTAAATGACTTGAATCCATATATTGAGGATTACTCAGCATTAAGTAAGCCTTTAAGGCATTGTAAGCATCTTGGGGATTGCTTTCAGATGGTTCTAAATATTGCTGATTTTTATCGACTTGTTTTATTTCAACACTAACATGATTGGCCTTTAAAGTGGCTTCGTTGCTTTTTATACGCTGTAAATAATGTGCAATATTCTGTTGGGTTGGCTGCAAAAGCAGCTGTCTAATGCCCTTTAAATATTCAGTTTGTAATTTTTCTAGCAACGCATGCCCCTGATACAGACCAAAGCTAAACTGTAGAGGCTGATTTTCCTCGAATTGATCAAGCTGCTGCATACGCTCCTGTAAAATCAGCAAGGCATTCAGTTGCGTAGAGAGTTCTTGCCCGGATTGCTTTTCCAATTGTACGACCTTGTTCAGATCGGCTTGCACATCGGCAATCAGTTGCTGATTATTCCGATATGACCAAATCCATAAACTTAAAACAATGGATATACCCAATAAGGCAGCGATAAATGCTAAGTAACGTTGTTTTTTACGTACAGGATTAATATGCTGTTTAACCAGATTTTGGTCTTTCAAAATCACATTTGAAAATAAACCTTTTAGAAAGTAGCCATGGTTTTGTGAAGTCGAATTACCCAGTCCAGTATTTTCACTATTTAAGTTTTGTGATAAATGAAAATCCTGTGCAATCTGCTGGGTCATTGGACTTTCAATTACACCTTGTTGTAAGGCACTGGTAAAATAGAAACCACGGAATACGGGTTTAAACTGATAGGGATTTTCTTCAAATAAAGTCCCAATAAAAGTTTTCATTACTGGTTTTAAACTTTTGAACTCTAAAGGAAATGTCATCACACTTGGTGAAATATTCTGGCTATGACGTCGACTAAGATGTGTGGTACTTAGCCCTTTTAAACCATCATATAAAACTGCATAATGCTGTTCAAAAAGCGTCATTACATTCTGGACGGAATTTGGCTCGTACTTTAAAGTCACTCCCCACACCTGATCAAACTCGTCAACGTCATAACATTCAAAAAATTCAGTAAATCCTGCGATTAAATCCATTTTGGAAAATACTAAATAAACAGGTGCAAATATCTCTAAACGTTCGGTAATATCTTGAATGCGCGCTCTTAAATTTTTAGCCAACTGGATTGATTTTTCTGGGCTTTGGCTGATCAGTTCGGCAATGCTGACCACCACAATTAAACCGTTAACCGGTGCTCGAATACGGCTTTTCTTTAATAAGTTCAAAAAGCCCAACCATTCAGGATGATCCTCAGCATAAACTGAGTAACGCCCGGCAGTATCCAGTAACACCCCTTCGGTAGAGAAAAACCAATCACAGTTTCGTGTCCCGCTTAGACCAGAAGAAACCTTTTTTTGATGGGAATCCTCAAAGGGAAATTTCAGCCCCGAATGATAAATTGCCGAACTTTTACCTGCAGCTGGATTGCCAATCACCATATACCAAGGTAATTCATATAGTGCTGCATTGCCTTTTTTATCTCCCAACTTTGATTTACGAATCAGCTGGATCGATTGTTTCATTTGCTGACTCATCAGCTGTAATTCTTGCGTATCTTTCTGCTTGCCATATTCAGCTTGTGTATCATTTTCAATAGCTTCAGCAAGTACTGCACCCTGTTGTGCATAACGATATTTTTGAATTAGCCGATATACGCCATAGCCGATAAGTGCAAAAACATAGGCTGCAACGAGCGCCCAAAAAATATTTCGCGGAATGACGTTATAGGAAGAAACCAGTGCCACTAAAAAGGAGAGTGCAATAATGACTTTGGGATGGGTTACATATTGCCAGACATAAGCTAAAACGGTATAAAACATGTGATTCTCGTTATTCTATTTATTTTTATTCATCTTTAAATGGTGAGTACTTCAAGTTAATTTTCTGCAATGTTAGTTTGAAAAAACGCATAGGTTGAAGTTTGATCACTACTGTAAATCATTGCAGTCATTTCCTCTGGCAGGTGCATACCCAACATAAAGCCAAAAATCTTTGCCAGATGTTGTGTATGACCCAGCATTGGTTTTGTATATAAAAGATGATGGGGTTCAATTAAAGCGGGTGCAAATCTCTGACTATTTTTTTTAATGCTTTTTATATCCGTTGCATCATCTAAAACCAATACAAAAGGCTGTTCTTGTTGGATTTGATCTGCATGATGAGATACTACTTGATTGAGATGAATGGATAAGTCATCTCCATCGCTCGCAACTTTTAGCACCTTGATGGCCTCTATATTATGGATCTTCACATCTGCTGCCGCCACACACCAGCTGGATGAAAATTCTGCTGCCAAATAATCATCCTTCAGCCACATTTTTTCATCCAGCAATGTTTGGTCAATTTCCGAATCAACATTGATGAGCAATGAAAATTCATCACTTTGTGCTGAAATTTTCTCCAATAATTTAAGCCAGTATGTATAAGCGTTTTGCGGGGCAATATAATGCGGCTGCAGATGTATTTGCTGCGAAAGAACTCCGAATGATTCTATAAAATGAAGCACTATTTCCTGAGTTAAATGTTCATCCCCAACCTGTAATAAGTTGTCTGATAACAAGAGATGGACATTTAGCCGATTTAGACAGGACACATGCTCAATTGAAATGTCCTGATCATCTTTATCATCGGTTGGCCTATCGGGGGTGTTCCATGCAGGATGCATCTGATATTGATAGGCCAGTTCACTATCATAAAATAATGCAGATTGCTTTAAATGTTCAGCCACTTGCCATAAGATTTCAGTTTGTTGTTCTAATTGTTGTTGAATTAAAGCTTTTATACGTGCTAACCGACCCTTTTGATCTCCGCTATTCTGCTCATCCTCCTGTAGCTCTACTACATGATCAAGTGGATGAATTCTGTACGATAACACAGGTAAACCATAACTATTTGCCAAGTTATAATCTAATTCCGGCGTTTTAAAATTTTTTAGCCCATCTATAATTGTTTCATTTTCACCAAATGCATGGCATGCAAATGATGAAAAGACATTTAAATTAAGCCATTTAATCTCTTCAATTTTGGGCTCCTTATGTGTCTGAGCTTTATTCAATTGCTGCTGTTCTAATAAGGTTCGATTTTGCTGTTCTTGACGCCGTATATATGCCCGATAAGCCTGATAAATGAAATATGGCGCAAGCAAAATTAAAGATAAAAGGACAGGTAGAATAAAAAAGTATGAGACCAAATCTAGAGCTGAAGGATCATATTGGATATCACGCCAGTAATAAATAATGACCATACTCAGCAATAGAAAAATACTGCTCAAAGTTCCCAGCATCAGCTTATTCATTGCATGTCTCCTAATAATGTATAACATGTCTCTGAATTGGCTTCCGTATGTTTAGGCATTAAAAAAACGCCCTGGGCCAAGCCCTGTTCTGATCTTAAATCCAGGCAAAGGGGCTGGATGTCTTCTTTTTTTAGAATTAAACGCAAATCCACCATCATCGTTGGGCTACACCAGGTTGAAAGTATTTTCTTTAATTTTTCACTCATCTTTTGCTGAGGTAAAAAGCTGAGATAATCAGTTCTAGATAATGGTCCAATCTGAATTTCTATTTTCCCACCCATTTGACGAATACTATCGCCACAAAAGGTATTCATTCCGAGCAACCCGGCATTTAAACCGCCTAAATTTGTTTTTTGTGCATCCTCTAATTTAAATTTTTCTTCCACCCACTCTTTTATGACAAATTCAGTTTTGAAAATACAAGTCAGCATAGTTTTTAAAGCATAGGCTGTATTATTTTGGCCCTGCATTAAACCCGAAAATTCAGCAAAATAATCTTCCAATTCAGGCTGATTCTGTTGTGTTTTGACATAACCATTTAAGGCATGCAAAATATCCAGATAATCATTTTCCCTTTCAATTTCATAACGTATAGGCAAATAATAGGCCAGACTTGCATCGACATATTGTGCGGTCAACTTATGATTAAATAAGCCTAGAAAGTGAAGTGTTTCCTGTTTTTGCTGACGACGACTTTGTTTAATTTTATGGGTGTAGCTATAAGGTAAAGCGCCTTGTATACCGGTTAAACCCATCATTAGATTAGTGATCTGAATATATTTATTATCCAAGCTTAAGCTTTCAATCTCAGTCACGGGAAAATTAAGATTTAAAGAACTATAAAATTTAAAATCATTTGCCCAGTACTGGGTTGTTGATGAATATGGCCTGTGACGCAACAAACGAATCGCCTGAGTAAACTCATAAGCTGTCGGAGTTGTAATCAGATCATCAATTACAGAAGCTTCTTGCCACCAACGTTCTGCACGCATTGGTATAACTCCTGTTGGGTATTTGAATCGCAGATCACAAGATCAACATAACTATTCATTTGTACTTTTAAATTAAAAATATGACTTAAAAGTTGAGTGAAAATATACAGACTATGTCCTTTAAAAATTTGTGAATCTATTACCACATTCACTTTGATGCCCCGGACAAATAAGGGAAAAGGTTGGGCTTCAACCAATTTTTGGGTCAAAGAAAAATCTATCTTTTTAATGGCATCGATAATTTGTTGGTTTTCTTTCGATTTAGGCAAATTATAAAGTGCTAATAGTTCCTTAATATGACTAATAGCATCCCCTTTCATCAGCGACAAAGTATTTAAAGATAAATGAGAAATTATGCGCCATTGTTCTTTTTTATTTTGCTCAAAGTAATAAGGCTTGGTCGGTCGCTTGAGAATCAATGCTCGCCGTGCAAGATGACTATCATTCAAATTCAGAACATTTTTGGCCTGACTTAAGGCTTCATACGGCAAGTCTTTATTGCAGCAAAGCAATTGCGCACTAATAAAATCAGCCCTGGTACTATGTGGCGACAAAGATTTGGAAATAATGGAATAATAGGTTCCCACTGAATTATTCTGTAATGGTGTAGGGTTTAAACTATAAAAATATTGCTCACTATGCTGGTGATAATGACTCATGGCAAAAAAGGGTAAAATTGGAACAACAATCTGATCCTGATTACTTTTTTCCCGAATCATGTTCATCTTCACTATTGAATATAATTGATAAAATTCAGGATGATGTGCATCGGTAAGCAATGGATATTCTAATTGTTTATGGCTTATTTTCTGCGGTTCTGCCTGTTTATAAAACAAGTTCACTACAGGTGTTGCAAACAGTTTAAAGTTTGCAACATTTAGCTCGTTATAATTTCGAATACAGGCCTGATCATTTAAATTCAATTTAAAATGAATCAAGATCTCAAATTCGGTATCTTTCGCTGCTAAATGTTCTAAGAAACTTAAATCAAGATTGAGATAATTAAATTTTTCAGCAAAACAAAAGTATTCCATCAGCAAACGATAAGCATGATGCGTATGCTGATCAATCGGCAATAAGCTTTCAGATTCAGCAAATCCCATGACTGTAAATGGATTGGAAATTTCAATAATACGGTTGCCAATTTTTAATGAAAATCCTGTTCTGGCATGAAATATACTATCCAAAACCTGTAAAGGAAAATTTGCAATAGCATCAAGGTAAATCGGTAAATTTTCATTGATCAACAGCCTTAGACTAGGTTGATAAATTTCAAAACTTAAACTGAGTGTCGCATTCTGATTTAAATGCATGTATGCACCAGGATGGGTTTTAAAATCTAAATAATTTAAAGCGATTGGTAATAATCGAACAGGCTGTGTCGTGGTAAATTCACACTGTACACCTTTAAAACTGCGTGACTTTAACGAAGTCGCTTTAGGAATTTCATGTACTTCAGTTAGCTGTTTTAACTTGTTTATATCTTCAAAACTGACCACTGAACATCCAGGAAATGGCTTAAGATACTGAGGAAACATCACTTCAAATAATGAGCGGGTAAACACCTCATAGCTGTCGGCTAATTTTTTATCAATACGCGCAGCCACTAAGGAAAAAGCCTGAATCAAACGCTCAATATGCGGATCATCTACTTGCTCTTGATTGAGGGATAAGCGTTGAGCAATTTTTGGATATTTTTGTGCAAATTCACGCGATTGTTGCCCAAATTCTTGTAATTGCTTTTCATAATACGGTAACAGTTCTTCAATCACAGCAAACCCACTTAAGATCTTGCGGAAATAACATATTGTTGTGTGGTTGGTTTCAGTAAAACATCTAAAATAACCGGCTCAAATAAAGGCTGAATGTTTAAGTAAGCTTGAATACTTAAAGACAATGCCCCCATATTATGGCCATCAAATAACATGGTGACCTTAACCTGTTTTAATCTCGGTTCATGCGCAGCAATTGATTGTTCGATAGATTGACAAATTTTATCCCGATCGATGGGATTGGCCGTAGATAATCCAACAAAATCAATAATCCCAAATAGCAAAACAGACTGTTTTGCTAAAGGAAAATCATCAATTACACCATCCAACAGCGCCATACGACTATTCAGTAAATCCTCTAGATCCGAGGCTACAGATTCTCGTAATTGCTGAAGTGAAATCCCCCGGGCATGCTGTTCGGATTCAGTGGATAAGAGGTCGAATAAAGTCTTTTTAAAGCCGTAGGGATATAATTGATCTAAGTTCATGTTTTTTATTATTTAATAATGAAAATTAAAAATCACTCATAGTGACCAACGGCAGTTGGCCACTATTTAGGTCAGTCCATTATGCAGCGTAAGAAGCTGTATTATTAGAAAGTGACCATTTCTTGGTGACAGCACCTTTTTGTGTGCCATTAATATCTTGCTGGTTATAGGTCCATTCTACGGCAGCATATTTCAGACCTAACGATTCAGTGGGTACACCTTCTTCATTCACGTTTGGCGTAACGCTCGAAACAAGCACATGCTTTAATTTAATTTGAAGATATTTAATACGCTTATCACCATTGGCACGGTAAAAATCGATTTGAACTTCGTCAAAGGTATAACCAGCAGAACATGCTTCCCAAAGTTTTGGACTTGTTGCATCCAAATCTTTCACAAAAAGCATATCTGAGTGCTCAACACGCTCGGCAGTATGGCCACCTACACTTGAAGATGTCGCAGATTTGGGTTGGCGGATATTGTGTGCCCAAGAATTTACTTCTAACCAGTCTTTGTGCTCGGAGTCACGAGATTCGCCATCAACTTTATATTTGCCTCGAAATTGTACGTATATATCTTTCATTTTTTATATTTTCCTGATTCATTTTTAAATTATTATAAAATTGCATTCTAATTAAACATGCTATTTAGTTAGAAGACTGAGGTAACTCAGTAACAAGTCGCAATGAAACCGACAACTCATCCAATTGAAAATGTGGTCGTAAAAAGACCACAGACTTGTAGTGCCCAGGTTGAGCCAGGTTTTCTACAACTTTTACTGATGCTTCACGAAGCGGATATTGTGCTTTTGCTTCTTGTGATGCACCATCATCTAACAAAACGTATTTTGATAGCCATTCATTTAAGAATGCTTCCACATTGCCCGCAGATGCAAAACTTCCCACTTTGTCACGCATCATGGCTTTTAAATAATGTGCTATACGTGAAACGGCCATAATATATTGAATTTGACTGGATAATACTGAATTGGCATTTGCGCTATCGCTATCATATTTTTTAGGTTTTTGAGTCGATTGAGCACCAAAAAAAACGGCATAATCGGTATTTTTACAATGTACTAAAGGGATAAATCCTAAATCACTGAGTTCTTTTTCACGACGGTCAGTAATGGCAATTTCAGTTGGGCACTTGAATACCACTTCACCATCGTTGGTCTTGAAGGTATGTACTGGCAAACCTTCAACCAGGCCACCACCTTCAACGCCACGAATGGCTGCGCACCACCCATGCATATCAAAAGCATTGGTTAAACGTGTCGCAAAGGCATATGCTGCGTTCATCCATAAATATTCAGCATGGTTTTGACCAGTAACTTCTTCTATAAAGTTAAACCCTTCAGTAACAGTGCCATCTTTAGGATGATATGGCAGACGCCCTAATACGCGCGGCATGGTCAATGCCACATAACGGGCATCATCGCTTTCGCGAAATGAACGCCACTGAACATATTCAGCAGTTTCAAAAATTTTAGAAACATCACGTGGGCGATCAATATCAGTAAATGACTCTAAGCCCAGCATGCTAGAACTGGCTGCAGAAATAAAAGGTGCATGCGCCGCTGCAGCAACATGGGAAATCTGCTCCAGCAAATACATATCGGATGGCGTACGGTCAAATTCAAAATCACCGACCAATGTGGCATAAGGTGCACCACCAAATGAGCCATATTCTTCTTCGTATATTTTTTTAAATAGCGTACTCTGATCAAAATCTGTCGCCCCCTGAAAATCTTTAATCAGTTCTTTTTTGCTGGTATTGAGCATACGAATTTTAATTAAAGAATGGGACGGTGTTTCCTGACAAAAATAATATAATCCTCTCCAGGTTGATTCAATTTTTTGAAATTGTTCATGATGAATTATTTTGCTTAACTGCCTGGAAATTAGTGCATCAATTTCTGCAATTCGTTTATCAATCGACAAGGTCATATTTTCGGAAACGGTTATGGTTCCAGCCATGACTTCTTTGGCCAATTCTCCAATCAGGCTTTTTGCACGATCATGTTCTTCCTCATTACGTGCGATACGACTTTGCTCAACAATTGAATCCAGCAAAGTAAATTCTTTAACATCCATATGGGTGGCAGTGGCAGCTTGTAAATTACTCATGTTCTGCCTCCACGCTTAACTTCCGAACTTGATCTGTATTTTTTAAAATTTCATCCAGCAAATCTTCAAGACGTTCATTATTTGAAATCTTGTTACGCAAATCGGTCAAACGCTCTCGTGCTTCAACCAGCTTCCGTAAGGGATCTACCTGCTGTACGACATTTTCGGGACGGAAATCTTGCATTGCATTAAAAGTTAAATCCACGGACATGCGACCACCTTCTTCGGTCAAGGTATTTTCAACCTGAAAAGCAGCACGTGGTGCCAGCGATTGCATCACCTCATCAATGTTATCCAAATCAACATTGATAAATTTTTTATCTTTTAATTTGGTCTTTTCTAATTCTGAAGCAGCTGAAAAGTCACCTAACACCCCAACCACAAAAGGCAACTCTTTTATTTCTTTGCTATCGCCCACTTCTACATCATAAGTCAGTTGTACACGGGGTGGACGAATACGTTGTAATTTCTTTTGTACACTTTCACGTTTAGCCATGAAGACTGTCCTATTTTAGTTCTTATTAAATGAAGCAAATGGGCTTGAACCCGAAGTTATAGAATTGTTGCTTTGCGGTTTTGTTGCCGCTGTCGTATTTCGTGCAGATGTTTTGATTGCCCTGCTCTGTAAATTGACACTTTGGGGATGGCTTAATGAGTTGGCTTTTCCAACAGTACGATTTGATAAAGTACTGCTTTTTACCCGTTGTTTTAGTCTGACCGTGCTTGCTATAACGGCTTTAGCATTAGAGGTATCAGGTTCAGGTAAGGAAATCTGAATATGATCAGACAATTTTTTTGCTGCAGGATACGTATTTTCCGCATTAAGATAACGCATTTCATGATTACGCATATACTGTAAATTACTCTCGCTAATCCCTACCCCGGCAAGAAAAGCAACATCGGTCAAATCTCTGTGCTGAACATTTTGTTTACGCAACTCCTCGACCCATTGCAAAGCTTTTAGATTTTTCCCTATGGCCTGAAATCTTTGAGCAGCTTGAATAGATAAATCGCTTTTCAATTCAATATTTTTCTTATTTTTTCTGTCACATATCTGACGATAGATATTTAATAATTCTGGATCAGTTTCATCGCCTACTAAAGGATAATCCTTAATGCAAGCTTTTTTGAGTTCAATATTATTTTCGCTCGCAAATGTGAATGGACTGATCGATAGCATGACCAGCAAAGGTAAAAAAAACTTATATTTATTCAAAAGATGCCTCTAATTTTTCTAGTTATAAATTTAATTATTAGTATATGTTTAAGCACATTAAATGATTTTATCATCTTTAATTTATTATTTTGACTTTTTATCCATGCACAGATTTAACAAAAAATAACCACCCTAAGTCAACAGGGATGGAATGTGAAATAACACTTTTTATTGTTGTTTTATGTAAAAAACACCAGATATTTTTTTTAATTTTATAAAAATTATGTGTATTATGTGCACATAATTTTTATAAAAAAATAATAACATATTGTTTTAAATACATAAAATTTTAAAATAATAAAATCAAGTCATTTCAGTATATAAACATAATAAAAACTGAAGTTCTTTTACAGATGTTGAGTGTGATATGAATAATTTAAAAATTTTGATTACAAAATTATCTTCTTGTGCCCGTATAGCACTGGAAAAATCGGCAAATAGCTGCATAGCTCAACAGAATTATGAAATAGAAATTGAACACTTTTTTTTAGAAATTCTACATAATCATGTAAATCATGATATCCAACTGCTATTGGACAACTATAAAGTGTCGCACCGTGGATTAATGGATGATTTAAAGAAAAGTATTGCACAATTGCCTAAAGGCAATACGCGTACTCCTATTTTCGCAAAATCAATCGAGCGTTTATTGGAACAGGCCTGGTTATTAGCCTCGGCAGAACAAAAACCTTTGATTCGAACTGGCCATCTTCTGGTAGCATTATTAACAGCATCAGATCTTAATCAAATCGCTGTCCGTGCTTCTTGCTTATTTGAATTATTTCCAGTAGATCACATGAAACATACTTTTTTAGATGTATGTATACAAAGTATCGAACAAGCATCGGAACTGAATGCAACTCATTCCGAGACCATAAAAACCACGCAGTTATCCGAACAGATATTAAAAACACCTGCTTTAGATCAGTACACCATTAATTTAACTGAAAAAGCCAAAAAAGGTGAAATTGATCCAGTGATTGGCCGTGAGTTTGAAATTCGCTTGATGCTGGATATTCTAATGCGCCGTCGTCAAAACAATCCAATTTTAACGGGTGATCCTGGAGTCGGTAAAACCGCAGTAGTGGAAGGATTGGCTGTGAAAATTGCTAACAATCAGGTTCCCGAAGCTTTAAAAAATGTTCATTTACATATCCTTGATATGGGGCTTTTACAGGCAGGTGCCAGTGTTAAAGGTGAATTTGAAAATCGTCTAAAGCAGGTCATTCGGGAAGTTCAGTGTTCTGGCCATCCCATTATTTTATTTATTGATGAAGCCCATAGCCTGATTGGTGCGGGTGGCCATGCTGGACAAAACGATGCAGCCAATCTGCTTAAACCCGCGCTTGCGCGTGGCGAATTACGCACCATTGCAGCAACGACTTGGGCTGAATATAAACAGTTTTTTGAAAAAGATGCAGCACTCAGTCGTCGCTTTCAGGTGGTTAAGGTAGAAGAACCGACTGAAGCTGTCGCTATTGATATGTTACGTGCCATGATTCCTGTCATGACCCAACATTTCAACGTACAAATTGATGATGAAGCAATTATTGCAGCAGTGCATAGCTCTCATCGATATATCAGTGGCCGTCAACTTCCAGACAAAGCCATCAGTGTGCTGGATACCGCAGCTGCCCGAGTTGCCTTAACTCAAAATGCACAACCGGTTAAGTTAGATCAGTTACAGGCACAGTGGCATAACCTGAATCTAGAACAGGAGATTCTAGAACAAGAACAGCAGAATATGCTGATTTACCATGAACGCATCATTGAGCTGAAAGCTAAAATTTCTGCATTAGCTCAGGAAATCAGTGATACACAAGTTCAATGGCAAAAAGAACTGCAGCTGGTAAACAATATTAAAGAAATTGAACATCACGATACCTCAAGTCATATTGCTCAATTGCGTCATGCACTGGCTCAGCTTCAAGGTACAACTCCGCTGGTTTTTGAACGCGTGAATACGCAGATTATTCATGAAATTATTTCTGATTGGACCGGAATTCCTGTGGGAAAAATGGCCAATAATGAAATTAAACAAATTCTGACTTTAAAAGATAAGCTTTCAGCACGAGTTATGGGACAGGATGATGCCTTACATCAACTGGTTCAAGGTATAAAAACCGCTAAAGCCAAACTTGAAGATCCCAATAAGCCACAAGGGGTATTCTTATTGGTAGGTCCAAGTGGTGTAGGTAAAACAGAAACCGCTTTAGCACTGGCTCATGAATTATACGGTGGTGAATCTCATCTGATTACCATCAACATGTCTGAATATCAGGAATCCCACACCATTTCATCGATTAAAGGAGCACCTCCGGGCTATGTCGGTTATGGCCAAGGTGGCATCTTAACTGAAGCGGTACGTCGTAACCCCTACAGTGTGGTCTTATTGGATGAAATTGAAAAAGCCCATAGTGATGTTCAGGAATTATTTTATCAAGTTTTTGACAAAGGCATGCTTGAAGATGGTGAAGGTCGTCTAATTGATTTTAAAAATACTACCATCCTGTTAACCTCCAATGTTGGTTCAAGTAGCATTATGCAAGCCTGCTTAAACTCAGCAGTTAAGCAATGGCCAACAGCAGAGAAATTAATTGATCTTCTAAAGCCAAGTTTGTACAAACGATTTAAACCGGCATTTTTGGGTCGCATGCGTATCGTGCCCTTCTTCCCTTTGCATGATGAATTACTGGTTCGTATTATCAAGCATAAATTAAATAAAATTACTGCACGCTTAGAACAACAATACACGACTCAAGTTACTTATAACGAAGATCTGATTGAATTACTGCTCAGCCGTTGTACTGAAATTGATAGTGGTGCTCGCAATGTCGATAACATCCTCAATGCGTCAGTATTACCCGCTTTAGCCACACACATTTTAGTTTGCCTGGCAGAGCAAAACTTACCGAAGCAGATTTATATTAAAGTTCAGGATAACGACATTGTTTATCAGCTCGATCCTGTTGCAAAAACAACAAAAAAACGTACTCAAAAAACCAGAGTCACTGAAACATAATTTATAAAAACTTTTAAAAAATCAGAAAGGCAGAACATGAGTTTAGAACTCGAATTATTATTAAAGGCAATTTCAGATGAAGCCCCTTGTGGAATGGATTGTTCTCTTTCCAATGAATTTCATGCGATTAAAAAAGCAAAAATTCAGGATGATCCACGATTAGATCAAGGTGACTGGATTGCACAACCCAAACAGGCCGATTGGGGGTTTGTACATACAAAATCTACTGAATTATTAACTGAAAAAACCAAAGATATTCGATTATATAGCTGGCTGGTTGAAGCATGGTCCAAGCTGTATGGTTTTGATGGCGTAGCCAATGGTCTGGAATTAACCCAACGTAGCTTAAGTCATTTCTGGGCAGGCTTGCATCCTGAAATTGAAGATGGTGATTTGGAACAACGTCTGGGCTTATTGCAAGGACTGATTAATCAACTGCCCGTGTTGATTAAGAATATCTCACTTGTAGATGATACTTCGCCTTTTTATTGTTTAATGGACTATGACGGTATATTGCATCATCAAAATTTATGCCGTAAGCATGGCGAAGAAAACAGTGAAATATATCTTCACACCTCCTTAGAGCAGTTTGAACAGGCATTATTGAATAGTTCAAAATCTTTTCAATATCAAAATTACCAAGCCTTTTTAGAAATTTTAAAGCAATGGAATATTTTAAAAGATGTGCTTGATGGCTTAATGGGTTTAGATGCTCCAAGTTTTGCAGCTATTGATGCTCAGCTGGAATCCATTCATGGCAGTCTGAAAAAAATCTATAAAACCGATGCCCTTAATCCAGTAGCAGCAATCACAACTCCATCAAACCCCATCACTGGTATATCCATTTCACCTGAAACGATACACTCAGCTATTGATGAGACTAGCAGCACAGCCATAACCCGTACACAGAAATTTCAGCCACAAGCGCAAAATCATTTGGCTAATCGTGAACAAGCCATGCAGCTTTTACAAGAGATTGCCGATTATTTTCAGCTTAATGAGCCACATAGTCCGGTCAGCTATCTGCTACAAAAAACCATTAAGTGGAGTCAGATGCCTTTACATGAATGGCTAAGCCAGGTGATTAAAAACGAAAATCCTTTAGAGACAGTACATGAACTTTTGGGTGTACAAAACAATATTCATAACACAAATAACGATTGGTAAATTTAATGTTTAAAGCAGAAAAAATTCTTTGGGGCGAAGGCTTATTTTTACGTCCGCAGCATTTTCAATTACAAGATGCCTATCATGAACAGCGCTTAAATCACACTATACGCTCCACCATTCCTTTCGCTTATGGTGTCCAATCCATTCAATTTGATGAAGTACAATTAAGTACCCATGTGCTGGCTTTAGAAAAAGTGGAAATGCTCTGGCAAGATGGCGAGATTTACCAAGCACCAGCACGTGACTTATTACCCGAACCGATTCAGCTGGATGATTTAACCTTACGTGGAGAAATGACGGTTTATTTGGCCTTACCGATGATACAACCGAATAAACCGAATGTATCTTGTCACAATAGTCACCAACCTGGCCGCTATCACTCACATTTAACTGAAACACATGATTTATTTACCGATGCGACAGCGGCAGATATCACCTTATTAAGACGCCGTGCAGAATTTAAATTGCTTGAATCTGGCATTGAACCCAATCATGAGCTAGATGGCTTCTTATATTTAGCGGTGGCAAAAGTTAAACGTCAAAGTTCGGGAAATTTTGAATTCGATGCTAAGTTTATTCCACCCATCTTGCATATTGATGCATCTGCAAGTCTGATGTCAGCTTTAAAACGTAGCTTGAATGTAATTCAGGCAAAAATTAACACCATTCAAAGCAACAATCGTGAAAATGAGCAAAAACTTATTGAATTTCGTTCAGGAGATATCGTTTCTTTCTGGTTAGTCAATGCCTTAAATACAGCATATGCGACCCTGAATCATCTTTTACAATATCCACATATTCATCCGGAACGATTATTCTTTGAATTGCTCCGCTTAACTGGATCACTGCTCACCTTTTCTACGGCATATGAAGTGGATCAATTGCCTCATTATCAGCATCATCATTTACAGGAAAGCTTTTCACAGCTCGATGCCATTTTACGCGATTTACTCGATACCATTATTTCCAATCGCTATATCAGCATTGCCCTAAAAGAAGCACGTCCATCCTACTGGATTGGAAGTCTGGAGTCCGACAAAATTACCCGTGACACACGACTTTATATTGCTGTTTCGAGTGGCATGATGCAAAGCCATGAACTGGTTCAATTGGTACCGCTGCGCTTTAAAGTCGGTAATTCCGTGGATGTTGAACAACGTGTTGTTGCTGCCCTGCCTGTTATTCCTTTACATCACTTAATGCAAATTCCAACCGCAATTCCGGTACGTTCTGGTGTCAGTTATTTTGAAATTGAACCAAATAATGAGTTATATCAGCGGATGCTGGATGCTGAATCGATTTGTATTTATATCCCGGCCGGGTTTCAGGATATTTCGGTGGATATTATTGCCGTGATCAATAGCTAAGGAGCCAATATATGAATGTCAATAATCCTGCGCCTTCACTATTTGATGATGGCCAAATAGGCCTCGGGTTAAACCCAACGGAAACTCAAACTAAAACGACGAGTGCAACTAATCTTGTTGATTTATTGCATGATGGTTTCTATGTGGTTTTTTTATTGAAGAATCAATATATTCCGGCCCATCCAGATGATTTTCGGGACAAAATTTTAAATCTGTTAAATCATTTTGAAAATCAGGCGCGAAAACTGCAATTTTCAGCAGAAGATATTCATGACGCACAATATGCATATTGCGCATTACTGGATGAAACTATTGTAACGCAACAAGATGTGCAATTTTTTGAGTTACAAAATAACTGGATGATCAGTCCTTTACAGTTAAGCCTTTTTGGTTCTCAATTGGCAGGCTATCGTTTTTTTGAAATTTTGGAATCACTTCGCCGTCAGGGTAAAGATCGCCTCGCAGCATTAGAGGTCTTTCATTATTGTATGCTACTGGGCTTTCACGGCAAATTTCGAATTGAATCTATACAAAGTTTAAATCATCTGGTGGCACGAGTTGGCGATGAAATTGACTTTTTAAAAGGCAAAAAAGCCTCTTTTTCACCCTTTGCTGCTTTGCCTGATCAAATTAAACATATCATTCATCGTGAATTGCCCTTTTTCTGGATTTTAATATTTTTGGTATTTTTTGCTTTATTGTCATTTGTATCCTTGAATTTTATGCTTTCAAATCAAAATGATAAATCATTAGCGCTTTACCAGAACATTATTAGCCAGCCCGCTGAACAGGCCTATATCACGATTCATTTACCCTAAAAATTTAAAAAAGAAAATTAGCAAATGGCAAATCCAAAACCCACTTCTTTAAGAATATTTCAGCCTGCGAAAAATAAATATAATTCAGCAGTGTGCTATGGAATTTTAGGCTTTCGTGTCGGCATTATTTTTAGTGCGACTGTAAGATATAGCTATTTAAACAGTTTAGATCATCAAGAAACTCAGCATCATTCTGTATCTGGTCACCCAGATCTTTTCGAGCAAGATGTCGGGAGAAATAAAGAAAATAATGGAAATAAGCAGCAAATTTCGACCGACTTAGAAATACCTGCTAACCCATTTAATCTTCAAATCCATCAACCTGAACAAGAGAACGATCATCCTCTTGAATTTCCTCAACCTCAATTAAAATCCGTAGTAAAACATCCTAATGCTATGTATAGCCAAGTTCGGTCACAGCAGCATTCATCCCATAACCAGACTGCGGCTAAAACGACAACAAAAATCGTAATACCCGTCTCCACTGCAAAGCCTATACTTTTAAATTTACCTGAAATTTCGATAAAACATGCAGTAAAAGAAGTAGAACCAAATGAACTTCCGCAAGCTTCGATAACAATCTCTGAGACTAAAACACCAGTCATACACCCAGAAAGCGCCGTCTCTCCATGACTCTTGTTATTTTTATTGGTTTTATCTTGTTAGCTTGCAGTCTAGCATGGTTATTTTCTTATGATTTACGCATTAAAGTACAAGACTTATTTTTTGTCTTTATTCCACAAAGTAAGAAAAAATTCTATTTGGCCAAGCATTTTGCTCAACAGTTAAATAATGCTGCTGCACCAGAACAACTACAATCGCATTGGCATTTACAGCAATGGTGGATTCTTGTTGCAGGTTTTTTGCTATTTTCCAGCATCATGATTTTCGCTTTTACTCGTCCCATAAACCCGACCAGAATTGAAGCCAATTATTTAAGAGAAGTTGATCCGCAAATTTATGCCTTGCTCGATGGGCAAATGCTTTCGCCACCCGCCGAAGTGGAACAATCATTAATCGAAGAAGCGGTGAATACAGCTGTAAATGCTGAATCTACTCAATTCAGTATTCCTGCAGAGAAGTTTAACTCCAATATTGAAGATGTGCATAGGCAACATTCCTATACCGACCTGCTATCCGCTGATCGTAAATGGCACAAAATGAATCCACGTTATAAACAACGTTTATTAATGGTATTTAAAATCATGCAAGAACGATATGGTTATGAAATGGTTTTATTGGAGGGTTATCGTAGTCCAGAGCGCCAGAATTCCCTGGCTGGAAATAGTCATATTACCCGTGCCAGAGCTTTTCAAAGTTATCATCAATTTGGTTTAGCTGCCGATATTGCATTTAAGCGTAACGGTAAAGTGATTATTTCAGAACGGGATCCTTGGGCAATGCAAGGTTATCAATTCTATGGAACAGTTGCGGAATCGGTCGGTTTAACCTGGGGTGGCCGCTGGACATCCATTCAAGATTATGGACATAGTGAATATCGCATGCCCGGACTTAGAAAAACAGCTGCAGTGGCTGAACAGTTAACTGCTGAAGGTCAACTGTTAGCCAAGCATGGCAATGAAGATTTTGAGTAATAGCCAGATTAAAATTTGGCTGTTACTTTGTGCATGAGAACTTAGTTTAGATATTGGTTCATTTCATCCAGAACCTGTTGAGTTTTTTCAGCATGTAACCAATGACCTGCATCATCAATCACCTGAATTTTGGCATGCGGAAATTGTTGCTTGATCGCATTAAAATGTTCATCTTTACTAATATAAGCTGACTTACCTCCACGAATAAACAGTGCCTCTTTTTGCCATGGCTGAATAATATTCCAATCCAAGATCTCTGAATAATGATGAAATAATGCATCAACATTAAATAACCATTGCCCTTTATTAAAGGATTTCATTAAAAACTGGATAACCATTTCTTCATTTAAATATTCACGCATAATTTGGGTCGCCTGTTGTCGGCTTTCAATCTGTGCGTTTTTTACTGCGAATAAAGCTTTAAAAATTTGGTCATGATGACTTTCCTGATACGCAAATGGCGCCATATCCAGAACCACCAGTTGCTCTAATCGCTCAGCTGCACTATTGGCCAGTTGCATGGCAATTTTCCCACCCATTGAATGGCCAATCAGTGAAAATTTTTGAATATTCAATGCATCTAAGGTTTCTAAAATATCTTGCGCCATTACGGCATAATTCATTTCAGATGAATGTGCTGAATAACCATGATTACGTACATCCAGCTGAATAACCGGATGTGATGGGTAAAATGCACGAGCCAGCATGCCTAAATTGCTTAAACTACCAAAAAGACCATGAATAAAAACGAGTGGTGTTTTTTCTGTTGTGCTTTCATTGTGATGAATTTGGTGATTTAAAATCATGGCTTTGGGAATGACCTTGGTAACTTTTTAGATAGGTTATCTTTGACGATAATAGGCATTTAATCAATTGCCATTTTAAGCTTATATTTTTTGCTTAGGCTATTTTACAAGATAGGGCATTTTAGGACTGGTATTTTATTAAGATATATCGAGTAAAAGAGATTAGAATGCCAATCCTGACCTGAATGGCAGGTAAAATCAGTTTAGGCATGGACAAAGTAGCATCACGGCGGTTACGCATCTCCACAAAATCTGCTTTTGTAGTGTGCTCATTCAGGTGAATATTATTTTTCTTTTGTTCTTGAATAGTGCTTTCACAGCGATATTCCTTTCTACCTTCGGGTAATAATCATGACAGAGGAACCCCCGGATTTGATCATCCAGCTGGTAAAGCGCTTGAACGGAGTCGAATAAAGTAGCTGCACTGCCCTTGGGGAAATCACAGCGTGCTGTGCGGTAATCCGGCATAAACAAGGTGTCGCCTACAAATACCGCATCACCAATGACATAGCTTAAATACGCGGGTGTGTGCCTTGGTGTAGGAATGTTATAGGCTGCCAACTCCCCTATTTTGAACGGTTCTCCATTTTCAAACAGATGATCAAAGGTTTGACTGGCATTAAAGTTATTTAATGTCCAGATTATAAATCGCACTAAAGGTTTCCTGTACAATGGCAATTTTTCCGCCTAATTGTGCTTTTAAATATTGTGATGCAGTAAGGTGATCAGCATGAACATTGGTTTCCAAAATCCATTCTACGCTTAGGCTATTTTGATGGACATAGTCGATGATTAAATCGGCCTGTGTGGTCTTAGTGGTGGCTGACGGCGCATCATAATCCAGCACACTATCGATGATGGTGCAACGCAGGCTGGAAGGATCTGTCACTACATAGCTAAAGGTATTGGTCTGCTGATCAAAAAAGTGCTGAACTTGTGGATGCTGCATCATACATGTTTTCCCATCAATTGGCGCTGAATCAGCATGCCCGCAAACATGGCGGCTATAAAGTAAAGGGCTTGATAGTATCCCAAACCAATTAAAGTCAGACTGGGTGCAGGACAAATTCCGGCAATCCCCCAACCGATTCCAAAGATCAAGCTGCCTATCAATAATTTAGAATCTATCTTATTGTTTTTAGGTAAATCAATGGCATCTCCATACACTGTTTTAGGTGCCTGTTGATGTACCACTTTTTGAAATGGAATAAATGCCACGGCGATGGCACCCAGCATAACAAAGGCCAGACTTGCATCCCATTGACCAAACAAATCTAAAAAATCTAATACTTTTTTAGGATTAGACATACCTGATAACATGAGTCCGACTGAAAATAAACCACCGAAGATAAAAGCCCAGATGTTTTTCATATCAGAATGCTCCTGTTACATGACGGATGATATATACCGTCACAAATCCGGAAAACATAAAGGCCAGGGTTGCCATTATTGAACGTTTAGACAGTCGGCTAATGCCACAAATCCCGTGTCCACTGGTACATCCCTGAATCCATACGTGTACCAAACCCTACCAACAATCCGGCAATAATCAACATAAGAGGACTGGCTTTTATTTCAATATCGGGGGCATGCAGCATGCCATAGAAAATGGCACTCCCAATAATCCTAATAAAAACCAGAATGCTGGCGTTTTAAACTGGGCTTGCGGGCTAAGAACTTGCGCTATTAAGCCACTGACTCCGGAAATACGACCATTCACGTACAGATATCCCACCACCGATAGTCCGAGAAGAATTCCACCTAGAAATGCGAGCAGAAAATCATGCATAAATGAATGCCCTAGAAACAATATATATTTTTATATTACATATTAAAATATATTTAAAATATGGAATTTTGCAGCTTAAATATGGAGTTGCTTGTTTAATAAATCACTATACGCTTTACACGACGTAGGCTAATATCGGATCTGGTTAAATCTTGTTTGATTTTTTTCAGCTTGTTTAAACACAATAATCTTTATATGAAGCAATTTTGAGATAAAGAATTATTCTTCTATAAATTATTCCATAAAATCTTGCAGTACTTTTTCTGCAAACCACCACGGCAATTGCTCAAGCGCCGGATTCATTTTCAATGTTTCAGCGGCTTCAATCTCGGCAATAAAGGCCGCTTTTTCGCCATTAGAAGAGTTATCAAACAAATAGGTACGATCACTGGCATCGATCGCCTGCATGAGCAAATCCATGCTGCGGTAATAACGTTCCACAATCTTTTGCTCGGGAACAGGATGTCCACCTACACTCACCCGATATTTAACCCGGGCAATATTAATTCGCGGGTCTACCGTAGAAACATAATATAAATAGGTTTTAAACCCCTGCCGCTGTGCTTGTTGTAAAAACTCAACCTTAGAGATATGCGACATTACTGTTTCAAAAGTAAAGCTGATTTTTAAGCGCAAAAATTCCAGCCGAATATAGTCAATAATCCGTGCGCAAAGATAAGAATCTATTTCTGATGCATGAAACTGGATATTCCAGTCATCGACTACGCTAGGCTCTTGTTGCAGTAAAGCAACCAGCTGCCGGGATTGAGGACGTTTTTTCTGTTTAAGGAAAGCAACTAAAGGCTGGGCTTTTAATGCAGGATGATAGGCCATTAAATCCAGTCGCTGACTCGAGCGCAGATTGTGTTCCAAGTCATCGGCATTTAAATAAGCCCCAATATGATGGGGCAATAAATATTCTTTGACGGTACTTTTTCCAGATCCATTCGGACCGGCAAACATCCTTATTCTTGGTTGAGGCATTCAGTTATACAGCAGCCTCTTGTTTTCTCTTGCGTTTTAAAACCTGAGGAAGATGATCAACACTAATGTAGGCTTGATGCAAATCAGCAATCACGGTTTCTTGTCCATTGACTTCGTGTTGTAGCAATTGCTGATCTTTTGCGTAAACGACCGTTGCTGCCGCACATGCTTTGTTAAAGGCATGACGGAAAGCGTGTATGGCAAGTTTAGGAATCATGTCATCCTCATATTTGCCTGCTTTCATGATGGTATAAGCTGCCATGGAACAACTCCCGTTACACAAGGTGTATTTGCCTATTATATTAACATAGCCGCAATAATTGTCTATAAATACACCAACATAGAAATGTAACGCTTTGCAGTCAGCTTATTGGGGGAATAATACCTCTATTCAGAACGCTGAGTTTAAATTCCATTTGTAAAAAAGCCACTGATGAAGTGGCTCATGAATTACTGTTCTTCTTTCCAGACATCTTCATAGTCTTCACGATCAATCATAAAACGGAAACCTTCAGCCAAAGCCAGGTATGGTAGCGCTTCAGGTAAAATATCCTGTAACTCTCGAACGGTCATGGTCTGGAAAAAGTCTTCTCCTGCTTCCAACTCGCCACCGTAAATAAACCAGCCAATATTTTCATCCGTTTCTGGCTTTTTACGAATCCCGACAATCGGTTCTTTATTTAAAGTTTGCACCGCAATGGCTACCACATCATCACCACTTACCTGAATATAGGCGGAATCAAACTCCTCACACAATAACTTTTGTTCTGCAATCAGTTCTTCTAAGGGTGAAAGTTGTTGGGAATTTTTTGACATTGCGCTTCTCTGGCATATAAAACCGAATAGCGACAGTTTAACTTAGAACGATTTAGCATAGCTAAACTTTTTATTTTAAGTATTTTTTGCTAAGCTTGAAAAAGTTACAAAATCAAAAAAGATTAAAATGAAACTTCACGATACTACAGAATCCACAATAAGCACTGAGCATGGTCACGGCGGCAAACGCAAAAATGCCGGCCGTAAAACCCAATATCAAGAAAAAACCGTGGTGATGCGAGTGCCAGAATCTAAAATACTGCAAATCAAGTCTTGGTTAAAACCCAAACCTGCAGATGACCGAAGTCAGAAGATTGAACTGCATCCTATACAGATTCAGACCCAGCTCGATATTCCTTATCCTCTGGAGTCAGTCGCTGCCGGTTTCCCCTCTCCGGCTCAGGATTATGCGGAAGACTTTATCGATTTAAACCGCTACCTGGTGCATAACCCCTCAAGTACCTTTGTATTACGCGTGAATTCGTTGTCGATGAAAAATGCAGGCATAGACATTGATGACCAGATTTTAATTGACCGTAGCCTAAAGGCAGAACACGGCGATATCGTTCTGGCCTTAATCAATAATGACTTTACCGTTAAACGATTAATGATAGAAAAACAGAAAAATGGGCAACTGAATATCTGGTTAAAAGCAGAAAACCCGGAATATCCGGATATTTATTTGCACAGTGAAGAACAGCTGATTATTTGGGGTGTGGTGACCTGTATTTTAAAAAAATTACGCTAATACCTCTTATGGCCGGTATCCCTTATGGATTAATACGCAGCCCAAACAGGTCACAATTTTTACCTTTCAAAATAGACCAATAAAAAGCCCCAAGTTTACTTGGGGCTTTTTATTGAATCCTCAGCTTGGCTGAGGATTATTTTTGCTGTTGAGGGTTTTTTTGCTGCTGTTGGCGTTGATTGCCTTGGTTTTGCTGACGTTGATTGTCTTGCTGCTGTTGTTGCTGCTGTTGATGCTTTTGGTTTTCGCTTTGCGGATTCGATTGTTGTTGATTAGCCATTTTCATATCCATCCTTTGCATTGATGACTAGATTCTGATTGCTCAATCAGATTACTAGGATATGCCGTATGTATTACGACTCTTATTAATCTAACGGATATTTCTACTTAACCAACCCGCAAACTGTATCGACTTAATTCATTGTAATGATCAAAATATTAATTTACTGATTTTTAATGCATCATTAAATCTGATCTTTACGCTATTAACTGTAATTACACTGAAGCTTACAGGCTGCTCAAGCTCTTTATCGAATGCGCTCTTGATTATCCTCATTTTTTAAATTTGAAATTACTGAGTGATTTGATTATTCTAATCTTGAAAACGTTACAATTTCAAGAATAAAAATGGCCCAACAACTTTTTGCTTTAATCGATATCAATAACTGCTATGTGAGCTGCGAACGGGTATTTAATCCTCATTTGAATGGCCAACCTGTGGTGGTGCTCTCGAATAATGATGGCTGTGTGGTTTCTCGAAGCAATGAAGCCAAGGCTTTAAATATCGGTATGGCCATTCCTTGGCATGGAATTGAGCAATGGGCTTTAGCGGCGGGAGTAAAAGTATTTTCCAGTAATTATGCTTTATACGCAGATATGTCACGGCGCTTTTTTTCGATTCTGGAACAGCATTTTCATCCTGATGATTTAGAGCCTTATTCCATTGATGAGTGTTTTATCCAGCTGAACAGCTATGCAGAAAATTTTGATGTAGAACAATATTGTCGAGACTTAATCCAGCGCATTGAGCAATGGCTTGGCTTGCCCTGCTGTATGGGAATTGGCACCACTAAAACCCAAGCCAAACTGGCCAATCATTTTGCCAAAAAAAGAAGTGGTTTTAACTCTCTATGCTATTTACCTCATTTAGATTTATGCAGTTATGAAAGCCTGCTTTTAGAAACACCGGCTAGCGAGATTTGGGGTGTTGGTCGTAAAATCAGCAAACAGCTTCAAGACTATGAAATTTATAGTTGCTATGACTTAACTTTTGCCAATGAACATCATCTTGCCAAACAATTTTCAGTGACGATTGCACGGACGATTCGTGAACTAAAAGGTCAATCCTGTATTGCACTGGATGACCCTGCAACACCGGCAAAAAGAATCCTTTCTTCACGAAGTTTTGCTGCAGCATTGACTGAAAAATCAATTATCAAACAAGCCGTCATTTTTCATGTCAACCGTGCCCATAAACGCTTAATCAAGCAACAGCAACTGTGTGCCTGCATACATGTTTCACTCTATGAAAAGATCTCCAACCCTCCCTATAAAAAAAGTATTTCTCATGCGCTAGGTCTGGAATATGCAAGCAATGATTTACTTGTTTTAAATGCTGCAGCATTAAAGCAAATAGATGTTTTATTTAAGGAAAATAAGAAATACATTAAAGTGGAAGTGATGTTTAGTGCCTTGCATGTTAAGCAACAATATACTCATGACTTATGGCAACCCTTAGCACTGATTCAGCAACGTGAGGGTTTAATGAAAACCCTATTGCAAATGCAACAACGCTATGGCTCGGATTGCATACAAATTGGCTATCATTCTGCCAATCCAGCCTGGCATATGAAACAGCACCATCGCTCTCCACGCTATACTACCTGCTGGCAAGAAATGCTTACAATTAATGACTCTGCGCTGGATGTTACACAAAATAAATGAACTGTTTTGGTCAATTCAGTTTACAATGTAAAAAATAGTAATAATTATAAAAAATGTCATTTTTTAACATTGCCAATTACCTGCAAAGTTCCCATTATATAGCTCAGTTTTGACACATAGCTTCCGTTTCAATTCAAACAATTCATAATAGAAATACGGAAATATATGCCATAATACGCAAACTTTGCTGACATCTTGCAAGGTATATTTGCAAACTTATAATTGGAGCAAGCTGAATGAGCTCAACCATTTTGGTTATTCATGGACCGAATCTAAATTTACTAGGTATGCGTGAACCTGAAGTTTATGGACACCTTACTCTGGATGATATAAATCAAAAGCTCATCGCCCAAGCTCAAAATGCATCTCTTTCTCTAGATACCTTCCAAAGCAATTGGGAAGGCGCCATTGTTGACCGAATTCATCAGGCACAAAAAGAAGGCGTTCAATTCATCATTATTAACCCTGCAGCATTAACCCATACCTCGGTTGCAGTACGTGATGCGCTTCTAGGTGTTGCCATTCCCTTTATTGAAGTTCATTTGTCCAATGTACACGCACGTGAAGCATTCCGACATCATTCATATTTATCCGATAAAGCCGTTGGCGTGATTTGTGGTTTAGGTGCAAAAGGTTATGCCGCTGCACTGGACTTCGCCATCGACAAAATCCAACCTTCTACGCAACCATAATTAGGAATACTGTCTCATGGATATTCGTAAAATCAAGAAACTCATCGACCTGATGATTGAGTCTGACTTACAAGCGATTGAAGTTAAAGAAGGTGATCAATCCATCGCCTTAACCCGTCGCAATCCAGTGGTAGCAGCAGCTGTTCCTGCAATGCCTGTAGCCGCAGCTGCAGCACCGGTCGCAAAAACACCGCGCGGCGCAGTTGAAAACTCTCCTATGGTTGGTGTGTTCTATGCTGCACCAAACCCAGGCGAAGCACCATTCGTTAAAGTGGGTCAGACCGTTTCTGCCGGTGAAACACTGGGTATTATTGAAGCCATGAAAATCATGAACCCGATTGAAGCGACTCAAAGCGGCGTGATTGAAGAAATTCTGGTGAAAAACGGCGAAGTAATTCAATTCGGTCAACCTTTGTTCCGCTATCGCGCCTAAGACCACGGGGACTTACAATGTTGCAAAAAGTTTTGATTGCAAACCGTGGTGAGATTGCCTTACGCATCACCCGGGCTTGCAGAACTTTAGGAATTAAAACCGTAGGTATTTATTCCGATGCCGATAAAGACCTGATGCACTTACGCTTTTGTGATGAAGCTGTATGTATCGGTCCGGGTGCAAGTAGCGAAAGCTATTTAAACATCCCGGCAATTATTACTGCTGCTGAAATTACCGGTGCAGATGCCATCCATCCAGGTTATGGCTTCTTGTCGGAAAATGCCGAGTTTGCAGAAATTGTAGAAAATTCTGGTTTTGTCTTTATTGGTCCACGTCCAGAACATATTCGCCTGATGGGGAATAAAGTCTCTGCCATTATTGCCATGAAAAAAGCCGGCGTGCCGACAGTACCAGGCTGTGACCATGCAGTGACTATTCACAACGCCCTTGCAGAAGCAAAAGAAATTGGCTTCCCGCTGATTGTTAAAGCTGCTTCTGGTGGTGGTGGTCGTGGTATGCGTATTGTTGAACGTGTAGACACCTTACTTGAATCAGTTCAGGCGGCACAACGTGACGCTGAAATGTGGTTTGGTGATGACACGGTTTATATGGAACGCTTCCTGCAAAAACCGCGTCACGTCGAAGTTCAGGTTTTGGCAGATGGTAAT
Organism: Acinetobacter sp. NS-4; assembly: GCF_037402435.1. Lineage (NCBI taxonomy): Bacteria > Pseudomonadati > Pseudomonadota > Gammaproteobacteria > Moraxellales > Moraxellaceae > Acinetobacter > Acinetobacter sp. NS-4. The sequence goes on along the minus strand of NZ_JBBEUE010000006.1, from coordinate 11,823 downwards.
GGCCATGCGATTCACCTGTATGATCGTGACTGTTCACTGCAACGTCGCCATCAAAAAGTACTGGAAGAAGCGCCTGCACCAGGCTTACCTGAAGAAGCACGTGCTGAAATTTTAGAAGCCTGTGTGAATGCATGTAAAATGATGCAATACCGTGGTGCCGGTACATTCGAATTCCTGTTTGAAGATGATGAATTCTTCTTCATTGAAATGAATACCCGTGTTCAGGTTGAACATCCAGTCACTGAAATGGTGACTGGTATCGACATCATTGAACAACAACTGCTTATTGCTGGCGGGCTTGGCCTACAGATTGAACAGGCTGATGTTGAATGTCGTGGTCACGCCATGGAATGCCGTATCAATGCGGAAGATCCAACCACATTCCTTCCATCTCCAGGCAAAATCGAGCACTATTACACTCCAGGTGGTGCCGGTATTCGTTTAGATTCACATATTTACGAAGGCTATAGTATTCCACCTTACTATGATTCAATGATTGCTAAACTCATTGCCCATGGTAAAGATCGTGAGACTGCCATTGCCCGTATGAAACAGGCATTAGAAGAAATGATCTTGACCGGAATTAAAACCAACATTCCGCTGCATCGAGATTTAATTTTGGAAGATGAAAATTTCTGTGCTCAAGCCATGGATATTCATTATCTGGAAAAACACTTATTGAAAAAACTAGAAGCCTATAAAGAAGCTTCTTGAACAAAGCTTTAAGACTAAAAAACCGCTCTTTATGAGCGGTTTTTTAATATGCTGAAAGTTATGTATAAAAAATATAAATAGTAATTTAAGGCAGCACACGGTGTAATGTGGCAAAGCATTGTTCTGCCTTGTCATTACTACAGAAATTAATGGTCGATGGATTCTTCCATTGCACAAAATATTGGGAAATTTCTCCGGTTTGGTCTTCCTGCAGACCCGAACAATCTTTTTCATTATTGTCATACTTTACCTGCAAAACCAGTGCAGACAATAAAGAGCGCTCCTCTTGAGCCGGCTGAAAGTCATAAATTCCAGATGACCACTCTTGACCACTTTTGATGATGACATTGTTATTACTTTTAAAATTATAATATTCAATACATTTATTATTGTTGGCCACTTGCATTCCCCATAAGCCAACAATTTCTGGACGAGTCACAATACGAATGGTATTCGAATTTTCAGCTCGATCCGTTTCTTCTGTTGCAACTACAGCTTGGTTGTCATTTGCCATCGCAACTGATGAACACAATGTAAGTAAAATTGTAAAATATGTTTTTTTCATACATCAATTCAGTGCTAAAAATCCTTTGCTATAACTTAGCATATTTTTATGAAAAACCAGTATTTATCACCATATTACAACAATATAATTTCAAGCTGAATTTACCCAAAAAAGTAATCGGCCAAGCTAAAAAGAATCAATTCTTTCCGACTAATACCGAAATAACAATCTCCACTTATAACGATACAGCTATACAATAAATGTTCATTCGTCTTGAAAATATTTCAATTTAATTAAGAGTATAGCAAAATAATTTTTTAATCCTTCTGACTAAGTCGCCATGTTAGAGTGACAAGGACGTGATCTTTGCATACTTTGCTAACCTCATCTAAATTATCCTCGTTACGGCAACATGCCCCTGCCTTTTTCATTATTGGCGCTGTGGTCCTGAGCTGCTGTTTGTGCGGGATTCTATCCAGACCTGTTACCTTTTTAGCCTATTTATGGCCTGCAAATGCAGTTTTGCTGGGATTATTTTTACGTTTTAAGCATTTAAGAACCCTAGGTGGATGGTTAGGTGCGTTTAGTGGTTATATGCTGGCAGATCTGCTGACTGGTAACTTTTTGCTGCTGACCTTTGTTCTTAGCCTCGCAAATCTGATTAACGTGATAATTTCGTTATTTTTTATCCAATACTGGAAATTAAATTATCGAAACTATAATCAAGGTTTTACCTTCTTATATTTATTTACCATTTGTGCCCTGGGTGGTTGCCTGGCCAGTGCCTTGTTTGCTATTGCGACTGTGCCTTATCTTTCTAATACCTTCATGTCTACGCAACGTCTTGGGATTGATTTTGGCATGTGGTGGGCAGGTGAAATCATCAATTGCATTACCATTCTGCCGATTATTTTATTTTTCCCCACATTAAAGGAAATGGGAAAATATTTAAAAAATATTAAGCTGAATCAATTTCATTTGACCAAATTGCTACCACTGATTGCGATTGTTATTTCAGTGACTTTTACCCATATTTTCACTGGACCGGGTGCCTTGCTTTATCCTCTGGCTGCCTTAATTTGGGCTGCTTTAAGTTATCCTATTTTCATCGTTGCCATCATTAACAGCATTGTATGTTTGGTAACTTATCATAGTCTGACTTATTTTTATTTATCCGATTCCTCCTCGGCATATTTATCAACCACTATTTCTGTGCGTATTGGTTTATGTATGCTGGGTTTCGCCCCCCTAGTTCTGTGCATTATTACCAGTAACCGCCGTGAACTGTATAAAAAAGTGTTGTATCTGGCCAATCACGACAGTTTGACCAATACCATTAACCGACGTCACCTTTTTGAAAAAGGTGAACGATATCTAAGTGAGGCTAAAAGCCACTCAGTCTCACTGGTGATGCTTGACCTGGATCATTTTAAAAGAATGAATGATCAATATGGACATCATACTGGTGATTTGGTACTCCAACATTTTTCGCAATTGGTTGAAGATAATATCCGTAGCAATGAACTTTTTGCTCGTGTAGGTGGTGAAGAATTCCTGATTTTAATGATGAACACTACCTTGCAAGAAACCCAAGCCATTGCTGAACGAATTCGCAATAAAATTGAATTAACTCCAATGCAACTCCCTCAGGGAGATTTATTATTTATTACCACCAGTATTGGCATTACCCATCAGAGCTTACCCACCGAGCTGAGCTTGCAAAATATTATTAATCTGGCGGATCGTGCCCTGTATCGCTCAAAAGCTTTGGGACGAAATCAGATCACCATTGCTTCTTGATAGAAACCCTTAGCTAGCTGACTAAAACCATAACAGGCAGCATCATGGCCACAATCTTGAACACAGGGCATAGAATACTGACTTTTCTTTAAAGGCCTTTTTAGGCTTGCTGAATATATTTCGGTAGCCAGCGTACAAACAGCAAACCCACAATAGTTGAAAGCCCGGCGAGCACAAAAACCATCTCTCCAGAAATCACTTGCCAATATTTTCCAGCCAAAATACTTCCCAGGGCAACTCCCAAGCCCCACATGGTGCTATACATGGCCTGGCCACGGCCTTGCTGACCCGCTGAAAAATTTTGAAAGATAATGCGCATGGCAATCATATGAAACAGGCCAAAACTAAAAGCATGAATGCTCTGGGCTAAAAACTGTGCCATAAATAAGTCAGGCAACAATCCCACGACAACCCAACGCACACCCGTTAAAACCAAACACAAACTGACCAAGCTACGCCATGAAAATCGGGTTAGGAAAATATGCGCAAAGGCAAACATGATGATTTCTGCAACCACCCCAACTGACCACAACAGACCAATCTCAGTGGTGCTATAACCAACCTGATGCAAGTAATTGCTATAGAAGCTATAAAATGGCGCATGAGAAAATAATAAAACAAACTCTATTGCAAAAAATGCAGCGACTACGGGTCGTTTTAATATGGGCAAGAGTGGCTCTAATTGCTGTTGCGACTGTGGAGCGCTACTGGGCTCTTTAATGCTGAAAGACCAGAGGAAAGCCAAAAATGCAATGCACAACAACATCAGGGGAAGCATAGAAATCGGAACAATTTCGAGTAAAGCCCCAATCCCAAACACCCCAATAATAAAACCAACAGAGCCCCATTTTCTTACTTTTCCATACAGCTGAGTGCGCTTGTCGCCCAACCAGAATAAAGTTACCCCTTCAAATTGCGCCAAAATAGCATTTTGAAAAAAGCTGAAAATCAGCATTAGCAGTGCTACTGACTGGAAGGTATTTGGAACCAGAAAAATCATGAACCAAATAAAGCATTCCATCCAGGTCGCAATTCGTACCAACAACATTCTTTTGCCTGACTTATCGGCAAGCCATCCCCAAATGAACGGCGCGAAAAAGCGGGTAATGATTGCGATTGAAGATAACAATCCGATCTCTTGATAATTAAAGCCCTGATCTTCCAGATACAGGCTCCAAAAAGGCATGAAAGTACCAACAATGGAATAATAGAAGAAGTAGAATCCACTTAGTTTATGCTGTATTGCAATAGGTTGCATTAGCTTGCATATCCTTGCATTATCAATAAGTTAATTTCTTTCATGGTTGCATATATTTGCATATGATTGCCTGTACTTGTACTTCAAGAGTCTAAAAATCTTAAAAAATAAATTTTTATTAAAATTTGTAGACTACAGATATAAAAACGAACTTCTCAGAAGTTGAAGAATAAATTTTACAAGAATAAAAAAGCTCATACTTGAAAACTTTTCTATATTTTTTAAGCAGTAACTTAAATATATAAGTTACACTTTTATCGTACTTATTCTGAATAAATTAAAAAAATGGGTATAAAAACTTATCTCTACTTTTACATTGAGCACATGCTAAGAAATAGGGAAATTTTTATGAAATGGTTAAATATTACAAAAGGTTACTTCCTTGTAGAGAATCCAGAACCACATTGTGCAATAAACCACAATCCCGATAGAAGCATTACAGCCAGGGTTCATCTCGCATACCAGAATACAGCAACAGATTATTTTATCTAAAAAACTATAGGTCTAAGATTTAATGATAATCGTATTGGTTCGTTTTGGTCTCACGTTGATAGTTAAAATGGATAGATGAAGCACTTTCTTGAGCATCTTAAGCACTGAAAATAATTATAGGATTTTGATCTATATTTAAATTTAATTGTAAAAATATTTAAAAATGGGATTTATGCAGCAATATTTAGATTCAATAAAACTTTCACTAAAAACCAGTAATTATTTTGGAGCTATTGCTATGGCTCTTACTTTGCCAGATATTTGTGCTTCGGTAGATGATAAATATAATAAGACAAGTGGGCAGAAATATTGTATATGGTTTAATAAGTATTTAGCTGACACTTATAAGCAAATATTACACCATGAGAAGGACAATGTAATATTTGGTGCTCCAGAGTGTTATGCGGCTCGTCGCTCTTTTTTACACCAAGGTACTAATATTATTAAGCACCAAACAAAAACACTTCAGTATGCAGATAAGCCAGCCATATCAGTTAACTTTATGTCTATTGGGTCTGTAAAATATATGCGAAATGGAGATATCCTAACTATTGATGTTAATTTTTTCTGTGAAAATATGATTAATGCTGTAGAAAAATGGATGATTGACATTAAAGATGACAAGGGTAAATGTGCCAAAATATCAGCCATGCTAATTGTTCATGAAAGTTTAGAATCTATGTATGCTGCTCACACACCCACTCATTAAGGAAAGAAAAGCCCTCACTTGAGTGACTTTTAATAATACCAATACCGCTCCCTAAACAGCACAGAATTAGCATCTGCATTATGCTTTAATTCCCTACCCTCATAATTAAATACCTTTTCATCTTATCTTTTGAATCAATAAGGCAAGGCAGATTAACTCGAGTGAAATATGAATTTTTTTCTACCCTTTTGACTTATTTATGAATATATAGCTTTAACTCATACATAGATAAATATATGAGTTATTTTTATAAAAATTGGTTATATTTTCTTTAATTTTTTCTATTAAAAAATTAAAATTAATAAAAGTCAATATGTTTTATATTAGACATAATAACTACTCCATATAATAAAAAATACCAAGTTTTGGTGATATTCAACTCATAATAATTTTTATTAAATTAAATCGCTATTTAATAGCTAAATTTACTAATTTTTATTTTATTTTTCAAGGCAATATTATGTTCGGTTCAAAACACTGTATTTTAGCTGTTTTATCTTCATTCACGTCTGTTTCAACCTTAGCATCAATGCAGGTCATCCCTACTCTAGATTTTCCTTCTAAGCCTCAAAAAATAGCAAGTCAAACTAAAAATGTGGCGGAAATTAAAAATTGCAAAAATAATGAGGAATGTAAAAAACTGGAGGTTAAAAATACTTCGAAATAATCAAAAAGAAGACACTTTAGAATGGTTAAAATATCTTCATAACAACTTCCTTAATAAAAATTAACCTACTGTAAAAAAGCCTTCACTTGAGGGCTTTTACAATGGCACTATGCTTTCCCTTATGTCCAATCATCCATGTGTATTTTTCGATTAATTTATGTGGATTATTGGTTAATAATCAAATGAATTAAGAAAATTTTTATAAAATCATCATCTGTTGTTTGCCTCACAATTCAAAAAGTAAATCAATTGGAGAAAGCAAATGTTAAGTAAAATGATGATAGCAACCAGCCTAGCGGCCTCTATGGTTTTGACAGGTTGTACTTCCTCCATGCCAAATCCCTCTACTGAAAGGCATTTAGCAAAATTACAAAACAAAAACTGGGTCATGACTGAAATCAATCAAGTTAAGTATAAAGCTGATCCTGTTTTATCTGCCGTTCCAATGCTCAGTTTTGATAATAGCCAACTCAGCGGTAGTGATGGCTGCAACCAATTTATGGGAGGCTATGCTGTACAAGATACCCAAATTAAATTTTCCAATTTAGCCACTACAGAGAAAGCCTGTTTAAATCCAACCGACTTACCGCAAAAGTTTGCACAAGCTCTAACCCAGGTTGTCAGCTATGAGGCGACCAACCATGAATTAAAGTTATTCGATCGCAATCATCGTGTAGTCCTTAAGTTTAAGAATATGAAATAGATATCAATAAGCCCTCGATTGAGGGCTTATTATTGATTTAAAGTTTTGCGAGTTGCTTTACGCTTATCTTAGTTTATACATTGATGAGTGGTTCATTATTAGGAATCGACATTGAGTTACCCTGTCTGTCCGGCATGCCTCCCATTTCATCTTTATTTCTTTCGTATATAGAATAAAGAATTAAAGCAATAACAATCACTGCAACCACACCAAGGATCATTTTTATTTGTCTTGAATCCATAATCGTTACCTTTATAAATAAAGAAAATAGCCATAAGACAATATCTGCAAAAAATTGAAGCTACATCTTCTCTTCTTATGTGAAAGTTTAGGAAGATGAAAGCTCAATTTTATTTCGGTTGTCTGCGGAAATGTTCTTGTTGATGGTCATTTTGCTGGTTGGGTTGCTTCTGCGGATTTTGTTGCTGATTTTGTTGATTAGTTTTTGGATTTTCTTGTTGCTGCTGATTTGGCTTATTGGGTTCTTGATTATGTTGACTGAATTGCATGGGTTCTCGAGTAGCCATCTTATTTTCACCCTCTGTTTAGTCTATATAATTTAATTAATTTACTATTTAATTTTTATGAGCCAATCTTAACTTTGTGTCAATTTCATTCAATGTAAATTGCATTCATCTATGCAGTTGATCTATAAAAAGACAGTCTCAAGCACATTGACATTGATTACTCAACGCTTATAAAAACGTTCGGCGATATGATTTCCTTATTGCTCTCTAAGCTCAACACTGCCTATTTTGGCTTTTGTGCAAGTCATCCCTATAAACCAAACTTGTTCAGCATAAAAACTCATCATCTAAATTTTTTCAGATTTTAAATGGCATAACAGTTTCTTTGGGATTAAATGAAGTTAATCATTTTTTCCACATTTACGACATTCCTGAATATATCCATGCTTATGATCCCAGCTGTATTCATACACATGTAGACAGAAGAATTTACGAAGAGAATTAAACATAAATTTAACCTCACCCACCTAGTTGAGAAAAACTATCTCTACTTAATAATATGGGTACTAAAATGATAAATATCAAAATAAAAAGATAAAAAATACCTACATAATCGGTAGGTAAAAATACGAATACGCTGAGTGAGCGTAGAAACGACAGCCAATTGCTGGGGCGTTATTTTCTATAAATTGAAGCACCGTGACATTAGCAAAATATATCAAAATGCAAAATTACAATCATTCTATTATTTCGACAGATCGGTATGTAAAAAGCCCACTTGGTCAGCAGGCTTAAGGTTTATTTGTTTTTATCCATGGAGCTTGGAGATGTGGTTTGATCTTGCTGATCATTATCGGTATCGCGTTGACATGCAGTTAAGCCAAGCATGATGACCAAACTTATTAATACTATTTTTTTCATGTCTTATCCTTGTGTCGTTGGATCATTCAGGATATAAGAATGACACATTTTCACCGTTCAACATTTACAGCAAAAATGTAAAAAGACTTAAAAAATGAAATTATGTGTTTGAGGATTACCCCGATGATCGGGATCATTGAATAATAAACTAAATAGATTTTCAGTCATCTCCGTTTATTGGCTTTATGATAAGCATTAAAGTCTTTTTAACTGCCTTTCTCTTCTAAACAAACCCAGTCTTTCTTTTCGCTGGATGATCTGATCTTCAGTAAATGGAAGTCGTTTTTGTAACTCGGCTAAACTCAGAGAATGGTTTTCTATCAAATAACCATCCTGTTCTACAGTCCAATGGATGAGAGAAAATTCAACTTTGTTTCGGTATGCTCTATTCATGCGCAGCATTATAAAGCATAGTTTTAGGCAATACAGTGCTCAGACTGGAAAAGTAGGTTTAGAAAATTCTCTTAGAAAGTTTATAAAAAAGTTATCTCACAATTTCCCATAAAACAGCATGATCCGAGTGTGTCACAAAACCAATCAGCTCATTGGTTTCATTCAGCTTGGGAATAAACTGATTATTCTCCATATCATAATAACCGGCATGATCTTCGGCATTGGCCAAGGTGGCTTCATCTCCCAAGACCTTGTTAATCATTCGTTCTTCACCTGATGCCGGGTTTTTAATTCTGATCATAAGATTCTAGCCTTTGACTTATAGTTTGATCTCTATCATAAGGAATCAGATGTTAATGTATGGCTTACTTTGTTAGCTCTAATGTAACCTGAATGATCTTTGATTTTAGAGATAATATTCCACTGCTCAGTGGTAAAGCCAAAACTTAAAATATGATTTGATCTCTAAAATGGTTATTAAATAGATGATATTTCTGAACTGAATTTAAATGTAAAAGGTCCTTTATATAAGCATTGATAATTTTCTCATGCATTGTGTTATTTAATGTTTGCTCCATCTAAATCCCTCTCATAAAGCTCCTAATATATTTTAAGCATTTAAAAAATAGTGGAGCAGAAAGAATATGTATAAATATCCAAAAAGCCCATCAATAGAAGTCCAAGCCCATCAACCGGGTATTCAATCGCAAATGCATCCTCAACCAGAAGTCATCAAACCCAACTATCAAGGAAGCAATAAATTAAAAGACAAAATTGCCCTGATCACCGGCGGTGATAGCGGTATTGGCAGATCAATCGCAGTGTTGTTTGCACGCGAAGGTGCAGATATTGCCATCTGCTATTTGGAAGAAGATCAAGATGCCGAAGAAACCAAGAGAATGGTGGAAAAAGAAGGTCGCCGTTGCCTGCTGTTGAAATGCGATTTACAGCATCACGATGAAATAAGCAGGATAGTCGAAAAAACACTTCAAAAATTTAAAACAATCAATATCTTAATTAACAATGCCGGCGTTCAATATCCGCAAAAATATATTACCGACATCAATACCCAACAGCTTTTTAAAACTTTTGAAATCAATATTTTATCCATGTTTTACTTAACTCAGATGGTGATCCCTTATATGACCCAAGGTGATTCAATCATCAATACCAGCAGTATCACCAGTTATCATGGCCATGACCTGCTGATTGACTATGCCAGTACCAAGGGCGCAATTACTTCATTTACCCGTAGCCTATCCACAAATTTATTGAAAAATAAAACCGGTATTCGGGTCAATGCAGTAGCACCTGGTCCAATCTGGACGCCTCTCATTCCGAGCAGTTTTGATGAAGAGCAATTAAAAGATTTTGGTAAAAAAACGTCCATGGGACGAATGGGACAACCCAGCGAAGTCGCTCCAGCTTATTTATTTCTTGCTTCGGATGAAGCCAGTTATATTTCAGGTCAAGTCATTCATGTAAATGGCGGTACGATTATTAATGGCTAAACCATTTAAACAGTTAGAACGCTGTAAATCATTTGAATCATGAGGAATCAAATCCCACACCAAAGCTCGACATATTATTACCCATCATAAATTTTTTTTGCTTAAATAAATAAAGCTGTAAATCTAAAGAGGGATACATTATGCCTAGAGGCGATAAATCAGCTTATACAGAGAAGCAGAAGCGACAAGCGAAACATATTGAGGACAGTGAAAAAGAACGTGGACTTGCCGAAGATGATGCGGAACGCATTGCTTGGGCTACCATAAATAAACAAGATGGTGGTGGCAAGAAAAAAAGACACCATTAAAAAATATTGATCCTGCAATTTCATAAAGCTCTCACGTCAGGGCTTTATTTGATTAATCGGCACATCTAGTTGAGCTATTTTACCGCTTGTCGGATAATGTCATTACAAAAAAATATAACAGCATGATTATCATTGGCTTTTAATATCTGTGTTTTTGCTGTTCACAATTTTTAAAAGTTTCAATGAATCTGCTCCTTTAAAATCCTAATTTACCCGTGAAAGGGGTGAATACCATGACACTCTATTGCATAAAAAAAAATCAAAGCTTTCTCGCTTATCGAGATCAATTTGATGACTGCCATAATTGGCAAATGTCGGATCTGGATTTGGCCTTTGCCAGCCCATGGTATTGGTCAATTGATATAAATATGGCAAAAATTTTCATTACTCAAACTGAAGCCGAAACTTTTCTAAGCACGCATTATGGAGAGATATTTATCCATGCCGAAATAAACTTATATAGATATGAATATGACTCACCTTAATTTAGACCAAGCATATTGATCTGACCGAGTGCTTTATTCACTGGCTGCTCAGTTTGCGTCCAGACTTGTTCGCACCTTAAAACAGCGTATTACTGGTTTTAATATGAATGGTGCTAAATTTGTAAGATTAATCATGAGGAGGAATTTTTTTTGCTGTAATGATAATCAAGAAAAAATTCAGAGACAGCTCCATGTGCGCAAATTTTGAAGCAATTAAAAAAAATAGAGCATTTCTGCTAGGCCTTTCCGAGCCTCAGTTTGAATATCCTGATCATATTTACCCATTATATGATGCTCCAATTTTAATGCATGGTGCAGATCAACCTGAATGGGATGTTGCCAAATTTGGTCTTATTCCTTTTTGGGCAAAAGAATTGAAATATGCTCGTCACACCTATAATGCCAGAACTGAAACCGTGGCAAGTAAACCCAGTTTTCGTCATGCATGGCATAAAAATCAGTTTGCCTTGGTACCTGTCGATGCCATCTTCGAGCCCAAATATATAGATGGCAAACCGCACTGGTATGCGATTTTCCGCAAAGATGGACTGCCCTTTACCCTCGCCGCCATTTATGAAAATGCAATCATTGAGAATAAACCGGTACGATCTATGAGCCTGCTGACCATCAATGCTGACCATCATCCTTTTATGAAGCAATTTCACACACCCAAAGATGAAAAGCGCTCGGTCATCGTCATTCCAGAAAATGCCAGGATGGATTGGTTGAATAGCAACGCTGATGAAGCAAATCAATTCTTCTTTGAAATGCAGGATGAATATCTTGCTGTACCCAAAAATCGTACAGCAGTAACTCAACTTTAATATTTATTATTTGCTGGTAGCGCAGCATTTCTATTAGATCTCTTTCATAAATCAAAAAATGTTCAA
>NZ_JBBEUE010000005.1:0-212741 GCF_037402435.1 Acinetobacter sp. NS-4 | reverse complement strand
GTTCAGCTAAGTTCGTTTGCTGTATCGCGTCGGGATGCAGCGTATTCTATAGAGTTTTTAAACCAACACAACCCCTATTATAGAATTTTCTATAATTTTGCATTCGAGTGTTTGTTTTTTAACCCGGAAAGATATTTTTAGCATATTTAAAGGTTGTTTTGAGTGTTTTTTACACATTGCAACATTCATTTTTTAGATCATCTCGACCATTTTTATTTTTAATCTTCCCTCTCAAAATAATAAAACCAGCTTTATGCTGGTTTTATTTAAATTTATTAATTGGAATGCTCTGCTAGCCATGACATAAACTTCTGACGTTCTGCCTTATTTGCTTTTTGCCATAATTGAATCAGTTGCTGATCGCCAGTGATTGCTAAAGCTCCTGACTCACTAGAGGCAACCGCCGCTACTTTAGGTTGAACTGCCATTTGTGTATATACAGGGGCAGGCTGATTCTCCAAAGCTGTTTTCTTTTGAGTTAAATCTGTAGTTTTTGAAAATATACCCTGTCCCAGCCAAGGTTTTTGCTCTGTGTTTGCACCCGCTTGTTGAACCACTATCTGATTATTTTTATCAAACAGTGCCACAATGGGTTGTTCAGCATATTTTTTGGCCGCTTCAAAATTTGCTGGTGCATTGACCAAGTCTAGTCGATATTCTGTACCATCTTTTAAATCTGGTGTTTTAATAGTCACAACACCAGATTTCACAATATCGTGTTCACCATTCAAATGTTCAAAATACTGGGTGTAACGCACACTGATATTACTAATCCCTGCATCGACTTTATATTGATTGTTCTTGGCACGAAATAATCCGGAATTAACTTCCTGATCATTCACCGCTAGTATTTTAATTTCTTCTGGAGCTGAAATAGTGACTGCCGAAAATGCAGCACCACTTACACTTACCATCAATGCAGCTGCAGCAAAAGTTAATTTTAAGCTCATCCCACTATCTCTTCTTTGAATATTAAAAATATATTGCACTATGCAATTAACAAATGACAATTTTATGACAAAGCTATTTTCAATACAGCTGTATTTTCAAGACTTTGTTGAGATAAGCTTTGCAACTTAACTGATTTATCTGCAATTCGCTTTAGCAATAAAAAGAGTGCTGTTTTAGCACTCTCTTAACTTCACTTAAAGGAAACATTCATCAGTCAAATCTTTTGAAACGCATACTATCATCAAGAAATGTTTTTTCTCCCGCTGATGCTTCAATTGAACCAAACACCAGTTCAGCACGTAATTTCCAGTTTTTAGGAATATCGAAAGTAGCTGCCACTTCATCATCAATTACAGGATTGTAATGCTGCAATGAGGCACCAATATGCTGTTCTGCCAATGATGACCATACGGCAAATTGTGCAATTCCAGTGGAATGCTCTGACCATGCCGGAAAATGTTCAGCATATAAGGGAAATTGTTCTTGAAGCGACTTTACCGCATCTTGGTCTTCAAAAAACAATACCGTGCCATATCCTGCTGCAAAACTGTTAATTTTTGCATTGGTATTTTCAAATGCACCTTCTGGCACCATTTTACGTAACGTTTCGCGCACAATACTCCAGAATTTCGCATGCGATTCACCATATAGAGTCACGACACGTGAAGTTTGTGAATTGAAAGCAGAGGGGCTATTACGCACTGCATCTTTAATGATTTCTTCTATTTTATCTGCTGTGATCGGAACATTTTGACCAATTGCATAAATAGTACGGCGTTGTTTCATATGGGCTAAAAATGACATGGTTTCACCTTCTTTGAATTTTAATAAGCGTAATTAGAATATATTGATCTTATGTTAATTTTAGAATTATTCCACAATTAAAAAAGTGACATTGTGTTTTATTTATGGAACAGTTTCATAGCTAATTTCAACTGATATAAAATAAAAAAGCACCCATTAAAAGTGCTTAATTGATACAGCGATGAGATTAATTCAAAATTCTAAATCGTTCAGCGTTCTGAGGTTCCTGTTTGATATCTGCTTCTTGCTCTATAGAACCGAATACCAGTTGTGCCCGTAACAACCAGGATTCATCAATATGAAAATGTTCCGAAACTGCCGTATCAATACTCGGATTGTAATGTTGCAAACAAGCACCAATACCAGAATCAGCTAAGGCTGTCCATACTGCATATTGCGCCATACCCGATGTCTGTTCTGACCAGATTGGAAAATCATCGGCATTAAAAGGAATTTTCTTTTGCAATTTTTGTATGATGTTCTGATCCTCATAGAACAGTACGGTTCCATATCCTGCCATACATTGCTCTATCTTCATTTCCGCACCGGAAAATACATGTACGGCAACTAATTTGCGTTGTACTTCTTTGACAATTTGCCAAAATTGCTCATGGGAATCACCAAATAAAACCATAATTCTAGAACTTTGAGAATTTAACGCAGACGGACAACTTTTTACTGCTTCCTGAATAAGCTGGGTCAAGTAAGCCTGGCTAAAATGAACCTTCTTCCCCAGCACATAAATACTGCGACGCTTTTTTAAATGATCGACAAAAGTTAATTCATGAATCTCATCTGTGGTTCTTTTTTTAAATTTCAATTCTTTGGTGATATCTGCCGTTAGAACCTGACCAATTTTATCTAATAACGCCACAGCAGTACTCCCCAATACAAATGCTAAGCTTATAATATTTTTAATATTCTAGCGGTTTTATTGAGAGTTCTTTGAATTAGATATTTTTGAATGTCGTTTTTTAAATCAAACAATTATCGCAAAAGCAACAAACTCCGCATTTAGCGGAGTTTGTGTGAAATATCACGCATTTTACTTTTCAGTTTCAAATAACGCGGCAACAAATGATTTTGCCGAGAACGGACGTAAATCATCAATTTTCTCGCCCACACCAATAAAGCGAATAGGCACATGGGTACGGCTTGCAATGTTAAATAACACCCCACCTTTAGCGGTACCATCCAGTTTGGTAATGGTTAGTCCTGTCAAACCTACAGCTTCGTCAAACATTTCAACTTGATTAATTGCATTTTGACCTGTGCCTGCATCGACCACCAACATAATTTCATGCGGTGCTGTGGCATCAATTTTTTGCATCACTCGTTTTACTTTGGTGAGTTCCTGCATTAAATTACTTTTATTATGTAAACGTCCTGCAGTATCAGCAATCAGGACATCTACACCTTTGGCACGTGCACTTTCAAAAGCATCAAAGATCACAGAAGCACTGTCTGCACCATGACCCTGTGCGACAACTGAAATATTATTGCGCTCACCCCAAATCTGAAGCTGTTCAGTGGCTGCTGCACGGAAAGTATCCCCCGCGGCCAACATGACTTTTTTACCTTCACCCTGCAAGCGTTTTGCCAGTTTACCAATGGTTGTGGTTTTACCTACACCATTTACACCTACCACCAAAATTACAAATGGATTTTTGTTGGGGTCAATATGTAAAGGTTTGACACGCGGTGCCAGCAAAGCCACCAATTCTTCTTGTAGCGCTTTGTAAAGTGAGTGCGAATAGATCAAATCGCCACGTTCAGTACGCTCGGTCAAATTGGCAATAATGGTTTTAGTGGCTTCAACACCAATATCAGCAACCAGTAATTGCTCTTCAACTTCTTCCAGCAATTCATCATCGATTTCTTTACCACCAATGAGAATATTAACCATACCATCGGCAAGGTTTTTACGGGTTTTGGTCAACCCGACTTTCATGCGGCTAAAAAAGCCGCCTTTAGATGTCTCATCTTGCTCTGTTTCTGTGGCTACAGGCGCAGAAACAGTAACTTGTTCATTTTGAGTTTCAACAATAGGGATATTTACCGCGGGTAAATTCGGTAAAGTGACATCGTCATCCCCGATATCAGCATCAATCAAAAATTTATTTTGCCCATTAGATTGCTGTTGCATGCCGAATCCTTGAAAAGCATTGCGTTAAAAAACAAGAATTCTAGCATAGTTTTGTCGCGCATTTCCCAGTAGACATTGAACACACCAAAAACCAACAACTTAAGCTTGCTTTCAAATTGGAGTTTCTGAAAAAATATTTATAAATTTAATTCATCACTTGGGTAAGTCTTGTGCTCAAAAGTTACCTCTCACTTTTTCCAAAGCTGACTTTTTCTAAAAAGTATATGTTAACGATCAGCTTGGTATTGCTTACGCTGCAAAGCGATTTGACGCAGGCAGAAACGCGGAGTGAACTGGCACGTACCACCTTTGAAACTACACTGAAGAATGGTTTAAAAGTGATTATCCGGGAAGACCACCGTTCTCCCATGGTGATGACGCAAATCTGGTATCGCGTGGGCAGTAGTGATGAATCGGGGAATCTATTAGGGATCTCACATGTACTGGAACATATGATGTTTAAAGGCACACAAAAAGTTCCCAATGACGAGTTTACCCGCTTAAGCCGTATGTATGGTGGCAGAGTCAATGCTTCGACTTTTACCAATTACACCAATTATTATCAGCTCTATCCCAAAACCTATTTACCGATGGCTTTGGAACTTGAAGCAGACCGCATGAGCAACTTGTTGTTACGCCAACAAGATTTTGAACCGGAAATTAAAGTGGTGATGGAAGAACGGCGCTTGCGTACCGATGACAACCCGACAGCACTGGCTTTTGAACGTTTTAAATGGATTACTTATCCAACCAGCCATTATCGCCAGCCGGTGATTGGATACATGAAAAACCTGCAAAACATTCAGCTGGAAGATGTCAAAAAATGGTATCGCGACTGGTATAGCCCGAATAATGCCATCTTGATTATTGTCGGCGATGTAAACGCTGAAAATGCCTTACTGCAAGTGCAAAAGTATTTTGCCGATATTCCTGCCCGAAAAACCCCGCCACGTAATGACGTATTAGAGTTTGATCATGTTGGTTATCGTCATATGGAACTGAATCTGCCGGTTAAAGTGCCGAATCTGTTTATGGCCTGGAACGTGCGTTCACTACCTACAGCAAAAAATCCACAAGATGCTTATGCATTAACCATTATCAAAAACATTTTGGACAGTGGAATTTCTTCACGACTGCAAGATCGGCTGGTGCGCGATAAAAAAATATTGACCGCAGTCAGTGTGTCCTATGACCCTTATAGTCACGGAGACAGCTTGGTGAGTATTTCGGCCTTGCCCGCGGAAGACGTGAGTTTGCAAGAGGCTGAAAAAGCTATTCAGGCTGAAATTGAGCTGTTAAAAACAGAGTTGATTAAACCCGAAGAAGTCAATCGCGTGACAGCGAAATATGTTTCCAATTTAGTCTATAGCCAAGATGACATTGCCGGGCAAATCCGGATGATGGGCAATCTGGAAATCAATGGTTTAAGTTTTCGCTTGATGGATGAATTACCAAAACATTTTGAAACCGTCAGCCCACAGGACATTCAGCGCGTGGCGAATGTTTATTTTAGCCGGGACAATCTGAGCACCTTATACCTTTCGCCTGAAAATAAAGCCCAATAGTGGAATTTGCCATGATCAAGCTGCCTCCTTTTCTTATTTTCAGTACCATGATCGGGTGTCAAGCAGCAATCGCTGATGTAGATTTAGGTACCATTCCAGATGACAATCCAACACAGCTCAAATCTATTCCACTTTTACAAAGCTTAAAAATTCCCAATCAACAAAGACAATTTTATGCACCCTATGTGCATGAGCTGAAAAATAAATATAAAGTTCGCACGCTCTTTGTAGAATCAGCAGATTTGCCAATGGTTGATATTCAGCTGACATTTAATGCCGGCTCTGCCCGAGATGAAGAAATTGCACCCGGCTTATACGGCATTGCCAATATGGCGGCAAAACTGATTGATGAAGGCACAGAAAACTATACGGCCAATGAAATTGCCAATGCTTTTGAAAGTGTGGGAGCGCGATTTAGTGCCCAAGCGTATCGGGACATGTTTATTGTAAAATTACGGGTATTATCTGATCCTCAAAAGCTTGAACCCGCCTTGGCGATGATGATGGAGCTTTTGAAGCATGCCAGCTTTGAAAAATCCAGTATCAGTCTGGTATTAAGCAACACGCAAGTCGGACAAAAGCAAATTCAGGAAAGCCCAAGCCGGATGATGAGTGTTCTGTTTTATCGGGCTTTATATGGGAAACATGCCTATGCCGAACCGATTAGCGGAACTCAGCGCAGTATCAGCAAAATCACACCAGCACAATTAAGACAATTTAGTGATCAATTTTTGGTGGCACAGAACCTGAACATTGCCATTACAGGTCAACTCAGTACCAAACAGGCACAACAACTTTCTGAACATATTGCCGGGAATATGAAACAAGGTGAAAAAGCCAAACCCTTGGCTCAACCCGTCGATAAATCAAGTTTTGATATCCGCTACATTAAATTTAATTCCAGTCAGGCACATGTAATGATGGGTCAATTAGGCCCTTCACGCTTCGATCCGGACCGCCTGGCCCTGGAAGTTGCCAATCAAATGTTTGGTGGAAGTGGCTTCAACTCCATCTTGATGAAAGAACTACGGGTTAAGCGCGGTTTGAGTTATGGGGCTTATAGTTCATTTTCATTTAGCCAGGCTCCAGGAACCTTTAGCTTCAGCTACTCTACCCGACAAGACCAGCTACTCGATAGCCTGCAAGTCGCCCATCAGGCTTTGGTCAATTTTGTCCAACAACCGATTGACCGGAAACAGCTGGAAGAAACCAAAGCAGGCATGTTACGTGCCTTTCCGAATAATTATAGTAGCAATGCCAATATTAATGCCCAGTTAGGTTCTATAGGATTTTACAACCAGCCGGCAGACTACTTGAGTCACTATCCAAAATTATTAGAAAAAATTACTGCACAAGATGTACAGAATGCCATTCAAAAACATCTACATCCTGAACGTCTTACCATCATTATAGTGAATGAGAAATTAGATAAAGCCGCATTGGAAGCAGTACTAAAACAAGACCTGAATCCGCAAACTCCCAAAAATACACCTGCAATTAAGCAGAACCCTGAAACCATTATTGCTCCGGTTGCAGAGGCGGTAACTGATGCGCCTGTGTCATCTCCAACTGATGCGCCTGCATCAATTTAAAATAGTGGGCATAAGGAATCTGAGGTTGCTGCATCAGCAGCAAAGCCATTTCTTGAGTATCTGGATAATTGGCTTGAGCTGAAAGTTTCACAACATTTTCAAATTGTTGAACCGAAATGGGGCGATGCAGAGCAATCAAAGCAAGACTCAGGATAATGACGATGATTGTAGCGATAAATCCGTTATAAATATCTTCCAGCTTTATTTGAGATTTTAATTGAACAATTTTTTGTAAAGCAATATGCATAACCTACCTCGAACTCAAGGTAGTGTAGGATGCGGCATGCAGAAGTACAAGCAGATTTGCTCAATTCCGCCGCATTTGTAACAGAAATTGAGCAAATCAAAATGATCTAGTAACCAACTACATTCCTGATGACCGCATAATAAAGCACCAGAGCAATAATCCCCATGACCAAGGCAATTGCAAATACACCCACCCCTCTTTCCGCATGCACAGGATGCAGTTCATCATCATCCGCTATGCGCAGCAATTCACCATTATAGAGGCTGTAAAAATCCTCACGCTGTTGCACATCGAGCTGGCGAGTAAAATCATAAACCCTTTTACGCTGTGCCAAGCAAAAATTACCCAGATGAATTTCCTGATGGAAAATGGCTTCATCCAAATTTCTACGATGCTGATGCGCGAGTTCAATGATTTGATCTGGAGTAGGAGGCAAATCAAAGGTGAAACCGTCTAATGTTTTTGTCATGTTATTCTCCTTATATTTTCAAATTCCTCTACTAAGATACTAAGCAAAAATTATTTTGTATATTGTTTAATCATGTAACCTTGATTTTAATGCTATAGCCCACATATATTGTTTGACAATCTGAGTTCAATGTAATATTACTTTAACAATACTTAGTTAAATTAGTATCAAGACAAATTTAATCGTCTTACTAGCAATCATAATTACAATAAGGAGTTTAATATGATTCAACAACTCTCTCCTCAAGATCTAGAACATGCATATGCAGATGCCGTGAATACCATTCAATCTCAAATGAATTTTTCAGATGCAGTTCAAAAATTGGAAGAAGTCGCTCGTGCCGGGCATGGTAAAGCCGCTTTATTTTTAGCAGAACTTTACTATCAAGGCTTCCGGGTAGAACGTGACTCGCTCAAAGCACAATACTGGCAGAAACTGGCCACGATGCAAGCCTAATCAAACGTCACCAAGGTGGCGTTTTTTAATCCCTTTTATTTTTAAATACATATTTATTTACATTGTTTCTCAAAGCTTACACAGAACTTTCATTTAAATTTCTTACAATAACTGCTGCATTCACTACATGTCTCTGGTATGAATCGAATTAACTCATTACAACTGGTTCCTAAAGACTTATTTTTTAAAATCACGATTTTAAAATCAATGATGTACTGCGGTGTTCTTTGGGGACTCTATCATCAACAAGGCTGGGCCATGATGGCCGACCATGAAGATTACATTTTTCCATTTTGGCTGAACGGCATTCAGGCACAGAAATATGCACAGTTGCACTGGCCAAATTATACACCGCGTAAAATTACGCCAAAGGATTTTCAGGAATCCTTGCTGCCGACCTTAACTCGCTTAAATGTAACCCCTGCACTCTGTCATTCGTCGAGTCGGAAATTTAAATTGACCACTCAACAAATGCGGCATTTCTTTTTTTCTGATTCTGTGCAACCGGCTTAATGTTTTCTGCCAACAGCAATAATGAAAAATAGGGAAATGTAAATTTTTATTTATGACCGGAAAAGTATTTGCATTTTTCTTATTTCGCGCTAAGTTTAATGTCAAATGAATAACAAAAAGGATGATAATAAATGACCAATGTAGCACAAGTTATTCAGGACAAAATTGAGAAAACGATTTTTACTATTAGTCCTGAATCGACGGTACTTGAAGCAATTTCACTTATGGCAGCTAAAAGCATTGGTGCACTGGTCGTGACTGACCAAGAAAAAGTGGTTGGTATTCTGTCTGAACGTGATTACATGCGTAAAGTGACGTTGATGGAACGGACCTCTAAAGAAACGACAGTCGGTGAAATCATGACTGCTAAAGTACTGACCGTGACTAAGTCCACCAGTGTTGAAGACTGTTTAAGTTTAATGACTGATCGTCATTTACGTCATCTTCCTGTAGTTGAAAATGCAAAACTGGTAGGGTTAATCTCGATTGGTGATTTGGTAAAAGCTGTAATGGATGATCAGCGCAAACTCATTGATCAGTTACAACAATATATTGCGAGTTAAGATTTAATGCCTAAAAAAACCTCTCATGTCGAGAGGTTTTTTTTTAATCCCTCTAAATCTCCCTTTAATAAAGGGAGACTTTTAACCATCCTCTTTTAAAAGATAAGCCATATATGGCACTAGAGAGATTTTTATAATTAATTCAAACCCAATTTTGCAGCCACATAGTCTGAGTCTTTATCACCACGACCCGATAGATTCACGACAATTTTCACATCTTTGGCCATTTTTGGTGCTTCACGTAAAGCCCATGCCACAGCATGTGAACTTTCCAGTGCAGGCACAATTCCCTCTACACGTGAAAGAGTCATAAAGGCATCCAGACACTCTTGGTCTGTCGCAGTGGTATATTCCACACGGCCCAAGTCTTTTAGCAAGCTATGCTGTGGACCCACGCCCGGATAATCCAGACCTGAAGCAATCGAGTGTACCGGTAAAGGCTCACCTTGCTCATCTTCAAGCACATAACAGGCCATACCATGAAGCTGGCTTGGTTTACCCAGAGTCAAGGTTGCCGAATGCATATTAGTATCCAAGCCATGTCCTGCAGGTTCTACACCTACAAGTTTAACGTCTTGATCATTTAAGAATGCTGTAAAAGCGCCCATCGCATTGGAACCACCGCCAACGCATGCAACCACATAATCAGGATTTGATCCAAAACGATCCTGGGTTTGAACCTTGATTTCATCACCAATAATAGACTGAAAGTCACGCACCATTTTCGGGAATGGATGTGGACCTACCACTGAACCAATCGCATAGATGAAGTTTTTCGGATCTTTTAAGTATTCTTCAAAGGCACTGTCCACGGCATCTTTTAGGGTAGCGGTGCCACGTGTAACTGAAATCAGGGTCGCACCCAAAATCTTCATCTTCACTACATTGGGATGTTCTTTTTCAATATCCACTTGACCCATATGAATTTCACATGGAATACCCACCAAGGCACACGCGGTTGCAAGTGCCACACCATGCTGACCTGCACCCGTTTCAGCAATTACTTTTTTCTTACCCATATATTTAGCAAGTAAAGCTTCGCCTAAACAATGGTTAATCTTATGTGCACCGGTATGGTTTAAATCTTCGCGTTTCAGGTAGATTTGTGCTCCACCCAATTGATCGGACAGACGTTTGGCATGAAACAGTGGACTTGGACGACCGACATAATTGGTAAATAAATCAGCCAATTCATTTTGAAATTCAGCAGTATGGCGGATTTGCTCATACGCCACATTGATTTCGTCCATCGCTTCTTTTAAATGAGGTGGAATAAACTGACCACCGTATTGTCCAAAGAAACCTTCTTCATTGGGTAATGGGATGCCATTAATTTGATGATCCATTTTCAATTCCTTCATTTAAAAAGAACGCATTTGATTTCAATACGTTTAACGAGCCAAATATTTTGTCATATCTTCCACACCCTTTAAGGTCATGGGATACATATGATCTTCAAAAATCTGTTTAATTTGACCAATGGTATGGGTGTAATGCCAATAACTGTCTTGTTCTGGATTAAGCCAAGCCGTCTTTTCAAAATGTTGACGTAAACGCTGTAACCAGACATTACCTGCTTCATCATTCATATATTCAACAGAACCACCCACCGAGTTCAACTCATAAGGTGCCATACTGGCATCCCCTACCACAATTACCCGATAGTCGCGCCCATAAGTATTGAATAAATCCCAAGTATTCATGCGGGTATTAGAACGGCGGATATTGTCTTTCCAGACATAGTCATACAAACAGTTATGAAAATAAAAATATTCTAAAGTTTTAAATTCGGTTTTGGCCGCGCTGAACAGTTTTTCACATTCGGCGATATACGAGTCCATCGACCCACCAACATCGAACAACATCAGCACTTTAATACGATTGCGACGTTCCGGAACCAGCTGTACATCTAAAATGCCCTGCTTGGCCGTTTCACGAATGGTCCCGTTAATATCCAGTTCTTCAGCAGCGCCCTGACGGGCAAACTTGCGTAAACGGCGGAGTGCCATTTGCATTTGCCGTGTACCTAAAATCTGTTCATCATCCAGGTTTTGGTATTTACGCTGTTCCCAAACCTTGACTGCAGAACGTTTACGGCCCGGCCCACCAATACGCACACCTTCAGGATGATCGCCATAGGCACCAAATGGCGATGTGCCACCAGTACCAATCATCTTGTTACCACCCTGATGCTTCTTGTGCTGCTCACGAAGACGCTCTTCCAGCATCTTCATCAGTTCTTCCAGCGAGCCTGCTTTTTTCAGCTCTTCACGTTGTTCTGGAGTAAGATGCTTTTCTAAAAGCTCGAGGTCGAACCAGTCTTTCGGCAGTTTATGTACCTGATTGAGCAAATCATCCAGATCAAAAGTAGAGATGCCATCAAAGTAGTCCTTCATGGCACGATCAAACTTGTCAAAGAAACGCTCATCTTTGATCATGACCGTTTTAGCCAGTTGATAGAACTCGTCCTGATTGGCAAAAACCAGACCAGAAGCAACTGCTTCATTCAGATCAATCAGTTCACGCGTTGAAACCGGTACGCCGTATTTTCTTAAGGTATAAAACAATCGCACAAACATGGCGATGTCTCCTTAACGACGCGACATAAAGGCTAAACGTTCAAGCAACTGTACATCTTGCTCGTTTTTGATCAGGGCACCATACAGGGGTGGAATCGCCTTGGATTTGTCATGCTTGCGCAAAATATCTTCTGGCATGTCATCTGCCATCAGCAGGCTTAACCAGTCAATCAGTTCAGAAGTGGATGGTGGTTTCTTTAAACCCGGAATCTGACGCAGTTTAAAGAAAACCTGCAAGGCTTCATTCACTAAAGTTGCGGAAACTTGCGGAAAATGCACATCGATAATCTGGCGCATGGTCGCTTCATCAGGGAATTCAATATAATGGAAGAAACAGCGGCGCAAGAATGCATCCGGCAATTCCTTTTCATTATTTGAAGTAATAATCACGATCGGACGTTGTGTCGCGGTGATGGTTTCACCGGTCTCATAAACAAAAAACGACATTTTGTCGAGTTCATGCAACAAGTCATTCGGAAACTCGATATCTGCCTTGTCAATTTCATCAATCAACAACACACAGCGTTGTTCACTGGTGAAAGCTTCCCACAATTTTCCAGGCTTAATGTAGTTTTTAATGTCATAAATACGATCATCGCCTAACTGGCTATCACGCAAACGCGATACAGCATCGTATTCATACAAGCCTTGCTGTGCTTTCGTAGTTGACTTGATGTGCCAGGTGAGCAGCTTCAGCCCCAAGCTTTCCGCCACTTGTTCAGCAAGTAGCGTTTTACCGGTTCCTGGTTCACCTTTAACCAGAAGTGGCTTTTGCAAACGACGTGCAGCTTTGACAGCAAGTTTTAAACTATCAGTCGCAATGTACTGATCTGTACCGATAAATTGTTGGGTATCAACAGACATGATCTAACCTTATTGTTTTACTTAAAGCGGTGAACTATTTTTGTTTAATTCGAATTTTGCCTTGTTGGCAGTGTATTTTGACCATAAGGCGCCAATGACCAAACCTACTCCGAGCACAAACAAGATCAGAGAGGCATTTGACCAAATCAGCGTCTTTTCTTTGGTGAGCACACCGAACAGCAAGCCGAAAATAGCTGGAGCAATAGCAGCATTATTTCCTTCAGAAACTGTGGGTGTCAGTAAAATAGCAAAGCCGATGAGCCAGGTCATCCCACCTAAAGGTTTAGGCAAACGTTTTGCAATGGCATACCAGGCCCATAGAATAATCAGACTGCCTACAAGATAAACCGTGACAGCAATACTATCTTCAGGAATTGAATCTAGTAGTGAAAGAAAACCATTCATCTTACAACTCCTGATTAACCATTAAGCGCCACGAAGCCCTTCAGGTGCAACGGCATTTGGATTGATTAATCCTTCTGGAGGTACTTGAATAAAGAAGCCTTTAGTTTCAATAGAGTCGATCACATGCAACACATTTACACGTGCCAATTTACGACCTTCAGATAACTCTAAATCCATAACAAAAGTTGCACGACCAAATGCAACGCGCATCGCTTCCGGTAAAACTTCTAGCGGATTGATTGCCTCAGCTTCATGTTCAGTGGCTTCTGGACGGGCGATGTAAAGATACATTTCATCTTTTTTGCTAGATTTAAAAATTGAACATTGCATAGTTGGAACAGTACTCATAAAACTCAGGACAAAGCATACAGCAAAAAAAAGACTGATACATTAATGATTATTAACGCATCAGTCGTGATTGTATATAAATGTTAATTCTTTAAACAGAATGGCTAAAAATTAATCTATCACTTTCATTTGGGTAGACAGATAATTTTCATCTGCATGCAGAACTTCAATCAATGGCTTGGTCAGTAAATCATAACGCCAACCGAGCAGATAAGCAGGTAAATCCTGCTCATTATTATGAAAGACCACATGCTGATACAGTGCATTCAGCCATTTTTTACGCATCAATACTTCTTTAGGTACTGTGGTTTCCTGAACCACAGCCTGAATGACATTATCCACTTTTTCACCAATCTCTTTGGATGAGTGACGAATTGGACGTGCCATACGCAGTGGCCATTCCGCCTGTTCAGGCAAGAATTTAAGTAAATCCAGAATGGTTTTACCATATTCACGCACAATATTTTGACGGATATCTTTAATGCTGGACAACTGGAACTGATTACGCGGATTTTTTTCCACCAGATCAATCAGGGTAGAATTTTTCAGGATAAAGCTGCGCGGATAATTCAGGGCCTTGACCATCTGCTCACGCCATACAGCCAGTTGCTGTAACTGCATCAATTGACGGCGCGAATGACGATAATTGCCAATATCGTGATAAAGCAACTCTACAGGCGTTTCCTGACCAATTTCATGAGTCAGGTGACGGCAATCTTCCAGTGCAAAATCCAGTAAATATTTATCGCTTAATTGCTGCTGAATTTTATTAGACAGGTTCATCAGATACAGTACATCATTAGCCGCATAGGTCAGTTGCTCCGAGCTTAACGGACGTGCCAACCAGTCAGATCGGGTCTGGTCTTTATCAATTTCGACATCCAGCATGTGCTTTAATGCATTTTGATAGCTCATCTGTAGCCCATGCCCTAAAAAAGACATACCGACCTGGGTATCAAAAACATTTCTTAAGCTTTTTTGCTGTGAATAATGATAGATTAAATCGATATCTTCACTGCAGGCATGGAAGATATTCTGCTGAGCATCAAACAGTTTTGTCCAGAATAACGACAAATCCAGACTTGTGCCATCCAGCAAAAACACCTGATCGGCAACATTGATTTGAAATACACCCAATTTTGGCCACAGGGTATCGACCTTGATGAATTCGGTATCCAATCCATAAACGGATGTTTGCCCCATCAAGTGCAAAATATTGTCTAAATCTTTTTGTTGCTGAATAAACTGAAACATATTACCGAGTCTAAAAACCAGATTCTCTTAAATGTATTTTAACCTATATATAAAATTTAGATATAACTAAATTTACATTTGGTCCGTATATTCTCTATTTATAAGTATTTTTTTAAAAAGGCAACCATTTTTTATATATTTTTTGTATAAGTTTAAATTAAATTCAAATAAATGTTACTTAAGTCTTGTTTCATATCTTAAATGATAAAATAAGCACCTAAGTACTTATTTCATACGCATACGATTATGCACCGCCTGACTTAAGGTATGACTATCGACATATTCAAGCTCTCCTCCTTGAGGAACACCTTGAGCTATCCGGGTCATCTGTACAGGCAAATGCTTGGTGGCTTCAACCAGATAATGTGCTGTCGCCTGACCTTCTACAGTAGCATTGGTTGCCAATATCACTTCAGAAACAGTACCCTGACTTAGGCGCTGAATCAGATAAGGAATCCCGATTTCTTCAGGGCCAATACCATCCAGCGGCGACAAATGCCCACCCAGTACATGGTACTTGCCACGAAAACTGCCACTTTGCTCAATCGCCATGACATCCGCAGGTGATTCCACCACACAGAGTAGCTGATCATCGCGCTCATGCGACAGGCAAATGTCACACACTTCATTTTCTGTCAGTGAATGACAAACACTACATTCATGAATATAGGTCGTGGCTTCATTCAAAGCATGTGCCAAGCCGACTGCACCTTCACGGTTTTTCATGATCAGATGCAATGCCATGCGCTGAGCCGATTTCGGCCCAACACTTGGCAAAATACGTAAAGCTTGAACCAGTTGATCAAATCGATCACTAAACACTGGGCGTATTCCTTAGAATAAACCAGCAAGGCCTGGTGGCAAGCCCATACCAGAATTAGCCGCTTTCATTTTTTCTTCAGAAATGGCTTCAGCCTGACGTGCCGCATCATTCATTGCAGCTGCGATTAAATCTTCAATCATGTCGGCATCATCTTGAAGCAATTCAGGGCTGATTTCGATACGTTTCACCACATTGCGGCAAGTCATGGTCACTTTAACCAAGCCACCGCCTGCTTCAGCCTGGACTTCAGTTTGTGCAAGCTGTTCTTTGGCTTTTTTCATGTTGTTTTCAACATCTTTCTGCATGCGCTGTGCTTGCTGCATCAACATATTAATGTTCATAAAATTCTCCGAACAATCAATTACTAAATTAATGTTTATAAATTAGATTAAATCTAAACCACGACCAATGTCGCGAATAATATCATCAATATCTTCTAAACCAACAGATACACGAATTAAACCTTCACGAATACCTGCAGCTTCTTTGGCTTCAGGTGAAAGCTTACCGTGAGTAGTGGTTGCTGGATGGGTAATGGTGGATTTGGCATCACCCAGGTTACCAGTAATTGAAATAAATTGGGTGTTGTCGACCACTTTCCAAGCCCCTTCACGGCCACCTTTCACTTCAAATGACACAATCCCGCCAAAGCCGCTTTGTTGTTTAGCTGCAAGTTCATGACCGACATGTGAAGGCAAACCAGCGTAATATACTTTTTCGACTTTGTCGTGCTGATTTAGGAATTCAGCCAGCTTTTGTGCGCCTTCTGAATGCGCTTTCATACGTAAACGTAAAGTTTCCAGGCCTTTCAAGAACACCCAGGCATTGAATGGACTCATAGATGGACCAGTAGTACGCACATAACCAAATACTTCTTCAAGCAGTTTATGATTACCCACCACAGCACCACCCAAAGCACGTCCTTGACCATCCAGATATTTGGTTGCCGAGTAAATGACTAAGTCCGCACCAAATTGAATAGGTCGCTGTAAAACAGGAGTACAGAAGCTGTTGTCAATTGCCAGCAATGCACCATTGGCGTGGGCAATATCGGCCAAGGCCTGAATATCCGCCACTTCAGCTAATGGGTTGGATGGAGATTCAACAAACAGCAATTTGGTTTCAGGTTTGATGGCATTTTTCCATGCATCAAGATCGGTTAAATCGACAAAATCGACACTTACACCAAATTTAGCCACATATTTTTCAAACAGGGAAACCGTTGAACCAAACACAGCACGTGAACAGATCACATGAGCACCCAATTTCAAGTATGACATTGCCACAGCCATGATTGCTGCCATACCAGAACTGGTTGCCACTGCACGTTCAGCTCCTTCCAAAGCCGCAAGACGTTTTTCAAACATTGCAACAGTAGGATTGGTAAAGCGCGAATAGATATTGCCAGGTTCCTGACCTGAAAATTTAGCTGCGGCTTCTGCGGCATTTTCATAGACGAATGATGAAGTCAGGAAGATCGGCTCGCCGTGTTCACCTTCAAAACTGCGTGTATGACCTGTACGAATGGCTAAAGTGTCTAATTGGTATTCAATGTCGTCTTGTTGGCTCATCTTCTCTACCCAGTCCTGTGGACTGCCGTTGCTAATAATTGCCAACATTTTGAGCGCCTATGGCATTTAAGGTCAAGGTATAATGCATAAATATCGCCTACACTTCGATCAATCCACTCAGATGTCAGTATGCCCAGCAATGATTCAAGTTAAAAATAAAATTGCGCAACATAAAAGCAAACTCAAAAACTTATCTACCCGCTTGTTTGATTCAGGCTCACTGGTTTTGTCACAAACCACCGCATATGAAGTGATTGGCGAATACAAGAAAACCCGGGTGCGCTATTACGCCTCACCCGATAAACAATATAAAGAACCACTGGTTTTTGTTGCACCTCTTGCAATCAACATGGCTATTTATGACCTTTATCCTTACCGCTCTCTGGTCAAGCATTTTCAACATAGTGGCTTTGATGTCTATCTGCTGGAATGGGGTCGATATAACTATAAAGATCGCTTTCTCAATTTCATGTCATTTATTGACGATGCGATTCCGCATTGTATAGACCAGATCCGAACTCACTCGCATAGTGATCAAATTTCACTGCATGGCTGGAGTATGGCCGGTGTATTTGTCATGCTGTATTGCGCATTGCAAAAACCGAGCCACGTTAAAAATTTAATTGTATTGGGCAGTCCTGTAGACAGTCATGCCTCGGGTCGTACCGGCAAACTTTTTCAAAAGGTCAATCAACTGATTGCCAAAAATAAAGCCTTGCAAAACAAAATTTACTCAGGAACCGTACCCAAGCATCTGATTCATAGCCCCGGTATACTCAATTCACTGGGTTTTAAAATGATTGATCCTATAGGATGGATTCAGAGCCAAAAGCAGCTTTTAGCAAACCTGGATAATCCGCAAGCCTTATATGAACATGCCACCATGGGCAATTTTCTGAACCGGATGATTGACTACCCAGGTGGCATCAATCAGGACATGATTTTTAATGTCTGGCTACAAAACCCGCTAAAAAACGGCGTTATTACATTACAAGATAAGAATATCGAATTAAAAAATATAGACTGCTCTTTATTGGTAGGTGCGGGTCGTAGCGACCAGATCGTATCTAAAGAGGCAGTTAAGCCCTTAATTGAATTGACAAATAGCCAGGATGTCACGTTTACTCTCATCCCGGGTGGTCATTTGGGCTTAATGTCAAGCCAGTCCAGTGCCAACGAGTTCTGGCCATTTATGACTACCTGGCTAAAACAGAGATCGAGCAAAATATAAGGGATACATCATGATTCAGTCAGTTGCATTTATCGGCTTAGGCGCAATGGGTTACCGTATGGCAGCCCATTTACCTCAACATTTCGATACGGTGTATGTATGGAACCGCAATTTCGAAAAAGCCAAGCAACATGCAACTGAATATGGCACCCAAGCTGTAGAACTTGAGCAAGCTGTACAGGCAGATGTCATTTTTTCATGTTTGCCAACCAGTAAAGAAGTCGAAAACCTGATTGCAAATATCAACATCAAACCTGGTGCTATATGGGTCGATTGCACCAGTGGTGTACCCGCATCAGCAAAAAAACTGAGCCAGCATTTAAAAGCACTTAATGTAGACTTTCTGGATGCACCAGTTAGTGGTCAAACCATTGGTGCTGAAAAAGGCAGCTTGACGGTAATGATTGGCGGTGAAGCCAGTGCTTTTAAAAAAGCCCTGCCCGCAATTCAAGCCTTTGGCCAACTGATTAAACATGTCGGTGAATCAGGTGCAGGTTTCGCGGTTAAAGCGGTAAACAATATGTTATTGGCGGTAAATCTTTGTTCTGCTGCAGAAGGCTTTACGACATTAAAAGCCCATGGCGTCAACCTAAATGAAGCTTTAGACTGCATTAATGCATCGAGTGGTAAAAGTGGCGTGACTGAAACTGTATTGCCACAACGCGTTTTAAACCGCGAATTTCCACTGACCTTCGCCCTGCCGTTATTGGCTAAAGATACAGGAATTGCTCTGGATCTGATTCGTGAAGCTAAACTTTCTGCACCCGTGATTGCCTTAACCCAAAGTCTGATTCAGGCAGCCAGCAATTTAGCAGAAAAAGACAGTGACTTTTCTAGCGCTGTGAAAATGTATGAATCCTGGAGTAAAATTACACTTGAGTAATAACTCGCCATTGAATAATAATAAAGAAACCTAATATTGTGTAGAAGTGTTCTACACAATATTCCATTAGAGGAAACCCTCATGATTAAGTTTACTGTTGCAATGTTGGCTAGTTTTGCAACTTTTTTTGGGGCAACGGCATTTGCCGCGACGGCCGAGCAAGAATGTCAAAAATTGAAAAATGACCATGATGTCATTTATGCATCTAAAGGTTTTTGCTTTAAAGATCCTGAAGCCAAGGCGAAGTTTGGCAATGACAATTGCTATACAACTAAACCAAAATTTTCAGAAAAAGAGCAACAACGACTTGACGCCATCAAAGATCGTCAGAAAGAATTGAACTGTAAATAACTACAGTACCCAATCACTTCAAGGATTAGACATGCTTTACGATGATCAGAATATTTTTGCACGAATTATTCGTAATGAACTTCCTGCAATTAAAGTGTACGAAGATGACCAGGTTCTGGCTTTCATGGACATCATGCCACAAGCTGAAGGTCACACGCTGGTCATCCCTAAAACACCTGCGATAACATTGCTAGATCTACCGCCTGACGCTGCTGCTTACACAATTCAAATTGTGCAAAAAGTTGCCCAAGCGATGAAAATAGCACTTGATGTTCAAGGGATTGTACTCATGCAGCTGTCAGGTGCATCTGCGGGTCAAACGGTTCCGCATGTACATTTCCACC
Organism: Acinetobacter sp. NS-4; assembly: GCF_037402435.1. Classification (NCBI taxonomy): domain Bacteria; kingdom Pseudomonadati; phylum Pseudomonadota; class Gammaproteobacteria; order Moraxellales; family Moraxellaceae; genus Acinetobacter; species Acinetobacter sp. NS-4. The sequence continues at coordinate 192,782 of NZ_JBBEUE010000005.1, read as the reverse complement.
TCATTCCAAGTTCGGTTCATGAATTGGGCAAACATGCTTTACACATGGGTGATCAAGAAAAAATCCAAGCATTAGCGGAAAGAATTAAAGCTGAACTTTAAAATTCACTAGAATTTTAACTTGTCAAAAATGGAGCCTATGCTCCATTTTTTATATCTGGGATTATCCAACTTTATCTCATGGATTTTAAATAAAAATTAAATAACTGAAAAATAATAAAAAATATTAATTAAAGTAATTTCCATCGTCATAAAACTGTCATATAGCTTTCACCTCCCTGTCATAAAGTTTGCAGATACTGCATAGCAAGTTGGTGAGCTTCTGTAACTTTTTGTACTTAAGCAAACTAAAAAGAAGTGTTAAGTAAGGCGAATGCCATTTAGAACCGTTTTTTGGAGAAATCTCAATGAAAAAATTGCTTCTCGCTGCTGTTGTAGCGGCTATGGGGATGAGTGCAGCACAAGCAGCGCCAACTTTGTACGGTAAATTAAATGTTACCTTAGACCAAGTTGACAACAGTAAATTTGATGGCAAAAACGTTACAGAAATAAACTCTAATGCTTCACGTTTAGGGGTAAAAGGCGAAGAAAAATTAACTGACAAGATGTCGGCAGTGTATTTAGCTGAATGGGAAGTTTCAACTGATGGTAATAAAGATAAAGACTGGGGAATGCGTAACCGCTTCTTGGGTCTTAAATTTGCCGATATCGGTACATTAAAAGCGGGTAACTACGATTCTTACTTCAAAACTGCTGCAGGCAATAACCAAGATATTTTTAACGATCACAACCACCTTGACATGACCAGCATGCTATATGGTGAAGATCGTTTAAATAACGCAATCGGTTTTGAAACTGATAAAAAGTTACTTGGCGGCCTGCAATTCAATATTATGGCGCAGCAAGGTGAAGATTCAGCGACCAACAATGACAGTAAAGGTCAAAAAGGCAAACGCAGTGGTTTTGGTGATGGCATTTCAACTTCACTTAGCTATGAAAACAAAGACTATGGTGTGGCTGCAGCAATCGCGGGTAACTTTGGTGTGGCAGGCAAATACAACGCTTATAGCCTAACAGGTATATATTCAGATGCAGTTCGTGTAACTGGTTCTGTTGATTTAAGCAAAGCTGGTGTAAACGGTCTGGTTTTAGGTGCTCTATGGCAAACTGCTCAACCAACTGACGATACGGTAACAACATCAAGCACAAGTGGCACTCCTCCTGTTACCACAATCACCTCTTATAAAGGTTTACAAGAAGATGCTTACGGTATTACTACCGCTTATGCGATTCCATCTACACCATGGAAATTAAAGGCTGAATATCTATCTGCCAATACTTCTGTAGATAGTAAATCTGACCGTCAAATCGACCAATATGGCGTAGGTGTTGACTATAATCTTAATAAACAAGCACGTTTCTATGGCGTAGTTGCTCAACAGAAACGTGACTGGTTAACAAAAGACGATAAGAAAACTGTGATTGGCCTGGGTATGGAATATAATTTCTAAGCCCTCTTCATCTACTTAAACCAGCTATTAAAAAGACCACATTCGTGTGGTCTTTTTTTTGATGCAAGAATCTTCACTTCTTCTCCCATCTATCCTACATTTTATAAGTCAAGATGTTTAATTGAATTTACACAGAACATATTAAATGGAAATTTAAACAAGAACCATTATCAGTTAATTGGTTATATCTCCTAAAAAGATACAAGTGTTTTAGTTGGATTTAAAAGTATATAAGTATTTTAGTCAGAATTAAAAATTAAATACGCAGTGTTTTAGTCAACTTTATAATGACAAAAAATTAGTATAATTTTTAACACAACAAAGATATATGTTATTGTTTTTAAAATTAAAAATAATATATTTTTATTTTAATTGTTCAATCTATTTATTTTTAGTTATTTTTTGTTTAATAATACACATTATGTTTTAAAAAATAGGCTTATGTGCATGAGCTTAATACCCAAAGATTTCAATCAAAGATTAGTTCGTGAGATCGCAATCATTTTAATAATTAAGGTTGCCCTCTTGCTAACGATTAAACATATCTGGTTCGACGCCCCTACCATTCCTCAAAATTTTGACAATCAAGTTGCCGAGCATATTGCTGGCAATCCTTCCCCAATCAAGGAGACACGTTGATGATTTCTGAAAGCGTGGTCGATCTCTCGCGGTTCCAATTTGCAATGACCGCGTTGTATCACTTTATATTTGTACCTCTCACTCTTGGTCTGGCTTTTATTCTTGCCATTATGGAAACCACTTATGTGATTTCCGGTAAAGAAATTTATAAAGACATGACCAAATTCTGGGGAAAACTTTTTGGTATTAACTTTGCCTTAGGGGTAACTACAGGCTTAACCATGGAGTTCCAGTTTGGTACAAACTGGGCGTATTACTCACACTACGTGGGTGATATTTTCGGTGCACCACTGGCTATTGAAGGATTAATGGCGTTTTTCTTGGAATCGACTTTTATTGGTCTATTCTTCTTCGGCTGGGATCGACTTTCTAAAGTTCAGCATTTAGGCGTGACCTGGCTGGTTGCACTCGGTTCCAATATGTCGGCACTTTGGATTTTAGTTGCCAATGGCTGGATGCAAAACCCTGTCGGTGCAGCATTCAACTTTGAAACCATGCGTATGGAACTGGTTGACTTCGGCGCACTGATTTTCAACCCGGTGGCTCAGGTTAAATTTGTCCACACCGTATCTTCAGGTTATGTGACTGGTGCAGTTTTCGTTTTAGCGATTTCCAGTTTCTACTTGCTCAAAAAACGCGATGTTCCTTTTGCACGCCGTTCTTTCGCGATCGCTGCAATCTTTGGTTTAGCTTCTACTCTTTCAGTGATTCTGCTTGGTGATGAATCAGGTTATGAACTTGGCGATGTGCAAAAAACCAAATTAGCTGCAATTGAAGCAGAATGGGAAACTCACCCAGCACCTGCACCATTTACCTTGTTTGGTATTCCAAATCGGGAAGAACAACGCACTGATTACGCCATCAAAATTCCATATGTGATGGGTATTATTGCCACTCGTTCTCTTAATAAAGAAGTGACTGGCCTAAAAGACCTGATGGTTCAACATGAGCTTCGTATCCGTAACGGTATGATTGCATATAGCGAACTTGAAAAACTTCGTGCAGGCGATCGCTCACCAGCGCTGATGGCTTCTTTCAAAGAAAATCAAAAAGACTTGGGTTACGGCTTACTTCTTAAAAAATATACACCAAATGTAGTAGATGCTTCTGAAGAGCAAATCAAAGCAGCAACCAAGGATACTGTTCCTAACGTAACTGCCCTGTTCTTCTCGTTCCGTGCGATGGTGGCTTCTGGTTTCTTAATGTTGTTGCTATTCGTCCTTGCAACTTATGCAGTAGCTAAACGCAATGCAGAAAACAAACCATGGTTACTTAAATTTGCACTTTACGGTCTTCCACTGCCTTGGATTGCTACACAAACTGGCTGGTATGTGGCTGAAGGTGGCCGTCAACCGTGGACCATTGGTGAGGTTTTACCTACACATCTTTCTGCTTCAAGCTTAAGTACTGGTGATATTTGGGGTTCAATCTTAGCACTTGCAGCATTCTATACAGTACTTCTGATTATCGAAATGTACTTGATGATTAAATTTGCTCGCTTAGGCCCAAGTTCTTTACATACTGGCAAATACCATTTTGAAAAAGCTGATGATCAAAACCACGCTGCTGCGGAGGCTCAATCATGATCGAATATGAATTACTCAAAATCATCTGGTGGGTTCTGGTTGGTGTACTACTGATTGGCTTTGCCCTCACTGATGGCTTCGATATGGGCTCCATGGCAATCATGCCATTCGTGGGCAAAAACGATGAAGAACGTCGTGCCGCAATCAATACGATTGCTCCACACTGGGACGGTAACCAGGTCTGGTTCATTACTGCAGGTGGTGCACTGTTTGCAGCATGGCCAATGGTCTATGCAACAGCATTCTCTGGAATGTACTGGGCATTACTCCTAGTTCTCTTTGCCCTGTTCTTACGTCCAGTTGGTTTTGACTACCGCTCAAAACTTGAAAATAAAAAATGGCGTACCTCCTGGGATTGGGGTTTAGCTGTTGGTGGTGCAGTTCCTGCTTTAGTGTTCGGTGTTGCCTTCGGTAATATGTTCTTAGGCGTACCCTTCACTTTAGATGAAACAGTACGTTCAACTTATACTGGCAGCTTCTTTGCACTGCTTAATCCGTTTGCCATTGTTTGTGGTTTGGTCAGCCTATCTATGCTGTGCGCGCATGGTGGTGCCTGGTTGATGCTTCGTACAGATGGTGACTTACGTGCACGTTCTGCTAAAGCAACTCAGTTGATGGGTGTAGTGTTCCTAGTCTGCTTCCTGGGTGCTGGCGCATGGTTATACTTCGGTGGTATTGAAGGTTATAGCCTAGCTCAACCATTTAATACCAATGGTGTTGCAAACCCGCTTGCCAAAGAAGTCATTACCAATGCCAACCACGGCTGGATGAATAACTACACTACATATCCAATCACTAAAATTGCACCTATTGCTGGTATTTTAGGTGGATTAATTGTGGTGCTTGCTGCAGGTAAAGCTAAAGCCGGTTTAAGCTTCCTTGGTTCATCACTTGCTGTAATTGGTGCTATTTTAACTGCTGGTTTTGCATTGTTCCCATTCCTTATGCCTTCAAGCATCAACCCTGTTGCCAGCTTGACCATGTGGGATGCGGTATCAAGTAAAAATACACTAACTGTAATGACTGTTGCAGCGTGTATTTTTGTGCCCATCATTTTGTGCTACACCACCTGGTGTTACTACAAAATGTGGGGCGTTATTACCAACAAACACGTTCAAGAAAATTCACACAGCCTCTACTAAGGCTGTGTTAGAAAAACTAGGAGTTATTCAATATGTGGTATTTTGCTTGGATTCTCGGGATTTTAATGGCGTGCTTTGCAGGCGTATTAAGTGCCCTTTATATCGAACATCATCAAGATTTAGATGAGGAATAAACCATGACAGAAATCGCAATGACAGCAGAAGAAAGCAAGCCAAATAAATTTGTAATGGCCATTTCGTTTTTGATGGCATTGCCACTTGCTACGGTGCTATTGATTCACCCTGCACTCATGCTAGATGCCAATGGTCACTATAACCATAGCGCATTAATGATGATCATGATTGGCATTTCAGGTGGATTTATTTACGGAGTAGGATTTCTGCCTAAGTTCTGGCTGTGGAAATGGCTGTTTAGCCCATATATCGCATGGCCGTTGATGATCTGGGGTTATTACACCTGGTTCCTCACCTAATATATTCTCGAAATTTAAAAAGCCCTCAATTGAGGGCTTTTTTATGTCTATTTATAACGCGCTAAAATCTTTTGTCGTTCTTCTTCTGATATATCTTCAGGTAACATAAAACATTCACGATACTTTTGAATAAAAACCTGAATAAGCTTTTGACGATCAGGCAAAGTATGCTTTAAATAAATTTGTGCAACCATCATCGTTAAATTATTAGATTGCTTAATGACCATTTTTTTGTGTTCATTACTCAAGCCAAATGTATGACGCAAAAATGTTTGCTTCCCGCTATGTACAATTGAATTGAGATAATCTAAAGAGAACAACTTGAACTCTTCGAGTTGCTCAACAATATGCTTTATTTCCTGAATTCCCTTCAAAGCTTCAATCATTGGTGTTGCAGTAAAACGGCTAATACTTTTATGTTCTTTTAAAGTGAACTGCTCTATTGAATTCATCATACCCAACTCATTCACTTGCTCATCCGTTGCTGCAAATAATATCCAATAAGCACGTACCAAAGATTCAAATTGTGTACGAAACAATGCAAGAGCTGATGTAAACAGTTCAGCTTCTAACAATGTTTTAACTGCTAATCCATGTTCAATCGATATATCGCAACATTGATATACCAAATTTAAACGCATCCCGCCATCTACAAATTCAGACTGGGATAACTCTTGATTTAATTCATTAACCATTCTCAGAGATTGTTCAAATAAATCCATTTATATCCCCCAATAAAAAACCGGATATCAAATCCGGTTTATTTCATCATCAACGATGTGTATGAATCGACATCACAATACCCATACTGGCCAGTAAAGCAATCACTGCCGAACCGCCATAACTCATCAATGGCAATGGATCTCCAGTCACAGGTAAAATACCGCTAGCCATGCCTGAATTTAAAAAGACAAAGAAAAAGAAAGTCAGACCAATCGAACCTGCAAACAAACGGCCAAAGTTATGAAAACTGTTCAGCCCGATCATGAGACAACGAATAATAATAGCTGCAAAAAGGCTGAATAATAAAAATACACCTACAAAGCCATATTCTTCAGCATAGGTCGACATAATAAAATCGGTATGATGTTCAGGTAAATAACCCAAATGCGACTGTGTTCCAGTTAAATACCCTTTACCGGTTAAGCCGCCAGAACCAATGGCAATTTTAGACTGAATGATATTCCAGCCCGCCCCCAGTGCATCAGACTCCGGATCAAATAAAGTCAGCACACGTTTCTTTTGATAGGCTTGTAATACAAACATCCATAATACTGGTGCTGCCACTGCCAAGGCAGTCAATGCAGCTAAAATTAAACGCCATGACATTCCACACAGGAATAAAGCAAAAATACCCGGAATAATTAAGCCAATATTCAAATCGGGCTGCAAAGCCACCAAAACAAAGGGAATCATCATCAAGATTAACCCAATCACGATATTACCAAACTTGGGCGGGAATGCACGACGCGAAAAATACCATGCCATCATCAGCGGCATGGAAAACTTCATCAACTCACTCGGCTGCATACTGCCAATACCGGGAATGGTCAGCCAGCGTTTTGCTCCCAAACGGGTATCCCCAATCACCAAAACCAGCATCAGCAGTACCAGTGAGATGATATAAAAATAGGGACTTGCAGCCTGATAAACTTTGGGAGGAACTTGGGCACATAAAAACATGAGGATGAAGCCCACAGCAAAACTTGTGGCTTGGCGAATCACCATGCTGTTATCTTGCATTGTCGCACTATAAACCACCATCAACCCCAAAGCTGCATTCAATATTAAAAAAGAAAGCAACCATGGATCTAAATGCAATCTAGTCCATCGGGATGAGTCATGTTTGATGCTTCTACCATCACGTAATGAGTGACGTAAAAAACGATACTGGGGTGATGGTATCATTTGAAATATTTGAACGTGTGGATGAGGTAAGAAATTATAAAATTAAAGTTATTCAGATTATACATCTGTAGCCATTTTTATTTTATTTTTGCGCCATTAAAATCAGTTTTGCCAGTTCCAGATCATCAGCATAGGTAATCTTGATATTATCTGATCGCCCCTGTACTACTTTCACCTGCTCACCTATATACTCCAGAGCACTAGCTTCGTCAGTAATGGTCATGCCATCCTGCAATGCGTTTTCAATCGCATACTTCAAAATGCCTAATCGGGAGATTTGAGGAGTTTGTGCTTGCCATAAATGATTGCGACTAACCGTCTTATCAATCGCATTTTCATGTGCAACATATTTCAAAGTATCACGCACAGGAATGGCCAAAATTGCACTGCAATTTTCCTGAATAGCGGTATTAACCAAACGGTTCAGACAATCTTGAGTCACACATGGACGTGCGGCATCATGTACAAATACCCAATCCTCTTCAGCTGCAAATGCGCCAAGATAGCTTAAGGCATTGAGAACCGAATTGACCCGCTCTGCACCGCCCGAACAAAAATGAGCCTTTTCAGGATTTGAAAATGTTAAGGTTTTTGCAACATCATCCTGTGCCCCAATAGCAAGAACATAACCTGCCAAAGGCAACTGATTCAGACGCGCAACGGTATGTTCAAGTACGGTTCGATCTTGAATGACTTGGTATTGTTTAAGTTCTGTTTTAGAAAAACGACTTCCGGAACCAGCAGCAGGAATGACTGCCCATATTTTAGGGTTCATCTTCGACTGGTGCTCCAGTGTCATTCTCATTTGTTCTTAAATCAACTTTGGCATTTGGATCAATATAAATCGGTTTATAGTGAGTACCAATGGTGCTCATTTGCACAAAAGTTTCATGTGGCTTGATCAAGCCCAAATCTAAACGTGCATGCTCTTCAATGGCTTCAATACCATTTTTCAAGTCATAGACTTCTGCAGCCAGAACTCGATTACGTTCTTTGAGTTCGGTATTTAATTCTGTTTGTTGTTGAATTTTTTGTGCCAGCTTCTGATGGTCATGGTAACCACCTTCACCAAACCAAAACAAGTACTGAAACCCTGCGATCAAAATGATCGCAAGGCCCAATAATACTTTACTCATTAAAGAGTCGAATACATTTAACATAAATGGCATTCAGTCGCTTAGTTCAAACCTTTGAACTCAGCTTTACCGCGATAAGCAGCATTAGTCAATTCTTCAATACGAAGTAATTGGTTATATTTCGCTACACGGTCAGAACGGCAAAGTGAACCAGTCTTGATTTGACCAGCGCCAGTACCTACTGCAAGATCCGCAATAGTTGAATCTTCAGTTTCACCAGAACGGTGTGAAATCACTGTAGAGTAACCATTTGCTTTCGCAAGGTAGATTGCATCTAAAGTTTCAGTCAAAGTACCGATTTGGTTGTATTTAATAAGAATAGAGTTAGCCACTTTCTCATTAATACCGCGTTGTAAAATCTTAGGATTTGTAACGAACAAGTCATCACCAACCAACTGGATTTTATCGCCCAAGATTGAAGTCAGGTAAGACCAACCTTCCCAGTCCGACTCATCCAAACCATCTTCAATAGAGATAATTGGGTATTGTTTTACTAAACCAGCTAAATAGTCAGAGAATTCGTTGCTTGTGAAAGCCTTGTTGCCTTCGCCCGCAAGAATGTATTGACCATTTTTGTAGAATTCTGAAGATGCACAGTCAAGCGCAAGCATGATGTCAGAACCTGCTTTGTAGCCAGTTTGACCAATTGCTTCAAGAATTACAGTGATCGCTTCTTCGTTAGAACGAAGGTTTGGCGCGAAACCACCTTCATCACCCACAGCAGTGTTTAAACCTTTTTTGTTTAATACTGATTTCAAAGAATGGAAGATTTCAGCACCGGCACGTAACGCTTCAGCAAATGAAGTGAAACCTACAGGCTCAATCATAAACTCTTGAATATCAACGTTGTTGTCTGCATGTGAACCACCATTGATGATGTTCATCATTGGTACAGGCATAGTCAAGATTGAGTTGTTGCGAAGGTCTGCGATGTATTGGAAAAGAGGAATTTTCTTTTCATCAGCAGCAGCACGTGCAGCAGCCAAAGACACCGCTAAAGTTGCGTTAGCACCTAGTTTTTCTTTGTTTTCAGTACCGTCTAAAGCAATCATCGTGTTATCGATGTCTTTTTGTTCGAATACAGATTTACCAAGCAAAGCATCACGGATTACAGTGTTTACGTTGTTAACCGCAGTTTTAACACCTTTACCTAAATAACGTGCTTTATCGCCATCACGAAGTTCTAAAGCTTCACGAGAACCAGTTGAAGCACCAGATGGTGCACATGCACGGCCTACTACGCCAGAGGCTAAGATTACGTCAGCTTCGATGGTAGGGTTACCACGAGAGTCCAAAATTTCACGTGCACGAATGTCAACGATTTGGCTCATGAACAATTCCTCAGTTGATTAATAAAGATGATGCGTCAAAAAGACGCATCAATGTAAATTGAGTTTAGTGTGTGTCGAGCTTTTGAAAGCCTTTCACCAAAGTATCTAATTCTTTCAATTGCGCCAAGAATGGCTCAAGTTGTGACATACGTAATGCACATGGACCATCACATTTGGCTTTGTCCGGATCTGGATGTCCTTCTAAGAACAAACCAGCCAAACCAGTTGCCATACCTGCACGTGCCAATGTGGCAATCTGCGCACGACGACCGCCAGCAGAGTCTTCACGCCCACCTGGGGTTTGTAGCGCATGGGTGACATCAAAGAACACTGGGACATTCATTTGTTTCATGGTGTCAAAGCCAAGCATATCGACAACAAGATTGTTGTAACCAAATGCTGAGCCGCGCTCACATAAAATCAATTTATCATTACCCGCTTCCAAACACTTGTTCATGATATGACGCATTTCATGCGGTGCAAGGAATTGTGCTTTTTTGATGTTGATAATGGCATCTGTTTTTGCCATTGCTTCAACCAGATCAGTCTGTCGACTTAAAAATGCAGGCAACTGAATAATGTCAGCAACTTCTGCCACAGGAGCAGCCTGATATGGCTCATGCACATCGGTAATGATGGGTACATTAAAGTGTTTTTTAATGTCTGCTAACCATTCAATCCCTTTTTCCAGGCCTGGGCCACGGAAAGAGTTCAAACTTGAACGGTTGGCCTTATCAAAACTTGCTTTAAACACGTAAGGAATGTCCAAACGTTTGCAGATATCTACATAAGTTTCTGCAATTTCAAAAGCGAGGTCTTTTGACTCAAGTACATTCATTCCGCCGAATAATACAAATGGCAAGTGATTTGCCATTTGTATATCGCCTAAACGTACAATTTCTTGTGGTTTTAATTGCGACATTTAAACTTTCCTAGTTTAGTCTTGCCCAGCCATTATTTGGTTTTTTGGTACTGTTTTTTCGCAGCATCAATAAAGCTGGCAAATAATGGGTGCCCATCACGTGGTGAACTTGTAAATTCCGGATGGAATTGTACAGCAATAAACCAAGGATGTTGAGGAATTTCAACTGTTTCTACCAAATGTTGTACTGGTGAATAACCTGAAATCTTCATGCCTTTTTCTTCAAGCACTGGAATATAGCGGTTGTTCATTTCGTAACGGTGACGGTGACGTTCAATGATTTCTGCTGAACCGTACACGTCACAAGTTTTAGTACCCACAACCAGTTCAGATTTTTGAGCACCCAGACGCATGGTACCGCCAAGGTCTGAATCAACATTACGTTGTTGAACTTCACCACGTTCATCTAACCATTCAGTAATCAAACCAATTAAAGGTGATTTAGTAGAACGGTTAAATTCAGTAGAAGTAGCATCAGGAATACCTGCAACATTACGTGCGTATTCGATTACAGCCAACTGCATACCTAAACAGATACCCAAGAATGGCACACCGTTTTCACGTGCGAATTTAATCGCTTGCATTTTGCCTTCAGTACCACGTTCACCAAAACCACCCGGAACCAGGATTGCATCAGCATCTTTCAATACTTCGCTTACATCTTGGCTTTCAAGTTCTTCAGCATTGACATAGTCGATTTGAACTTTCACACGGTTTTTAATACCAGCGTGTAAAAGTGCTTCGTTTACAGATTTATATGCATCTGGAAGCTCAACGTATTTACCAACCATTGCAACACGCACAGTGTATTCAGGGTTCAATAACGCGTCTACAACATGATCCCAGTCAGAAAGGTCTGCTTCTGGAAGGTCGTTATAGCCAAAACGTTCACAGATTAAATCATCAACGTTTTGTTCATAGAAGGTACGCGGGATTTGATAAATAGAACGGGCATCTTTACATACCACAACTGCACGCGCTTCAACGTTGGTAAATAACGCAATTTTGCGAGTGGTATCGGCATCAACATCATGTTCGGTACGGCAGATCAGGATGTCTGGTTGAATACCAATAGACAACAGCTCTTTTACAGAGTGTTGGGTAGGCTTGGTTTTGAGCTCTGCTGCTGACTTGATGTATGGAAGTAAGGTCAAATGCATAAGCATCGTGCGTTTATGACCAAGTTCTACCATTAACTGACGTACAGATTCCATGAATGGGAGAGATTCAATGTCACCTACTGTGCCGCCAATTTCAACAATGGCAACATCATAACCTTCGCCAGCGCGAAGCACACGTTCTTTAATATTATCAGTAATATGTGGAATAACCTGAACAGTACCACCCAGATAGTCACCACGGCGTTCTTTATTTAAAACATCCTGATAAACACGACCTGATGTGAAGTTATTCAATTTGGTCATTTTCGCACGACGTAAGAAACGTTCGTAATAACCCAAGTCCAAGTCAGTTTCCGCACCATCCTCTGTGACAAAAACTTCACCGTGTTGGAACGGACTCATCGTCCCTGGATCGACATTAATGTATGGATCCATTTTGACCATGGTCACTTTTAAACCACGGGCTTCTAAAAGCGCAGCCACAGATGCAGCTGAAATACCTTTACCTAGTGATGATACAACACCACCAGTAACGAAAATAAAATGGGTCATTAAGTTTCTCGTACAATGGAGCCTAAATTGGCCTACAATGTTGTGCGATTTTACTTTACTCTGTACCAATAAAGCAAAGTCATTCCGCATCAATTCATAGAACAATAAACAATTGGTTATTCTATCAGCATTTCCGATAAAAAATTAGAGTAACTTCATAGGATTTTCATATTCGTAATTGCTGTTATAATGGCAACATCCAATTAATGCTTTATTTTGTGCGATTATGAATAAGAAACTTTTACTTTGTGGTGCCATTGCAGCAGGTTTACTTTTAACAGCGTGTGTAAAAAAAGAAACACCAAAGGAAGATGAGCAAGAACAGGTTGAAACAACTCAACAAACTGAACAATTGGATCAACCTGCACAAGCAGAACCTTTAGAAGCTGTTGAAAATAACGAAACCCAAATTCCAACACAGGTAGAAGTTGAACGTCAGGAAACAGCAAATACCACGACTGAAATTCGTCGTGAAGTACGTGACGCACCGCAACAAAAGCCGGCTACTGAAGCAGCCCCTAAAACTGAAGCTCCGAAAGCCGAACCAAAGCCGACTTCAGAAGCATCAGCTAAATCTAATAATGAAGCACAATCTGAAGATGATGCCGTTGCTGCTGCCATTGCGGCTGCAACTCCTGCACTTGAAAACTAAATTTTATTTATATATAAAAACCCAGTAAAATCACTGGGTTTTTATTATTTTATAGATATCAACCAACATAATAAATAAAATTATGATTACCCCCCACAATCCATTAAACCGGTTTAATATAATAAAAATACACAACAAAAAATATTAAAATCAAGATTGATATTAATAAGTACGTATTTACATTATTAAAACTTTTAATGAATTTCAAAATATCCACAAATCAATTCCTCAAAAATATCAATCAAAACATTATAACATTTTATAATGTATTTTTTAAATTGTTTTATAAAAGATAATTTGAAATTAACTTTTTGTTTTAATTAAAAACAAACCCAATAGTTAACCACATCACATATACAAAAAATAATATGAATCATATAATCATTTTAATTTACTCAGTTTAAGCTAAAATAAATGAATATTTATTAATAATGTAAAAACATGATAAAAAAATGTTGTGCCTTACTTGAGCTCAATCAATTAAAAATTGCCTTTATTGAAAGCGCAAGCTCAGGCTATCTTTCCAGTCAATTTTCTATTTGCAAGAACAGCGGTGCAGAAATTTTGCTTGGCGGACTGGTCAGTTATGATCCCTCTATCAAGATTAATATATTGAATATTGATGCTGAACTTATTGAAAAATATACGGCCGAATCAGCCGAAGTTACTGAGGCAATGGCAAGGCAAGGAAAAAATCTCTTTACTCAAGCCGATATTATTGTTGCTTGTACCGGTTTACTCAAACCTGGTGGTAGCGCAACAGAAAGCAAACCTGAAGGCACATTTTTCACCTCAATTTTATACCTAAATAAAATTCATAACTTTCATTATTTTATTGATGGAACACCGTTACAACGGCTGGCTGTTTTAACCCAATATATTGCAGATGAAATAACCAAACTCATTCAGGGAATTTAATAATGTTTAACATTAAAACTTTCGCATTTAGCCTCATACTACTGCCCTGCACCTGTTTTGCAACCGTAGGCGGCCCTCAAAATATTGAAGTTCTGGGGTATGAAGGCAAAGAACAAAAAGTTTATCTGCTTAAACATTATCTGGATGGTCGTGGTCGCCTGCCACAACTCTATTATTATCAATTAAAAAACAACAAACAGCCTGAAAAACTGATTCAGGTGAGTTCACTGTATATCAATCCTAAAACCAAGAAAATTGATTATGACCAAGATAGTCGGCAGTTCGATAAGGAAATAGCGAAAATTAAAAAGCGGCTTAATCCCCTCGCGCCTATACCCAAATCGAGCATCAAGATTCAGGTGTTAAATAAAACCACCTCAAAACAACAGTCATGGTATGACCCTAAACAATATATTCCTAAATATACTTATAAATACCAGCTCAGCAGTAAAAACTTTAAAAGCCAGATCCACCAAGCAATTGATTACCGCTATGGATTAAACATCTCTCAAGCCTACAAAGTTCCTCAGCAACAGAAAATTTTAGCAGTGGTTAAATATCTGGGCCTGCCTTATGAAACTGGTTATAGCATTGAAGATCCGGTGTTATTGACTGCAAAAAAATAAAGCCTCTAATGAGGCTTTATTTTTGATTCAACACTATCAGACTTAAGCAGCAGAACTACGCTCGGCAATTGGAACCACTTTACGTAGTTCAGGACCGGTATAATCCGCACTTGGACGAATAATACGGTTATCCGCGCGCTGTTCCATTACATGCGCAGCCCAACCTGTTACACGCGACATCACGAAGATTGGCGTAAACAGTTTGGTTGCAATACCCATAAAGTGATAAGCAGAAGCATGGAAGAAGTCAGCATTACAGAATAATTTCTTCTCGCGCCACATCACTTCTTCACAGCGTACTGATACCGGATACAGTACCGTATCACCCACATCTTTCGCCAAACGTTCAGACCAGATTTTGATGATGCCATTACGAGGATCATTGTCTTTGTAGATGGCATGACCAAAGCCCATGATCTTTTCTTTACGTTCAAGCTTGCCCAGCATTTCACGTTCAGCTTCGTCGGCAGAAGTCCAGTTTTCAATCATTTCCATAGCAGCTTCATTAGCACCACCGTGTAATGGACCACGCAGTGAACCAATCGCACCGGTAATGCATGAGTGCATATCAGACAATGTTGAAGCACATACACGTGCCGTAAATGTTGATGCGTTGAATTCATGCTCTGCATAAAGAATTAATGATACATTCATCACCTGTTCATGCAATTCATTTGGTTTTTCACCACGAAGTAAATGCAGGAATTGCGCACCGATAGAATCATCATCGGTATTTTCTTCAATACGCACGCCATCATGGCTAAAACGATACCAATAGCAAATGATCGCAGGTAAGGTCGCTAAAATACGATCCGCAACATCTTGCTGCTCAGCAAAAGACTTTTCTGTTTCCAGGTTGCCCAGCATGGAAACGCCAGTACGCATCACATCCATCGGATGTGAATCTGCTGGAATACGTTCCAATACTTCTTTCAATGCTTGAGGCAATGCACGAAGCGATTTCAGCTTCGCCTTATAAGCTGCAAGCTGTTCAGTCGTTGGCAATTCACCAAAGAAAATCAGGTAAGCAACTTCTTCAAACTGGCAGTTCTCCGCCAAATCTTGCACATCATAACCACGATAGGTTAAACCTGCGCCGCTCTTACCTACTGTCGAAAGTGCGGTTTTACCTGCAACCTGTCCGCGCAATCCTGCACCTGTCAGTACTTTTCCTTCAGCCATTTTAATTCTCCTTTTTGAATTATTTATTTAAACAGTTTATCCAGAGTATTTTCAAACGTATGATAATCCAGGAATTCGTAAAGTTCTTTACGCTGTTGCATCTTATCCAATACGTTAACTTGCGTACCATTTTCACGAATAGAACGCATCACTTCCAAAGCTGCTTTCTGCATTGCACGCGTAGCAGAGAGTGGATAAAGCACCATGCGAATGCCTTGTTCACCCAACTCATCCACTGTGTAATAAGGTGTATCACCAAATTCGGTGATATTGGCCAATACAGGAACACCCACCGCATCACACACTGTTCTGTACATGGTGATATCTGTCATCGCTTCTGCAAAAATGGCATCTGCACCCGCTTCAACACATGCACATGCACGGTCAATCACGGCTTGCAGACCTTCTTTTTGTAAGGCATCAGTACGCGCCATCACTACAAAGTTTGAATCAGTTTTGGCATCTACCGCAGCTTTAATACGATCGACCATTTCTTGTTGGGTTACAATTTCCTTGTTCGGACGGTGTCCACAGCGTTTTTGTGCCACCTGATCTTCAATATGTACAGCTGCAGCACCTGCTGCAATCATCTGCTTCACAGTACGTGCGATATTAAATGCACCGCCCCATCCTGTATCAATATCTACCAGTAATGGCGTATCTACACGTTCGGTAATACGACGCACATCTTCTAATACGTTATCTAAACTGGTCATACCCAAGTCAGGCAAGCCATAAGAATAGTTGGCAACTCCTGCGCCCGATACATAAATGGCTTTATAACCCACTTCTTTCGCCATCATGGCTGCATAGGCATTCACTGTGCCGATAATTTGTAATGGCTTTTCCACTTCCAGTGCTTGTCTAAATCTTAAGCCTGCAGACATTTGTTGTGTCATCTTCCTTTCCACAGTTTCACTTTATTTATCGAAGTTTGAGTATATCCATAAACCCCTGTTTGGCCATGACTATTTAGAATCTTTACTCTATAACTTTAGTCAAATATTCACCAAAACTATAGTAATATTTCGTTTCTTCATAATTGTTTCTAAATAAGACAAAGCCGTTATTTCAAGAAATGTGTACATATTTTTGCTATGATTGCAATTGAATTAATTTTTTTGATTGTTGACACTAATACGCCATATGCAAGAACTCGCTCAATTAGAACCGCTCGCTCGTGATACACCACAAACAAAACGTGGTCATGAACGATGTCTGGCGCTTTTACTCAGTGCCAACGAGCTATTTCTGAAACATGGTTACGATGCCGTGTCCTTAGATGATATTGTCAATCATGCCGGTGGTTCCAAAGCTTCAATCTACAAATTTTTTGGCAATAAAGAAGGTCTATTTACCGCAATCTGTGATTATCGCCGTGAACTGTTTTTTAAAGATATCTGCATACCTTTTGAACACGGCAAAGACGATCTTCGTGCCTATTTAATTCAGACCCTGATGAATGTTAAGCAACATTTAATGCTTCCAGAGAATGCAGCCTTCCTTCGCTTAATCATTGAACAGACACAGCGCAGTCCACAACTTGCTCTATACATTCATGAACAGGGTCCAAAGCATATTCAAATGGCCATAGCCAATGCTCTAACCAAAGCCGATGAAATCGGCATTATTAAATGTAAACAACCGATTTATTCTGCTCAACTGTATTTTGGAATTATCCGCAATATTGAATGGTGCGTGCTCATGGGTGTTCCGATCCGTGAAAATGATCAGGAAACCATCAATTACATCACTTATTGCGTAGATCGTTTTCTGGAAGGCCATCAACAGGTCTAGTTTTTTTGCAATTCTCCCTGCATATAGTATATTAATCGATTCCCTTTCCATTTAACCAACCAACAACTAATTGTTGTTTTTTTCTATTCAGCAATTATTGTGGAGTAACCATGGCTCTACGTCATTTTCTAACTTTACGCGATTTATCGACTTTAGAACTGAATCAAATTTTGCAACGCGCGATTGAACTCAAACGTAAGCAACATAACAACGAAGTTTTCCAACCTTTTGTTGGCAAAGTCATGGGCATGATTTTTGAAAAATCGAGCACCCGTACGCGTGTTTCGTTTGAAGCAGGTATGAGCCAGTTTGGTGGTAGCGCAATTTTCCTATCATCACGTGACTCGCAATTGGGTCGTGGTGAACCTGTAGAAGATTCGGCACGTGTGATTTCAAGCATGCTTGATATTGTTATGATCCGTACTTTTGGCCATGACATCGTGGAACGTTTTGCTTCTTATTCAAAAGTTCCGGTAATTAATGCCTTGACTGATGATCATCACCCTTGCCAGCTTTTAGCTGACATGCAAACTTTTATTGAACACCGTGGTTCAGTTGAAGGAAAAACCGTGGCCTGGATTGGTGACGGCAATAACATGTGCAACTCTTATATTGAAGCTGCACACATGTGGGGCTTTAAACTCAAAATTGCTGCCCCCAAAGGCTATGAACCACAAGCAAAATTCTTGTCTGAATTTGCCCATTGCGTAGAACTTGTGGATTCTGCTGAAGATGCAGCCGTGAATGCTGACTTAATCGTGACTGACGTTTGGGCAAGCATGGGCCAGGAAGAAGAGCAAAAAATCCGTGAAAAAGCCTTTGCTGATTATCAGGTGAATGAGCGTTTAATGGATTTAGCACATCCTGATTGCCTGTTCATGCACTGCTTGCCTGCTCACCGTGGCGAAGAGATTTCAGAAAACATGCTAGACCACAAAAATGCTGTGGTCTGGGATGAAGCTGAAAACCGCCTGCATGCGCAAAAAGCGCTGGTCGAATTCTTGATCAATGAAAATTTAAAGAAAGATTAAGTTTTCAGACTAAAGTTTTCTAAAAAAGCACCTTCGGGTGCTTTTTTTATGCGTATAAAAAGTTTAATTTAAGCCATAAACTTTTTAAGTGATTATAACGATGCCTTTAAAAAAAATATTTATATGTTTAAGTACTTTTTTCATGCTCCATACAGCTCAAGCCAAAGCCACAGAACTTGATCAATATTTAGTTAAGAAACAGATTTTAGACAACTCATTTAAAATCCAAAACAGTAAAGCACTCGATGAAATTTTAGATGTGATTAGTGATGAAGACTCACGCACGCTGCCTTTCCAGATTGATCAAAACATGCTGATGGAAAAATACAAAATGAGTGCGAATAAAGTAGAAATTGAAGGTATTATCACCACAGCTGATTTTTCCCAGTTTGCACAAGATGTGGGTGAAAAAGAAGTCAAAAAGCTGATTAGAAAAAATATCCTGCAAAGTTGTAATTTGTTGTTTGAAAATGAATTTCAGCGGGTCAATCCATATAAGGTTGAGCTAAAACTTTCAGCTGAAAGTCAAAGTTATGACTTTAAAATCAAAAATAGTGAATGTACTTTCTAACAGCATAATTGGATACGTTAGTAGTGAATATATTCATGCACTAACGTATCAAACCTTGCGGCTGTAAAATAATAATCATCGCACCAAGTATGACGACTAATCCCCCTAACATATCCCAACGTGTCAAAGTTACATGGTCAACGAAACGTAGCCACATTAAAGCAGTAAAAATATAAATACCGCCATAAGCTGCATAAATTCGACCTGATGCGGCAGGATGCAAAGTCAGCAACCAGACAAACACCGCCAATGCCAGAGCAGTAGGCAACCATAACCACTGGGATTTCCCTTGATTCAGAATCAGATAAGGGAAATAGCAGCCTAAAATTTCCATCACAGCAGAGACTAAGAATAATAAAAATGTGGTGATAACTTTATTAAGCTGGATATCCATAATTTTTAATTGGTCAGTTTTTCTATCTTTAGGAAAATGTCAGAATGAAAATAAAAAACAAAATAACCCGTGTGAACACGGGTTATTTGATTAATTAAGTTTGATTAAGCTGGTTCAGCAGTCTGATCTTCAAAAACTTCCAGTTTAAGCCCTACTGCTTTACCATTTTCTTTCTTCACAGATACTGCGACATTACCACCATGTTCTGCAAGCTCACCAAATAGAATCATCTCGGCAAGTGGCTTCTTCAAGTGTTCCTGAATCAGACGTTGCATTGGACGAGCACCCATCAAACGGTCATAGCCATTTTCAGCCATCCATTCACGTGCACTCTTATCCACTTCCAGAATCACTTTCTTCTCATCAAGCTGTGCTTGAAGTTCAGTCAGGAATTTATCAACCACATTTTCAATGACTGTCGTTGGCAATGCCTTGAATTGAATCACACCATCCAGACGGTTACGGAATTCTGGAGAGAATGCTTTTTTCATAGCTTCCTGGTTATCATTGCTGTTGTCCTGCTCCCTAAAGCCAATGCTGGCGCGTGAAATACTTTCAGCCCCAATATTGGTGGTAAGAACCAGAACCACATTGCGGAAATCTGACTTGCGACCATTATTATCGGTCAATGCGCCATGATCCATAATTTGCAATAACAAATTAAACACATCTGGATGTGCTTTTTCTATTTCATCCAATAGCAATACGCAATGTGGGTTCTTATGAATCGCATCTGTGAGTAGCCCGCCTTGATCAAAACCGACATAACCTGGAGGTGCACCAATTAAACGTGAAACGGCATGACGCTCCATATATTCCGACATATCGAAACGAACCAGTTCCACACCCAACAGTTTTGCCAACTGCTTGGTCACTTCAGTTTTACCCACACCGGTAGGACCTGCAAAGACAAAGCTACCCACCGGTTTATCCGGTGATTTTAGCCCTGCACGCGACAATTTAATTGCAGAGCCCAAGGCTTCAATTGCCTCATCCTGACCGAAGACCACACGTTTAAGATCACGTTCCAGATTTGAAAGCACTGTTTTATCATCTTTCGATACTGTTTTCGGTGGAATACGGGCAATCTTGGAGATGATATCTTCAATATTTTCAACCGTGATTAACGTATCGTCTTGCTCGGCTTTCAAATGGCGCTGAGCACCTGCTTCATCAATTACATCAATTGCTTTATCTGGCAAGAAACGGTCATTAATAAACTTGGCTGATAGCTCTACCGCTGAAACCAGTGCTTTATCATCATATTTGACATGATGAAAATCTTCAAATTTCGATTTCAAGCCACGTAAAATATCAATGGTTTCAGAAATTGAAGGCTCATTGACATCAATTTTTTGAAAACGACGTGACAAGGCATGATCTTTTTCAAAAACTTGGCGATACTCTTGGAACGTGGTTGAACCGATACAACGTAACGAACCATTCGATAAAGCCGGTTTAATTAAATTTGATGCATCCATGGTACTGCCCATGCTTGAACCAGCCCCAATAATCATGTGAATTTCATCAATAAACAGCACAGCTTCCGGTTTCTTTTTCAACGCATTCAATAGTTGTTTCAAGCGTTTTTCAAAGTCACCACGGTACTTGGTTCCTGCAACCAGAGCTCCAATATCCAGACTATATATTTCTGCATGGGCTAATGGCTTCGGTGCTTTACCATTAACAATCAGCCAAGCCAGTCCTTCTGCAATCGAGGTTTTACCAACCCCCGGATCACCAACCAGCAAAGGATTATTTTTACGGCGACGGCATAGAATTTGTGCGGTACGTTCAATTTCTTTTTCACGCCCGATCAAAGGATCGGTTTTCCCTTTTTGGGCTTCTGCATTCAAATTGGTGGTGTATAAATCCAGTGGACCTGCATTTGACGAACTTGATGTTTCTCCATCCAACTCTTCCACTTCTTCTTCAGCAGGTACGTCTTCTTTACGGGTACCATGCGATAAATATTGAGTTAATGTTAAACGATTAATCTGGTGACGTTTAAGTAAATAAACCGCAAAAGAATCCCGTTCAGAATACATTGCAACCAAAATATCTGCACCTTCTACCGTACGATCACCACCGCTTGATTGCACATGGAAAATTGCACGTTGCAGAATGCGATCAAAGCTTTCAGTCGGATGGGGTGCCTGATCACTATGTTCGGCCAGTTTAGGGGTGTGTTGTTCAACGTATTCTTCTAGCTCTTTACGGAGCACGATGATATCTGCTCCACACGCTTTTAGCGCATTTACAGCAGAGTCATTATCAAGTAAAGCCAACAATAAATGTTCAACCGTGAGAAACTCATGTCTCTTTTGACGAGCCATGCTAACAGCCAAACGTAAAGATACTTCTAATTGACGACTGAGCATGTAATCCCCTTAATCTTTTGGCTCAATCTGACAAAGTAATGGATGACCTTGAGACCGAGCATAATTATTGACTTGGTTCGCTTTCGTTTCCGCAATGTCTCGTGGATAAACGCCTGCAACACCTTTCCCTTCATAATGTACAGTTAGCATTACTTGTGTGGCTTGGTCAAGATTCAAAGCAAAGTATTGTTGTAAAATTTCAATTACAAAATCCATAGGGGTGTAATCGTCATTCATTAAAACAACAGCATACAGGGGGGGGACGCTTTAACTCAGGGGGTGCTGTTTGCACAGCAATATCCCCTTCAGATTCATCCTGCAAGTCATTTCCTAAGCGTGGACTAATATGCCAATCGACATATCCTGATTGATGAAAAGAATTTTTGATGGTATTTAAACAATTTTGACGCTTATTCATTCGCATAGGATTTTTAATTCACATTTATTGCGCATTTGCTTCTGCTTGAGGGATTTCAGAAATAAATGCCGATTGACTCTCTATAGGTTTACCACGACCCCAACTAAAACGCTTAATTACCGGTGTGCTTGTAGCGCCAGTTAAACGAACTTCAATAAATTGTGGTGTAAAGCCTTTAGGCATGGTCCAACGTCCGGTTAAACGTTCATAATCTTCAAAATTAAAGTTCTTGTCTTCCATAGGAACAACCAAAACTTCAGTACCTTGAATTAAACGCAACTCTACAGTTCCGGAAATACCACGTCTATTTGGACTGATTTGCACCAGATCAAGTTGATATTCATAAGCATTTTCAGGTAAGGGTTTAATACCGATATTCTGTATAGTCAGGCTTAAACCGCCACGCTGACGCAATACTTCACGGTAAATTGCACTTAAACCTTCAGACTGGGTTTTATCTTCCCGTGCCTGATTTAATGCAGTAAATAAATCATTTGAATTACTGACTGCAACATCACGTTCCTGCACAGCCAAATTCAAGTTCTTATTCAGTGTTTGCAAACTCGTCTTTTGCTTTTGCACAACTTCTACCAGTTGTTCTGCATCCGCTTCATAGCCTACCACAGTCAAACCTTGCCGATGCCCAACTGAATAGCCCAGCAAACCACTTCCCAGAACAAGAATGGCAGCACTAATTCCTAGCGGTAAATTACCCTTTAAAAAAGGCTTTTTACTGAGCAAGGACAGTTGTGACGGAGTATTTGAGTCAGAATTCGGCATCGTCATCTCTTATTTTGATTCATTCAAAACACACATTTAAATCCAAATCCAAATGTGTGTGAAGCTGAAAAACGTTTTTTATGGTAATAAACCAATTCCTGCAAGGCCTGCATTTTCTGCAAATCCAAACATCAGGTTCATATTTTGTACTGCCTGTCCTGCTGCACCTTTCACCAGATTATCCTGTACAGATAACACAATCAATTTTTTCGGTTGCGGTTTATATAGCGCAATACGAAGCTGGTTTGCACCACGCACAGAACGTGTTTCTGGCGAGCTGTTGGCTGGCATGACATCCACAAACTGTTCATTGGCATAGAACTGTTCATACAGGCTTTGCAAGTCCACAGCATCACCCGCATCGGTTAAATCGACATAGATGGTGCTGAGCATGCCACGAATCATTGGCACTAAATGCGGTACAAAGACGATGTGATTAAATACATCTTTTTGACCGGAAATATTTTCCAGGGCTTCTACAATTTCAGGATGATGACGGTGACCTGCAACGCCATAAGCCTTAAAGTTGTCGGCATTTTCAGAATAAATCATGCCCAGGCTGGCTTTACGACCTGCACCCGAAACACCCGATTTAGCATCAATAATAATGCTTTCCGGTTTAACCAAAGCTTCAGCCTGTTTGAATAATGGAGCAAGGCCGAGCTGTACAGTTGTTGGATAGCAACCCGGGTTACCAATCACCTTGGCATTTTTAATTTTGTCACGGTTCAGTTCTGACAGACCGTAAACGGAATCTTTTAAAATATCTGGGCAGGCATGTTCAAGACCATACCATTTTTCAAACTGTTCTAAGTTTTGCAAGCGGAAATCTGCTGCCAGATCGATGACTTTAGTATTTGCTGCAACCAGTTCTGCCGCATGTTTCATTGCCACACCATGAGGCGTTGCAAAGAATACCACGTCGCATTTTTTCAGTTCATCGATGTTTAAATCTGAATATTGAAGATCGGTATGACCGCGTAAGCTTGGGAACATGTCATCTACACGGCGACCATTTTCAGTACGTGATGTCAGTACATTAACCTGCACATTTGGGTGTCGTAGTAAAAGACGCAACAATTCAACGCCTGTATAACCTGTACCACCGACAATACCAACAGTAATCACGATCACTACCTCAAATCTAAAGTTTTCATTTCGTAACTGCGTAGTATGACAGGAAGTTTTGGTTTTCTGAACTGTTTTGATATAGATTAAATTTTTATTTAAATTGTGACTGTACTTGATAAATATTCAAATTTATCGCTTATTATTTTAATCTTAAACCATCCATACCTCAAAATACTTCTGAACTTGCAATACCATTAAATTCATTTAAAATCATCAATATATATCCAAAAAAAACACCACTATGCTTTATATCATTGCGGTTATCATAATTCTTTGTATTATTCTTCATTACAAACTCTATCTTGCTGAAGCATTCTCAGTTGAATATTTTTTCTTTTTGATACTCATTTTTATAATATTTTGCTTAATCAGAAGTTATCGTGTTTTGCATTAAATTTTGCATCAAAGAAAAAAACACCTCAGATAACACCCCACCACCAAGGCATTGGCGTTGTTTTCAGCATTTTCCGATGCTGTTGAAAATTTGCATCATGTTTCTGAACTTCCGCCCAGAAATGCGGACTGTGATCAAAATGTTTGGTATGGGCCAATTCATGTACACACACATAACGGGTAATATTTTCAGGAAATAGTACCAAACCACTATTCAACATAATGTCATGTCTGGCAGAACAACTGCCCCAGCGAGTTCTTGGCTGGCGAATCGTACATTTACCAAAACTCAGATTACATGCTTGGCTAGTCTGATCTAAATAAACAGGTAAATGCTGTTTGGCATAAGCAATCACAAAAATTTTTAGATATTGTTCAGGCTGGCGATCACTAATCAAAAGTTGTAAGTTTTCATCATCAAAAATAAATGACTGCTTTTGAGTTCGATAAATAATCTGTAAAGGTTGATCCAAATTAAAAAGCTTCAATTTGGTGGGTAAGCTTTTATCAATCTGCCCTGTTTTTTCCTGCTGCTTCTGCCATGTTTCAATCATCCATTGTTCTGATTGTTTTAAGAAGTCTTGAACTTGGCGCTGTGTGCAAAACTGCGGCACAGTTAATTTAATTTGTGTCGGCTCTACGCGCAGTCTCAAGCGTGTTGCGCGTAATTTTCGAGTGATTTGAATTTTGGGTAAGTTTGAGGTCATTTATCTATAATTTTATAATTTAAATTCCCCCTCCTAACGGAACTTCACATCTCACATTTTCTAAGAGAATGCTTTAAAGGAATTCTAAATATTCAATAATGGTAGTGAAATTAATATTGAAAAGTTCCTTCTCCCTCAGGTAGAAGGTTAGGATGAGGGCATTCTTCATATAAATCCTCTCCCTAACCCTCTCCTTTCAAAGGAAAGGGAACTTCCATTAGAAATTAAAATATAAATCGAAACTCAATTTACATAAAAAGTTCATATAGATTAAACTGCAGTACGTTCTTCAATGCCATTATCAGTTGCAACTACAGCGATATCGGCTTTATTAATCGCGAAGATACCGTTACACACCACACCTGGAATGTCATTAATAGTTTTTTCAAGTTCCAGCGCATTCAAGATATTCAGATTATGCACATCTAAAATTACATTGCCGTTATCTGTTACCACGCCTTCACGGTAAACCGGATCACCACCTAAAGAAACAATTTTACGGGCTACAGCAGAACGCGCCATTGGAATGACTTCTACAGGCAATGGGAAATCATGACCCAATTGTTCTACCCATTTAGAATCATCGACGATACAAACGAATTTTTTCGCAATTGAAGCGACAATTTTTTCACGAGTCAGTGCAGCACCGCCACCTTTGATCATGTGCATATGACGGTCAATTTCATCCGCACCATCCACATAGGCATCTAAGCCGCCTACAGAGTTCATGTCGACCACTTCAACACCTAACTTTTTCAGACGCTGCGCAGTGGCTTCAGAACTTGCCACTGCAGCTTCTAATTGTAATTCTGGCAATAATTCGATGAGGAAGTTTACTGTACTTCCTGTACCTACACCCAAAATACCGCCTTTAGGCAAGTGTTTTAAAGCAGCTTTTGCAGCAGCTTGTTTCTTTTCATCTTGGGTAGCATACAGACTCATAACTTGGCTCAACTATTTTTTGACATTTGTTGCTGATTAAACAGCCCAAATGTACAGGGGTTTGTTACAATAAAGGCCTATTTTAAACTGTTAGATGGAAAATTAACATGCTGTCTCGTTTGGTTCGACAAATATTACAGGCAACGGTGTATGACGTTGCAATCGAAACCCCACTCGAAGCAGCGCCACGAATTAGTGAAAAACTAAATAATAACATTCGCTTTAAACGCGAAGATCTACAACCTGTCTTTTCCTTCAAGCTACGCGGTGCCTATAACCGTATTAGTCAATTACCGAAATCTCAGTTGCAACGTGGCGTTATTACGGCTTCAGCGGGTAACCATGCTCAAGGCGTGGCTCTATCTGGTAAAAAACTGGGAATTCGCGCCATTATTGTGATGCCGAAAACTACACCAGACATTAAGGTTCAGGCTGTAAAACGTCTAGGCGGTGAAGTGGTATTACACGGCGACTCTTTTGACGTTGCCAATAAATATGCAATTCAGTGTGCGCAAGATGAAGGCATGACTTTTATTCCGCCATACGATGATGAACTGGTGATGGCCGGTCAAGGCACCATAGCCAATGAAATTTTGCGTCAATGGCGTGATGTGGAGTATGTATTCGTTGCCGTAGGCGGTGGCGGTTTAATTGCTGGGGTTGCTGCTTATCTGGGTGATGTTGCTCCACATGTGAAAGTTATTCCTGTGGAATATGATGAATCTGCCTGTTTGAAAGCTGCTTTTGAAGCCAATGAACGTGTAATTTTACCTTCTGTAGGTTTATTTGCTGATGGTACTGCGGTCGCTCAAATTGGTGCAAAACCGTTTGAAGTGATCCAATTACAAAAATCGGATAACTCCGGCCCAATTGTTGAGCGTGATGTAGTCTTGGTCAACACAGACGAAATCTGTGCTGCGATTAAAGATACCTATGACGAATGCCGCAGCATTGTTGAACCTTCTGGTGCCATGGCACTTGCAGGAATCAAGAAATATGTTGCTGAACATGGCTTAGAAAATAAAAACATGGTGTCGATTGTTTGTGGTGCCAACATGAACTTTGACCGCCTGCGTTATATTGCTGAACGTACAGAACTTGGTGAACGTAAAGAAGCCATTTTTGCAGTCACCATTCCGGAAGAAAAAGGTTCATTCCTGAACTTCTGCCGCGCCCTGCAAGGCCGTAACATCACCGAATTTAACTACCGTGCCAGCACTTCTAGTGCCGCACAAGTGTTTGTCGGCATTAGCTTAAAAGGTGGCGAAAAAGAGCGTCATGACATTTATGAAACCTTAAAAATTCAGTATGACGTAGATGACTTGTCTGATGATGAAGTTGCAAAACTGCATATTCGTTATCTGGTCGGTGGTCATGCAGATATCGAAAATGAACGCCTGTTCCGTGTGGAATTCCCGGAACGTCCAGGGGCATTATTAACCTTCCTTGAACGTTTAGGACCAACGCATAACATTACCCTATTCCATTACCGTAACCATGGTGCGGCTGAAGGTCGTGTTCTGGTTGGCTTGGAAGCAAGCGACGCGAAACAGAATCCGGATGGTTTAATTGAAACATTGGAAAGTATTACTTATCCATATGCGGAAATTACCAATAACCTGGGTTATCAACGCTTCTTGAAATAATTTTTTAGCATTACCTGAAATAGCCTGTATTCATACAGGCTATTTTTTTGCATTTAACTCTCGTTATTAAAAAATAGTTAGACAAATCACATCAATCGAAAGCTGTACATGGACTATTTTATAATCTTGAGCTAATCATTCCCTGTTTAGAATTCAGTTGAATGACGTTATTCAATACTTAAGCTAAAGTTTAACACGCAAACTCTAAAATTTAGTGGCATCATAGTCGTTGAAATATGATGTAAAAATTGAAAACGAATTAGGATTAAAAACACATGGCACAGTTTGCAGTGATTGGTTTGGGTAGTTTTGGTGCAACCGTCGCAACTAAATTAGCCATTTTAAACCATGATGTAATTGGTATAGACAGCAATAAAAAATATGTAGAAACCATTTCTGATCAGCTGACTCATGCAGTCATTGCCGATGCCACAGATGAACATGTGCTCAAAGAACTGAATATTCAAAACTGTGAAGCTGTGGTGGTAGCTATTGGCGAAGACATTGAAGCCAGTATCTTATGTGTTTTACATCTAAAAAATATGGGGATTAATAAAATTTGGGCTAAGGCCAAATCGCAAGCCCATCACATGATTTTGACCCATCTTGGCGTGGATAAAATCATTCATCCTGAAGAAGATATGGGTAATCGGGTTGCCCAGTCATTAAGCTACCCGATGGTCAGTCGTTATATGGGTTTAGAAGACAATCATTTCATCGTTAAAATTGAAATTAAAAAGAGTCAACAGGGAGAACGCTTTCATCAGCTTATGAGTCATGTTCCTGAAATTAAAACTATTCTGCACAAACGCGGCAAGCAAGTTTCATATAGCGTTGATCCTAATTTAATCATGCAAGAAGGTGATATCTTAGTCGTGGAAGGGGAAATTGAACCCTTAAGAAAACTGTCTGCCCGGTTTAAATAAAATATGAATCAAGCGCAAAATAAAAATCCTAATACGGTCAATCTAAGCCCACCCAGTTTACTGGCTCTGGGTTTCTTGAGCTTTATCGTTGTCGGAACTTTATTGCTCAAACTCCCGATTTCACATCATGGTGAATTAAGCTGGCTGAATGCCCTGTTCACTTCAACTTCTGCCGTGACCATTACCGGGCTGTCTGTGGTCAATGTCGGAGAAGCCTATACCACCTTTGGCAAGATCGTCATTATGCTGTTATTGCAAAGCGGCGGCTTGGGTTTTATGACCTTTGCCATACTGGCTGCACTGAGTCTTTCCTCCAATATCAGGCTCAAACAGCAAATGATGGCGCAGGAAACCATTGGTCAAACCAGCCTGGCCAAAGTGTCATTCACTATTAAAGGGGTGCTGTTATATTCCCTGTTTTTTGAGGCGATTGGCACATTGATTTTAACCATTGCCTGGATGCCAGAATACGATCTGGCCCACGCGTTCTTTTATGCCGCCTTTTACAGTGTTTCGGCTTTTAATAATGGTGGTTTCTCGCTTTTCCCAAACAGTTTAATGAGTTTTGCAGACCAGCACCTGATTACCTTTACCATTAGCATGCTCTACATTATTGGTGGAATTGGCTTTGTAGTACTGATGGATATCCAGCGCTCTCGTCGCTGGAAAAAATTAAGTGCCAATAGCAAATTAATACTCTCTACCATTGCAGGTTTGAACCTGTTTGCCTTTATTGTGATTTGGGTACTGGAAGCCAATAACCCCCTAACCCTGGCGAATATGAGTCTGGGCGATCAAGCCCTAAATGCCTGGTTCCATGCTACCGTTCCGCGCTCATCTGGTTTTAACAGCCTGGAGATGGCGAACATGACCGATGCTTCCACCTTAGTCACCATGATCCTGATGTTTATTGGTGGCGGTTCACTCAGCACGGCTGGCGGTATTAAGGTGGGTACTTTTATTATCGTGGTATTAAGTGTGATCACTTTTTTACGACGCTCAGAAGAATTAACCGTATTCAATCACTCAGTTTCTAAAACCACCTCATTTAAAGCCTTAGCCGTGGTTTCCATTACTGCCATACTGATATTTTTAGGATTATTTACGCTTCTTATTCTGGAGCCAAGCAAAAACTTCCTGGATTTACTCTTCGAAGCAGTTTCTGCCACCTGTACGGTAGGATTATCACGTGGCATTACCAGTGAATTACAACCAGCAAGTCTGTTTGCTTTAATCTTACTGATGTTTGCGGGTCGTTTGGGGCCACTGACTCTGGCCTACCTGATTGCTACCCCGAAAAAAAGCCGTTTAAAACATCCACCGGCAGATATTCAAATTGGTTAAACCCGATTCAATAAAAAACCACTCATAAAGAGTGGTTTTTTATCATTCATGGATAAATTTTAATACCAATTCATCAAGGACACGCCTAAACCGACATAAGTGGCACGATGGTTATAATCAATCAGACTTTCACCGTAGCCATCAAATAATTGAAAATGACCACGCAATTTACCGCTAATCGGGAATGCCCAATCAAACTGCATAGCGCCGTGTGCATCATCGCCACCTTTTAGCGAGTGACGTAGCATCAGTGAAAATTCATGATCATTCTTGCGGTAAAATGCGGTTAAATCACCACGGCCAATATAGTTTTTAATATCCGGGTTGTTGTCATCTTTGGCATTTTCTTCAATGCGATACCAGGGACGCAACATCAGTGCGAAGTTATCACGCTCAAGTCCAACATTAAATATGACCCGGTTCCAGCTACGCGATAAAGGATCAGCACGACCGTTGGACTGGTGGTTAAAGGTTACACCAAGCAGGCGTGCATTTAAGCCCAAAATTTCATAATTGGTACGAAAAACCAGACTGGCTTCAGGTTCATAATTGGTTTCACGAAAAGGACGCGAGGCATCTGCATTATAAACCTGCCAGTGTGATGACTGGGTATAACCCAACCAGATATCGCCATTATCACCAAACAGGTTTTCAACTGCTTTGGTTTTTAAAGACAGCTGAAACTTGGATTCCATGGATTTCAGGTTTTGTTCTTGATCTGCTGTCACAGTGTTATTTACATTCGGACTGGAAGGACGTTCATTTTTGTCAGAAGTCCAGAATCCCGGCAGTAAATAAACCGGCTGGTGGGCACGAATATTCCAGGTTCCAAGCTTACTTTCAGGTGCCAGCTCCCAACGCTTGTCCAGCAAGGACGTATTGGGATCGATTTTTGGTCCCTCAACAGCAAATATGTTACTCACGCTATGACTGATTTTTTCTTTTATCGTTTCCGGTTCAGTCGGTGCAGGTGCAATTTGATTGGCTGCCTGACGTTCAGACACCAGTGCAGTTTTTTCAGCCTCAGGCACCTTGAACAAAGTGTCATAACAGGCCAAACGATCCGCATTGGATTCTAATGCCACGCATGCTTCGGGACTTGCAGGTGTAATTAAAGATTGTGGGGTTTGTGCATGAATATTCGTCACATACAAAGAACTGAGCATGATCATGCTCAGTTGCAAAGGTATGCGTTCCAGCGTTTTAAACGCCATAGGGTTTTACCTCAAACGTGGGGCTGTAAAAACTTTTCATCATGGTTTGTGACCATGCCAATTTTTTAGCAAATATAAGCTACGGAGCAGGATGTTTAGTCATTCTAAACAACTGCTTGGTAATGAAATAAAAGTAAAAAATGCTCGTCCCTTGCGCTAGAAACTAAGCCGTGTCCTGTTTTTAGCGCAAGCCATTTGATGAAATATCAACCACCCCTATCTTTTAATTCACTTGTTGAATATTGAAGCCAAGTTCAATCAAGGCATCGCGCTTCGCTACTGGTGCCACCACAGCTTTTACTGGTGTTTGCTGAACCAGATATTGTTCTGCTACCCGTTTTAGATCATCCAGTGTCACAACAAGTAAACGCGCACGTAATTGCTTACGAACAGCCGGTGTACGTGCATGCAGTAATGCATAGCAAGCACTAATCGCTTCTCCTGCTGGAGAGCCCGGTTTATCCATGCTTGCAACTAACCCCAAAATAGCTTCTTCGAGTTGATGCGGTTTGTGTTCGCTATTCAACAACCACTGGATACTGGCTTCAAAATCTTTAAAGGTTTCTGCCAGACGCGGATCGCGATAGCTATAGAAACGGAATGAACATGCATTGCCGTCATAACTAGCCCCACCACCGTAAGCGCCACCTTTTTCACGAATCGCACTGTGCAAGAAGCCATTGCGTAAATAAGCCGCCAAGATCATGAGCGGAGCAGCATCGGGATGAGACACTTCTACCGCAGGATATGCAGCTGCACAGAATTGAACATTGGCTTGAATTAACCAAGCTTCGTCATGATTGCTATTTTCTGTGACAATGGGTGTTAATTCTACAGCTGTTTGATCAACCGCAAGCTTGTCCCAAACCTCTTGAACTTCTTCAATTAAACGATCAGAGTGATGTTCTTCACACACCAGCAAGAATTGTTTTGGTGCCTGTAAAAGCAGACGATGAATGGCTTTTAGCTCTGCAATTAAGGCATCATAAGCGGCTTCATCTTTTTCAATTTTAGTGACCAGATCACCTAGCCAGTTCAATGCTCCCAAACCGGTATTGTGATAATCACGTTGTGCCAAGGCACTATGATTACGCCCTGCAATTTGCATGGCATAGCTATGACCTGAACCCGAAATACGTGAATTCCAACGTGTTTTACGTTGTTGCAGCAACTCAATAATGCGGTCTTTTTCATCAAAACGCAGTTGTTCAAATGCCAGCTTCAACAAACGGATGGCTTCAAAATTATTCACCAATGATTTGGTGGTCAAAGTTAGCCATGCGCTAATTTTATTTTTATCATCAATTTTTGAACGCAGTGATGCCCCCATCCCCACGCCACCGCTCACGGCGGTTTGCAGTTGTTGCAGTTCAAGATAACCATACTCGCCTGCACCCACTTCACCCAACAAAATAGAGAGCAGGTTAAAATATGGCGAGTGCACCACCTGGTCTGGAATTTTGATGGTCACTTGCTGATAGTAAAGACCATTGGTTCCAGCATGATACAAATTCAACGGTGTATCCAGATTATTGCTGATAATTTCACGCAATTGACCTTGTACAATATGCAGGTCTACCGGTACATCTTCCAGTCCCACTTTCGGTAACAGGTTCAAATCATCCGGAGTATCCTGACGGACTTTGAGTGCTTCAGTCTGCTGAATAATGGCAGCTTTCTGTTCTTCTGTCAGCTGGGCACCAATCGCTGCCAAACGTGCTTTTTCCGCTTCGGCTTCCTTGGCAGATTTAGTTGCATCCGGCACTAAAGTCATTTGTACACGGTGCGGATTATCCAACAGATATTGTTTAATCAGGTTGGATAACCACATTGGGTCTTTGAGCTCCTCCTTGACTTGCTCAATCGCACTATCCACATCCCAAACCTGCACCGGATCACTATGATGAATCGCACTGCTCAAACCATTCAGAATCAGGCTTAAACCATATGGCATACCATCGCCATTGATTTCACGCTGATGCAATTCAATCTGATGCAAAATGGCATCAACCATTTCAGCATCTACGGGTTTAGAGGCCACATCTTCAAGAATCTTAAATACACCTTCTTTAAATTCTTGAGCATGTTCAGGATTTGAACCCTGTACACCACAATAGAAAGTCATTTCAAAGTTGGAATCGTCTACACCCATAATTGGACCGGTCGACTGGGCATAACCACAGGTTTCCAGATAATGGCGCAAAGGCGAAGCCGAATCTTCTAGTAAAATACCTTCCACCAAACGCATTCCTAAGCGCAATTTGATATCGCTGGCTTGGGGCAATAACCATGAAATCACGTGATAGGTTTTATCCTTCAGGTCTTCTGCATCTACCGCATAGGTCTCAGTCACTTCAATTGGCGCTGTTAAGCGAGTTTCCGGAGTGGAATGCAGAGTTTGGCCTTTTTCGAATTTGGATAAAGCCAAAGTTTCAAACTGTTCCTGCAAGTAATAGACAGATTCATTACCAAAGGTCATAAATACCGCATTACTTGGATGGTAATGTGATTTATAGAAATTAACTAACTCTGAGTAAGTTAAATCTGGAATATCTTTAGGATCGCCACCTGAATTGTAATGATAAGTGGTGTGCGGGAATAAATGATGTGCCAATTGATGATACAGCTGATCTGAAGGCGAACTCATCGCCCCTTTCATTTCATTAAACACCACGCCTTTATATACCGGCTGACCATCTTCCAGCTCAATACGAATCCCTTCCTGGGCAAAATCCAGTTCATTTAAATTCGCGGCAAAAGCAGCATCCAAATACACTTCCAGTAAATTTTGAAAGTCTTTTTTATTTTGCGTGGCAAAAGGATAGGCTGTCCAGTCCGCCGAGGTAAACGCGTTCATAAACGTGTTCAATGAACGACGGATCATCAGGAAAAATGGATCACGAACAGGGAATTTTTCCGAACCGCAGAGTGCAGTATGTTCTAAAATGTGCGCTTCACCCTTTGAATCCATCGGTTGGGTACGGAACGCAACCAGAAAGACATTTTCATCCAGATCACTGGCCAGATGATAATGTATGGCACCAGTGACTTTATGCTTATATTCAGACACCCGAATATCTAAGGCCTCAACATGGTGTTGACGTATCAACTGAAACGCAGGATGAACAGTTTGAGAAATGGTTTCAGTGACATCTACAGTCATGTGATCTCCGACATTTACATATTTATAAGATGGTTTTGATTATACCTGAATATTGCGCTATTTGGATTCACAGCTTTACGAAATTCCAAGCATTTCAGTCAAGTTTATGCTGGCGCTTTTTTGAAAACAGGCTCTATTTACACAACAAAAAAAATAGCCACGAATGGCTATTTTTTAAATCTCAGCGCAGATGGCTATATCTTTAAGTCCATTTTGGCAGCAGATTGATGGCTAAAGCGAATACACAACAATATTGCAATAAGTATCACCCCTGAAGCGGCAAAGCGGCTTAAATCCAGACCACCCGAGGCAATAGGTTTATCCAGAAAATCACCCACTACTGCACCCAAGGGACGAGTGAGTACAAAGGCACTCCAGAATAAGAATGTTCGTGAAATTGTGCTAAATAAGTACAGCAATAGAATCACTAAGATGAGTGTGACAAAAACTGCAATACCGCCACTATAACCCAAGCCCATGCTATCTGCCGACCAGTCGCCTAAAGCCGTACCCAAGGTTTGGGAAAATGTAATGGTGAGCCAATAGAAAATTTCTGCACGAGGATAATTGACTGTATGGGGTGAGATACTTCCCTCTACCCTATACCAGATAAATAAAGACACACACACCAGAGCGAGTAATATACTCGTGCCACCTGCATAGCCGATCCCTAAGGATCGATCGACAAAATCTGCCAGGGTTGTGCCCACGGTGGTACTGGCAATAATAGTGAACCAATACAAATACGGATGATAAGCCTTTGCCCGTATTTGAAAAAATAGCAATAGAATAAATAGCGCGGCAAAAATAAAGGTACTGAGCAAATACCCCAGATTCAGCGACATAGACAGCGCATCTCCGCCTGTTTCACCAAAAGTTGTGGCAAAAATCTTGGTCAACCAGAATAGTGCCGTTATTGCAGGAACTTTTATCAGATGTTGTTGTAATTCAAGCTGTTTCATGAGGAACTGATAATCTAATGGTCATTTCATCATCATTCTCTGCAAGACTTAACCGAAAATTAAAACTCAAGCTTATTTTGTGGGATTGCGAATAAAAAAAAGTACCATCGAAGTGCTGATGGTACTTTTTTGGCTCAAATGCTGTCACTAGATCAAATATTTAAAATAACTATAATTGGGATGATTTTCTACAAACACATAGTTTTGCTTTTGATAGAAATGTGCCGCATTTTTGGTGTCGGTATTCAGGCACAGTGCTGAAAAGTTGGCACGCGCCTCTTTTTCCAGCTGTTGTAACAATTGCTTGCCCACGCCATGCTTACGATATTTAGGCAAGACATAAAAACGACGTACACGACCAATACGGGCATCAATTTCGTTTTCGTTCCACTGCTGATTTAAACCACCACAGGCGATCAGTTTCTCATCATCATAAACAAAAAGAAGAAATTCCCCAGGTTGATCAAACCTGTTTTTGCCACTTTCATACTCTTCAATCAGTTGATCAATAAGCTGGAATCCTTCTTTCTGAGCTTGCTTGGCTAATTCTGTGATTTGTGCAGGTAATTGTTCAGCTTTTGCAATCGTGATATTCATCGAACCTTCCTAATCTTTTCCTATAGTGCATTTTGTACGAGCATCAGTCATATATTGAATTTTATTCATCAATCTACAGCAATCATGAGCATTGGTGTAAACTTAGCGTTTTATTTTGAAATGTGAATGAAAGACATGACAACTGTTGATCTTTTTGCAATTGGTAATGCATTAATCGACCAAGAATTTAAAGTCTCTGACGATTTCCTGATTCAACAAAATTTGCAAAAAGGCACTATGCAGTTGACTGATGGTGAAACACAAGCAAATTTATATAATAATTTAAAAGAAACGCAAGTATACAAAGGTCAAGCATCAGGCGGATCTGCTGCAAATACCACCGTTGCATTTAGTGCCTTGGGCAACACAGCATTTTATGCTTGCCGCGTGGGTAACGACGAACTTGGTCAAATTTACCTGAAAGGCTTAAATGATGCCGGCATTCAAACTGCAGAACAATCCGTCAGTGAAGGTGTGACCGGAACATGTATGGTTCTGGTGAGTCCGGATTCTGAACGTACCATGCAAACTTACCTTGGTATTACCGCTGAACTGAGTGAAACACAAATCGATTTTGAACCGTTAAAAACTGCAAAATGGCTGTATATTGAAGGCTATTTATCTACCAGTGACTCAGCAAGACTTGCCGTTAAACAGACACGTGAAATTGCAAAAGCGCATGGGGTAAAAATTGCACTAACTTTATCTGATCCAGCCATGGTGCAATATGCACGTCAAGGTTTGGATGAGTTAATTGATGATGGCGTTGATTTATTGTTATGCAATCAGCATGAAGCATTAATGTATACAGAAACCGACTCAATTGAAGCAGCATTGGCTAAATTGCAATTAAAAAGCACATACACTGTCATTACATTATCTGCAGAAGGCGCTTTAATTTCCGATTCTGAACAGACCTTAAAAGTTCCAGGGCGTAAAGTAACAGCAGTTGATGCCAATGGTGCAGGCGATGCATTTGCCGGTGCATTCTTGTATGCATTAAATATTGGACTAAGCCTGAAAGCGGCTGCCGAATTGGCAATCCTGATTTCAAGTGAAGTGGTTTCACAATTTGGTCCGCGCCTGAGCGTCGAACATTACGCAGAATTATTAAACAACTTCCAGAAGGAATGTGCATAATGATTAAAATTGCCATGACGGAAGAGATTCCTGAACGTGAAGCACGTTCATACGAAACGCCGAATGGTGATACTATTTTCATTACTCAGCGTGATGGTTCATTTTATGCTTATCAGAATCTCTGCCCGCATTTACAAGTTGAACTGGAATTCCTGGAAAACCAGTTTCTAGACCGTGATCAGGAATATATTGAATGCTCTACCCATGGTGCATTGTTCCTGGTTGAAAGCGGCGAATGTATTTCTGGTCCATGCCAAGGGCAATCACTTGAAAAAGTTGAAATTACCGTGCATTCTGATGGTGGAATTTACCTGAAAGAAGAATAAACCCAATGGAATTTGCCATGCTTGAGTTTCTGCAAGACTATAACTTAATCCCGTTTCATTTAAGTTTATTGGCTTTAATTTTACTCAGCATGGTAGAAACCATTGGCTATTACTTCAATATTCGTCCGACTCAATTTCTAAAAGCACTTTCACCTAAAAAACTCACCGACTCACCGTTTCTCAATGTTAAATTTTCCAAGACACTGATTGTGGTGTTTCTACTGATGAACTTCAGTTTTTCAGGCTATTTTCTGCAACTTTGCGTATTTTCACAGCAGCAAAAATTCCTGCCTGCTTATTACCTGATTATCCCTGCACTGATCATTGCGGTGTTTTTCACTGTATTTATGATTCATTGTCTTGACCAGGTCATCAAGCCAACGCTTACCAAACAACAGGTCAGTCTGCTAGGACGTTTGGCGACCATTTCCAGCGGTAATGCCCGTCCGGGATTTTCCGCACAGGCACGGGTACGGGACAGTTTTGGACAACTACATTATGTACAGGTCGAGCCTGAATTTGGTGAACTGGAATTTCAATCGCAAATTATTTTAATTCGCTTAAAAAAGTCCCACTATATCGCTAAAAAAATATCTAAATCCAATAGTTTATTTAGCATGGACAATCATCAATAATACTCAATTACTACCTGCTATTTTATTTAAAATGATAAAAAACCAGCTGAATTATTTACTCAACTGGTTTAAAAATCTTAGCGTTTCAGAAAACCAGAAACCAGGTTCATCACCTGCTGAATATCAGCATTGGCTTCCTGTTTATTGGTCTGTTCACCTTGCGGGGTGAGGGAATCGATAATTTGCGGCAACACTTTGGAAATAGCGCCATAAATATCCTGCGTAGGCACCTGGGTTTCTTGTGCGACCTGCTCTACTTCCTGCTCATCAAACAGCCCTTGAACTTGCTGCTGATCTACACTGGCATTTTCACCCGGTCCTGTAGAGACCCAGTCATCCACCTGACTGCTTAGCCCCATACCTTTTAATTTATCCAATGCTCCCTGAATGCCACCCTGCTTCTGAATCCAGGCAAGTACCAAGGGGGGAAGCACGGCTATTAATAAGGTTTTGGTATTACTTGATCCGACATTACTGCGTTGCTGAGTTTGTTTATGTTGCTGGTTCTGTTGACCACTTAAATGGCCCAGCACTGCTCCCAGAATTCCACCCAATCCGCCTTGTTGCCGCTGCTGGTTTTGCGTATTTTGTTGGCCTTGTTGATTGTGCTGAGTATTATTACCACTCATTTGTCCAAATACCGAACCTAAAATATCACCTAAGCCACCTTGCTGAGATTGTTGCTGCTTTCCGCCCAAAGCCTGTTTAGCGAATATTTCAACGATATTGCTCAGATTAGTCATTGCATTATCCTTTTATGAGCTTAATAAAAGAATACGACGCTTTTAAAGCAATCACTAAATATGAATTGTTAAGTTTTTAAATTATATATATTTATATAAATCAATAAATTACCAACGAAATTTATTCCAGTTTTCCGGGTTTGCCCAAAACTTGGAATTAAACCAGTCCGGTACATGTTTATAAGTTAAAATATTGAATTGCCACAAAGCAAAATCGCTATCATGTTGGGTTTTGTCAATCAGTTGAGTAAAGCCCAAAGAACGCAATAATTTCTCATCTTGCAATCTGCTAACTACTACAATCCGTTTTGCCATTAAATCACGCAGTTTCACCAACAGTTGCGACTTCCGCACATCAGAAAGTGCGACCAACTCTTGTGAGTCCATCACCACAAAACCCAGGTCATATCGCCGGGCAAAAGGCAGATTTAAAAACTCAGTTACGTTAAAATAGTGCCATTGAATTGATTGATTATTGTTGTATTGATCCAGATTTTGACCAATACATAATGCAGTTTGAATAGGCTGTTCTTTAGATAAATCGTCTAGCATAGAAGTGATGACATTCTGTTCAGCCATAACTGCATCCTTATTATTGAAGAGAGTATTCTGTATGGAACTACAAGGCATTTGCCATAAAATGCATGCAGGTCTTAAGGACCTTAGTGTAACTGATCAACATACACACAAGGCAAATGTTGAATATAAATTTATTCTAGATCGCTCAGAAGTTGACCTGCCATTCAATTTAGGCCAGGAAATCGAGATCGAATGGACCGGCAATATCTATTGCATATCTTGTGGTAGCAAAACCAACAAATCTTTTTCACAGGGTCACTGCTTTAAATGTTTTAAAACCAAAGCATCTTGTGACATGTGTATTATGAAACCGGAAACCTGTCATTATCACCTCGGTACTTGCCGTGAAGACAGCTTTGCCCATGAGGTGTGCTTCCAGCCGCATATTGTCTATCTGGCCAATTCCAGTGCATTAAAAGTCGGAATTACCCGTATGGGACAAATGCCAACGCGTTGGCTGGATCAGGGCGCAACTCAAGCCTTACCGATTATGAAAGTTGGCTCCCGCCGTCTTTCAGGTCAACTGGAAATTATGTTTGGAACTCAAGTGGCCGATAAGACCGATTGGCGTAAACTGCTCAAAGGCGAAGCTGAACCGCTGAATTTGATTGAGGTGCGTGAACAGCTGATTGAAGAATTTGCACCGAAAATTCAGACCATACGTGATGAATTTAGCCAGAATCTGGAATTTAACGAAACCATTGAAGTGATGGAAGATGAGCTGCCACGTGAGTTTGTTTATCCGGTTGAACAATATCCAGAAAAAATCAAATCGCATAATCTCGACAAAACTCCTACTATTCGCGGCAAGTTACAAGGCATTAAAGGACAGTATCTGATTTTAGATACAGGTGTCATTAATATCCGCAAATATTCAGGCTATGAGCTTAAAATCCGTGCCGAATAAGCTTTAATTCAGCCATAAAAAAACCTGCGTTAACGCAGGTTTTTTCTTTACAGCAGATTATTTAATTTTTGCATGTGATTTTAGATATTGCGTGTAATCATCCAGTTCTTGTTGACCGCGAAGTTGCTGGTACAACTTGGACAATTCATTTAACTGCTCATCACTTAAAGCACTGGAAGCCATTTTGTTGACATTCGATACAGCAACCACCACCAACTCATTTGGCAATGCAGCAGTTGTGACCGACCACATGCCTGCTTTCGGTGCTGGAACGCTAAATGCTGCACGTTCAATTTCACGTTTCAAACCTTGTGAACGTGCAAAAACACCTGCACTTTCAAACGCAATTTCACTTTTCGCCGCTACTGTTGCCGCAGGTTGTGATTTAAAGCCATCAAGCGCAGCCTGGATTTTCGCTTTCGCTGCATTTAATGCTTTCTGTTCGATGAGTTTCGCTTTTACACCTGGTGTTGCTTCAGCCAAAGTTTGCACCCCAGCCGCATGATAATTACGCACTTTCACCCAAACGGTATTACCATTTGCCATCTGGATGCTGCTAGACGCATTGCGGTCACCATTTTTCACATCATCATTAAACAGCTTAACTTTAACATTAGCATCGCTCAGTACAGAATGCTGAGTAGCTAAAGTCATACCTTTTACAGACTGAACGCTTACCCCTTTAACTTCTTGGGCCACCACATCCAGTGCATCGCTACCCACCACCATTTCATTCAGGCCATTTACCGCATCAGAGAATGAATTGGCAGCTTTACTCTTTTGCAACTCGGCCAGCAAGCGTGGTTTTTCAGTTTCAAATGAAGGCAACTTCACTACCGCTGCTTCTGTTTCAATTAAATGATAACCATACTGGGTTTTAACTGGCGCTGAAACCTGTGCTGATTTTAAAGAAGCAACTGTTAAATCAAATGCATCACCAAACACGCCTTTTGCATAAGCTTCTACCACACCACCCTTAGCTTTAGATTCGGTATCATCCGAATATTGTGCTGCAGCTTGAGCAAAGGACATGCCTGCTTTAATTTTCGCAGCAACATTGGTCGCTAATTTTTTCGCTTCAGCATCTGAACGGGTGTCTGCAGTAATTAAAATATGTTTTACCAGTGGCTTGGCATTTTGCTTTTGCGAATCGACAAAGGCAGCATAAGCTTGTTGCAATTCGGCATCTGTCACTTGCGTATTCGCAGGAGCCACATTGGCAGGCGTTAACACCACATAGTCAACATCTACACTTGCTACTTGTTTAAAGGCTTTTTGATGCTTGTTGTAGTAGGCTGCAATATCTTGTGCTGTTACATTTACATTTTTCTTGTACTCATCCAGCTTAATGCTCGCTAGATGTAAAGTACGCTGTTCAGTCTGCAAGTTGGCAATTTGCTGAATATCAAGCTTGCTCACCAATGCATAGTCCATAAATGTTGAAGTCAACATTTTAAGGGCATGATCTTTACGCAAGTTTGCAATCAAAGCCTGACTGGTCATACCCACTGAACGTAAATAATTTGAGTACAAGGCTTCAGAAAATTTACCGTTTTCCTGAAAGCTCGGTTGTTGAGCAACCATCTGTTCAATTTGTGCATCACTCAAAGAAATACCCAACTCTTCGGCCTGTTGCAATAACAAGGTACGAGCAACCAGGCTATCCATCGCTTTATTTTCAATGAAAGATTGATTCAATAAAGTTTCGTCGCCATTGGCATAAGCCAAGTATTGGTCTTTAAATGTTTTGGTCAATGATTCTAATTCTTTTTTAGAAATTTCTTGGCCATTAACCAATTTTGCCGTGTCTTCTGACTTTCCACCACTAAAATATCCTTCAATACCTACAAGTGCTAAAGGGGTCAAAAACAAAATGAGCAAAGCTTTGCCCAACCAACCTTTAATAACTTTACGAAAAGATTCCATAAGTATTCCAATATTTTATTTGTGGGGGATTTTACCTGAAAACCTGCTGTGAATGAATGAGTTCAAACTGTAATCGGCATTATTAATAAAAAACGCGCCTTCTAGGGCGCGTTTATCGGCATCAAAAAAGATTAAGCTACAGAATCTTTTAAACCTTTACCTGCTTTAAAGCTTGGTACTTTGCTTGCTTTAATTTCTAAAGCTGCGCCAGTTTGCGGGTTACGACCTGTACGTGCCGCACGCTCTTTAACGTTGAATGTACCAAAACCAACAAGTGTAACAGTATCACCAGATTTAAGTGCTTCAGTAATTGAAGCAATTGTTGCATCTAAGGCTTTACCTGCATCAGTCTTAGACAATCCCCCTTTCTCTGCAATTGCATCGATTAATTCTGATTTATTCATGAAGATTATGTCCTCTTAATATCGTTTATTTAAGGTCTAAGGATTCCATAGCACCTTTATATCAATGCTTTGGGGCAAAACGCAATACTCTGAATATGCTTTTCTGCAAAATATTTGCGAAAAAAATTGTTGAAAAATGCAGAAAAAGCAAAAATGTTTCATTTTTTTACAATTTGCGCTTTTAAAATCTTATTTTCTTCGATCAAAAAATCGACCTTGCTATGTAGTTGTAATATGAGGGTTTCTAGATGTTGAATATCTTTAACCGTCACCAGACCAATTCTGTTTAAAGAATGGTTCACGCTATGATCCAATAATTTTTCTACTTTATCTTTAGTGTCACTCACCGACTCTTTGGCTTTTTCCGAAACCTTTTCTACAGTTTGATCGGCAATTTCTGTGGTTTTGGATTCCAGTTCTTCCCCCACCTTGACTAAAGAGTCAAATAATTTATTCCCTTCTTCTTCCGCACGCGAAAAAGCCCCCAAACCAGCAAGCCATATTTGTTGAGTATATTTACGAAAATCCAAAGCCGATTTACGACCTGAACGTGCTTTATTCTTTGTTTTATCAGCATTTTCATTTTTTTGTTGATCAATCTCTTGATCTTTTGTCGATTTATCCATTCACACCATCTCCTGCTTATTTTCCATACAACTTAAATATAATTACTTAAAAAATACAGCTATAATAGCAAATTAAACACTTGATCGATTTGCTAAACTGTTCTACAAAGCAAGATTAATATATTTGTGATAAGCCCTGAACAGATTTTCGAGCATCGGATGCTCCTTTCAGGTAAGGATTAAGTTTTATGAGTGAATCGCAACAAGGTCAAAATCAACCGCATTTGTTGCTCACAATGACTATGATTGTTTTGGAGACAATCTTTACCTTCATCTTAAAACATGATCGGGTCGTTGGCTTGCAGGCTAAAAAATTTATAGACCAAAAAATTTCCATTAAAATTAATAGCTATTTACCTTATTTTGATTTTTATGTGGTTTTCACGGAACATGGCGTATTGTTTGACACCAAAGCTCCCGAGAAAATGGTCGATCTGGATGTTCGCACTACACTTACAGATTTGATTAAAGTTTTTGTCTTTGCCAATCGCCGCAGTATTAAAAAAATGCGCATTGATGGTGACATCACCCTTAAAGATGAGTTTCGCGATTTAACCCTTCTTTTTAGTTTTCCCAAAGTTTTATCGGACTGGAAACAATGGCTCAGCGAACCTATTGATGGGCAAGATGTTATTGCCTCCAAAAAGCGC
The DNA here is from genome assembly GCF_037402435.1 of Acinetobacter sp. NS-4. NCBI lineage: Bacteria > Pseudomonadati > Pseudomonadota > Gammaproteobacteria > Moraxellales > Moraxellaceae > Acinetobacter > Acinetobacter sp. NS-4. The sequence continues at coordinate 148,790 of NZ_JBBEUE010000005.1, read as the reverse complement.
ATTGTGCCCCTATTAGAAAAAATTGATCAGCAACGTTCAAAGATCAATACTTTAGAGGTAGAAGTTAAACAATATAAGAATCGCATTCGTCGTATTCAACAAAAACAGAAAAGAATCAATATGGCTTTTAGTCTAACTATCGTGCTATTAGTTGCGTTATTAGTGTATAATTGGTGGATTGCATAAATATCTAATTTTCTTATAAAACAAAAAAAATGAAAGCCCAATAAAAAACTTGACTATTTTAGTCAGGATTCATAAAATCAACACATCTAGTCTTAATATGTGTATCGAATCATGCGTCTTACTACTCGCGGTCGTTACGCAGTGACTGCTCTACTTGATTTAGCTTTGCAGCCAACTGAACAAACGATCACGCTTGCTGAAATTGCAGCTCGTCAAACTATTTCTGTTGCCTATCTTGAGCAGTTATTTGCGAAACTCAAGCGCCACGGCTTAGTTTCTAGTGTTCGTGGTGCCAACGGTGGTTATCACCTGGCTCGTAACGCTGAAGAAATCACAGTATTAGAAATTATTGAAGCTGTAAACGAAACAGTTGATGCGACCCGTTGTGACCATAAAGGTAACTGCCAAAATGGTGCAATGTGCTTGACTCACGATTTATGGCAAGAACTCTCCCACCACATTGCCGATTATCTAGCAAAAATCTCCCTTGCTGATCTAGTAGCACGAGACAACGTACAAACCGTTGCAATCCGCCAAAATACAGCATCTTTTGATTCAGCCTTTTTATCGGTTACAGGTATTTGACATGAAACGTCCGATTTATCTTGATTATGCAGCAACCACTCCTGTAGACCCTCAAGTTGCAGAACGCATGATGGAATGCCTAACGTTTGACGGTACTTTCGGTAATGCTGCATCTCGTTCTCATGCTTACGGTTGGCAGGCTGAAGAAAAAGTAGAATATGCACGTGAACAAGTTGCGAACTTGGTCAAAGCAGATCCACGCGAGATTGTCTGGACTTCAGGTGCAACAGAATCTGATAACCTGGCGCTTAAAGGTGTGGCTCAGTTTTATGCCTCTAAAGGCAAACACATCATTACAAGTAAAATTGAACATAAAGCAATTTTAGATACTTGTCGTGAATTAGAAGCAGAAGGTTTCGAAATTACTTATCTTGAACCCCTTCCTCAAACAGGTTTAATTACCCCTGAGATGGTTCAGGCAGCTATTCGTCCAGATACTATTCTTGTTTCCTTAATGATGGTGAACAACGAAATTGGTACTGTGACTGACGTTGCTGCAATTGGTGAAATTACTCGCGCCAACAAAATTTTCTTCCATGTTGATGCTGCTCAAGCTGCAGGTAAAGTAGAAATTGATCTTTCAACTTTAAAAGTAGATTTAATGAGCTTCTCTGCTCATAAAATTTATGGCCCTAAAGGTATTGGTGCATTATTCGTACGTCGTTCACCACGTGTCCGTCTTAAAGCTCAAATGCATGGTGGCGGTCATGAACGCGGCATGCGCTCCGGTACGCTTGCAACTCACCAAATCGTAGGTATGGGCGAAGCTTTTGAACTTGCAGGCAAAAACCTTGAATCTGAACAAAAACGTATTCGCGTACTCCGTGACAAATTATGGAACGGTTTACAAGGCCTGGAACAAGTATTCCTAAATGGTCACCCTACTCAAAACGTTGCAAACTATCTCAACGTGAGCTTCAACTTTGTTGAAGGTGAATCATTGATGATGGCATTAAAAGATGCTGCGGTATCTTCGGGTTCAGCATGTACCTCTGCAACACTTGAGCCGTCTTATGTACTTCGTGCCTTAGGTCTTTCTGATGAACTTGCACACAGCTCGATCCGTTTCAGCTTCGGCAAATACACCACTGAAGAAGATATCGATCACGTTCTTGAAGTGACTAAAGCTGCTGTTGAGAAATTGCGTGAACTTTCTCCGCTTTGGGATATGTACAAAGAAGGTATCGACCTTTCAACTGTTGAATGGGCTGAACACTAATTCATTGTCTGGAGATAGCTTTAAAATTTAAAGCTATCTCGTTGATAAACGTAATTTCACCCCCATATTAATTTTAAGAATCTTAAGGCTGACCCCGAGGTTTGGAGAAGCATCATGGCTTATAGCGAAAAAGTAATTGATCATTACGAAAACCCTCGTAATGTTGGTGTTTTAGACAAAAATGCTGAAAATGTTGGTACAGGTATGGTCGGTGCACCAGCTTGTGGTGATGTAATGCGTCTTCAGATTCAAGTGAATGATGAAGGTGTAATTGAAGAAGCACGTTTCAAAACTTATGGTTGTGGTTCAGCTATTGCTTCTAGCTCACTTGTAACCGAGTGGTTAAAAGGCAAAACCCTTGATGAAGCACAAGCCATCAAGAACATCGACATTGCGACCGAACTGGCTCTACCTCCAGTAAAAGTACACTGTTCTGTACTTGCTGAAGATGCGATTAAAGCTGCTGTTGAAGACTATCGCAGCAAAAAAACAAAAGCTTAAGTGTTTCAAGTTTTTGATAAAAGATTAACGGAGTTTTCATGATCCATTTAACTGAAAATGCTGCAACTCATATCAGCAATTACCTAAAGAATCGCGGTAAGGGTGAAGGCATTCGCGTTGGGGTGAAAACTTCCGGCTGTTCTGGTTTGGCCTATGTACTCGAATTCGTCGATGAAGTCGATACACATGACCAGATGTTTGAGCAGTTTGGCGTTAAAGTTTTTGTTGACCCGAAAAGCCTGGTTTATCTTGAAGGTATGGAGATGGACTACGTGAAAAACGGTCTCAATGAAGGCTTCGAATTTAACAACCCGAATAAAAAAGGCGAATGTGGCTGTGGTGAATCTTTCACCGTTTAAACACCCAACCCCCTCTCTTTTGGTGATTAAAACAGTGTAAAATGCACTGTTTTAATTGCATTTAAGCAGTCAATTTTTGCATATCTATCGCGCGGATCCAATCTCCCATGAATCATTTTGAGTTGTTCAACCTCCCTGTAGCACTCGATATTGATTTGGCCGCTTTAAAAAATGAATTTTTAAAGTTGCAGCAACAATATCATCCAGATAAAGCCGAAGACAAAGATCAGGCGCTGATTAAATCGAGCGAGATCAATCAGGCATTCAAGGCTTTATCCAATGTTGATAGCCGCGCTGCTTATCTCTTGAGTCTGAAAAAACAAGATTATCATCTGGATCAATCAATTGGGGATTTCGAATTTTTACAGTCTGCACTGGAAATTCGTGAACAGCTGGATGAAGCTGCATCGGCTGAGGATCTGGTTTCCTTAAAGCACGAAGTTCAGCAATGGATTGACGGTTTAGTCCGTGAATTTAAAATTGACTATGAAGATGAAGACTGGGGCGAAGCTCGCGATACCGTGCGTAAATTGCGTTTCTTTGTCAAGGTATTGGCTGACATCGACAAAGCTGAAGATCGTTTCCTTGATGATGACAGCTTTGATTTAGATGATGATTTTTAATTCGTTTTGATTTTATTTTTTAATTTTTAGTTCTAAGGATGTAACACAATGGCTCTCTTGCAAATTGCAGAACCCGGTCAATCAAGTGCACCGCATGAACATCGCATCGCAATTGGTATTGACTTAGGTACAACGCATTCATTGGTTGCCACAGTACTTTCAGGTAAAGCCAAAGTACTCAACGACCAACAAGGTCGCGTGTTACTTCCCTCTATTGTGCACTATAGTCATAACAATACCCATTATGGCGATGAAGCCAAATCTTTTATTACTACAGATCCTAAAAACACCATTGTTTCGGTAAAGCGTTTTATGGGTCGCTCGGCTGCCGACATTAAATTCCAGCACCCCTACACACTCGTGGGTGAAGCAAATGAAATGCCCGCTTTTGAAACGGCTCAAGGTCGTAAAACCCCGGTAGAAATTTCAGCTGAAATTTTAAAACAGCTGAAAGACCGTGCAGAAAGCAGCTTAAATAATCCGGTCAATGGTGCTGTCATTACAGTACCGGCTTATTTTGATGAAGCACAACGTCAGGCAACCCGTGATGCGGCTCAACTGGCCGGTTTAAACGTTTTACGTTTGCTCAATGAGCCGACGGCTGCGGCTGTGGCTTATGGTTTAGATCAGGAAACCAATCTGGCACATAATCAAAACTATGTGATTTATGACCTAGGTGGCGGTACTTTCGACGTTTCTATTCTGCGTTTCTCGCAAGGCGTATTTGAGGTTCTGGCTACCGGTGGTCATACCGCACTAGGTGGTGATGACCTAGATCGTTTAATTGTGAAATGGGCTAAAAAACAGCTCAATGTTGAAACTTTAGATGATGCCGAATATGCGCATTTCATTGTTTCAGCACGTAAAGCCAAAGAAGCGCTGTCTGATGCTGAATCGGTTGAATTGAAAATTTTGGATCAAAGCTTAACGCTAGATCGTGCAACCTTTGAAGTGATCATCAAAGTTGCATTAGATAAAACTATCAGTGTCTGCAAACGCGTGATGCGTGATGCCAAACTTGAACTAGACGATATTAAAAATGTCGTTCTAGTCGGTGGTTCAACCCGTTCTTATGCCGTGCAAAAAGCCGTGCGTGATGTATTTAATCAAGAACCGCTTTGTACGATTAATCCAGATGAAGTAGTTGCAATTGGTGCATCAATTACAGCCAATCAACTGATTGGCAACTCCAAAGATGGTTCTTTATTATTGGACGTAACCCCTCTTTCGCTTGGTCTTGAAACCATGGGTGGTTTGGTGGAACGTTTAATTTCACGTAATACTGCCATTCCGGTAGCACGACGTCAGGAATTTACCACTTATCAAGATGGTCAAACTGCCATGCTGATTCACGTGGTACAAGGTGAACGTGACTTGGTAGAGCATTGCCGCAGCTTGGGCCGTTTTGTCTTGCATGGTATTCCACCGATGACTGCTGGTCAGGCACGTATTGAAGTCACCTTCCAGGTGGATGCCGATGGCTTGCTGACTGTTGCTGCCAAAGAAACCACTTCGGGTGTACATGCACAAATTGACATTAAGCCATCCTACGGTTTATCGGATGCCGATACAGAACGCTTACTGATTGATGGTTTCAAATACGCTGAAGAAGATAAAAATCTTCGTCATGTGCAAGAAACCAAGGTTGAAGCAAAACGTGAACTTGAAGCACTGGAACAAGCCCTAAAAGTGGATGCCCAACTGTTATCTGCAGATCAGCTGGCACAGTTACAACAAACCAAAGCTCAGCTTGAAGTTCAACTCGAAACTACAGATGTCAAAGCTATTGAACAGGCTGTAGAACAGCTTAAAATACACAGTGACGCTTTTGCAGCTGCACGCATGAATCAACATATTGATGCAGCATTGAAAGGCACTAAACTTGATGACTGGTCAAACTCGGACAAATAAATAGGAAAAAATTATGCCACGTATTAAAGTTCTTCCACATGCGCAAATTTGCCCTAATGGTGCTGAGTTTGAAGTTGAACAGGATGCCAACCTGTGCGAAAGCCTGCTAAAAAATGGCATCAAGATTGAACATGCATGTGATATGTCTTGTGCATGTACCACTTGTCATGTTGTTGTTCGTAAAGGATTTGACAGTCTGGAAGAAATGACGGATGTCGAAGCAGATTTACTTGATCGCGCCTGGGGCTTGGAGCCGGATTCCCGTCTTTCATGCCAAGTTAAAATTGTCGATGAAGACCTGGAAGTTGAAATTCCCAAATATACAATTAACCATGCTTCTGAAAATAATTAATTGATTTAGAGATGAAAAAACCACGCAATAGCGTGGTTTTTTATATTTAAGCTGAGGCTAAATAAATATTTCTAGTGATACTGCTGGTCTTTCCGATCTTCCACTACATCTTCCAGACTCAGCTTTACAATCCCTTCTGAATTGGTCATTTTTTGCTGTTTTTCAATGCGCTTAATCATTTTTTCCAATACCTGGATCAGCTCTGGATATTCATAATTTTGCACTTCATCCAGATTCAGCAATAAATGAAAGCCTTTATATTCATAATCAAACCAGCGCTGATAATCTGATTTACGCGAAGTATATTTTTCCATGACCTGCCAAGTCTTGACTGGACCTTGAATACCCTTAAGTCTGATTGGTGCTTTAGGCGCACATAAATAATCATTTTTGATTAAATTATAGGTTTCATCTGAAATCAAAATTTCATCTACCGCTGCCGCACTTTGTAATCGTGCTGCCAAATTGGCATCCCGGCCAACAATGGTATAAGCCATACGATGCGCCGCACCATAGTTACCCACGTGACAATATCCGGTACTGATCCCCATACGAATATGCAAGGCCGGATAACCCATTTTAATCCAGCGCTCTCTGAGCAGTTTCATTTGCTGACGCATGTCAATCGCCATGTCCAGACAAGTTTTTGCATCTTGTTCGGCACCTTGCGAGATTGGATCACCAAAGAAAATCAGAATGGCATCACCCATAAACTTGTCGACTGTCGCTTCATACTGCTTGGCAATTTCCGTCATATGACTGAGATAGTCATTCAGCAAGAATGCTAAATCATCAGGAATCAGCGTTTCTGAAAGTTCGGTAAAACCTTGAATATCTGAAAAGAAAATAGTCATTTTTTTTCGTTTATATTCAATTTTGGCTTCCGATTCCCCTTTCATAATCGACTGCCACAACTGCACAGGTGCATAGCGGCTAAGCTGGTTGGCAAACTCCATATAACGATTCATTTGATCATAATAATAGGATTTGCGATTACTGATATGTTGAATCTGGCTGCTTTGGTAAAAACTGCCAACACCGAAAAAAGTAATTAAACAAATAAAGCCAAGTACAGTTAATTCACCGGTGGTTTGTTCAAAATACTCACCAAAACCAAAAATCAGAATATTACACAGATAAAAATTTGCTATTCCGATTAAACTTGCCAATGAGACCACTAAAAAAGAAATCTTGTTAGTGATTGCCGTATATAAAATGACAAACAGTGAAATAAAAGTCAGAACCAGGTTTAAATGAATAGCAGATAAAATAACTGAAATAACAATAACATCAGTAATAAATAAGACACTGCGTTTTATATTGGAATTATAACGATACTGTAACCAGGTCGATAATTTCGGCGTGACCAGAAAAATAACCAACAGAAAAAAAGGAATATAAATCTGGTATTGAGTGTCAGATGCCGTGTAATGATAGACAATCATCAGCAAAGACAACATCATATATCCCATCAAACGATGAAAATATTCAAATTGTCTTTGTTCTTTTCTAATCCAGTCGTCTAATGACACTCAATTCCTCCTGATCCAAGCCTTTACACCATAAATTCCATACTATGGCTTTTTCGATGACCAGAAATTAATCCATGCGCCAATCAAATGGCATGTCACCCTGACCGCGTAATGCAAGCATCAAGGTTTGACGCATATGCGCAAGAACTTCATTGGTATAAGGAACTGCGGGTGTACCCCAAACTGGTTTTGGCCAAGCCACGTCATTTTGGTAGCGAACCACATGATGAAAATGCAATTGCGGAACCATGTTTCCTAGTGCCGCAACATTCATCTTGTCTGCGCGGAATACACGTGCAAGCTGACTGGATAACCAGCTAGATTCACGCAGGAATTGTTCCTGGTCGGCCTGACTTAATTCATATAATTCGCTTACACCAGGTACGCGTGGAATCAAGATGAGCCACGGAAATTGCATATCATTCATTAAACGACATGTTGACAGTGGAAAGTCGCCTACAAAAAAAGTATCTTGAGCAAGTTGTGGATGCAAACTAAACATATCTTTATAAATTATGCAAAATTAGAATGATGGCTAATACTATCACATACAATGGGACGTGAATATTCTATGCAATGGGTTTCATTACAAATAAACCACTATTTGCACTGAACATGCTAACACGCTTGAATTTAATAAATTTCTTTAAAAAATCAAGTGCTTCATGACTAGAATGATTCAAATCCGGGCAATTTTAAAAATGAGTGCATAATATTTATGCACCCTGCAGCAGATCAGCGAATTTCTTTTAATAAATTATCCAGTAAATCGACAATGAACTGGATACGTTTTTGATAATCTTCCAGCATCACCATCACTTTTAAACGTTGTCCGCCATCCATACGGAAAAAAGTCGGATGTTTTTGCATCATCTGAATAATGCTGATGGCCTGTACTGGCGTATCGGGTGAAAATTCAATATGACCACCATGCGAACTGATATCAACTTTGGTAATGCCCAGCTGCTCTGCCTTTAACCTAATTTGATGCACAGCAAATAACTGTTTCACTGGCTGAGGTGGCACACCAAACCGGTCGATCAGTTCCATGCGGATATTGTCGAGTTTTTCCTGAGTATCGGTATTACTGATACGTTTATAGAACAGTAAACGCTGATGCACATCTCCCAGATACTCATCTGGAATCAGCGCCGGCATATGCAGATTGATTTCCGCAATTAAGGACAATGGTGCATCGAAATTCGGAGTTTTGCCTTTTTGAATGGCTTTGGTCGCCTTTTCCAGCATTTCCATATACAGGCTATAACCAATCGCCTGCATGGAACCACTTTGCTGCTCGCCTAAAAGCTCACCCGCACCACGAATTTCCAGATCTTCCGTCGCCAGCATGAAACCGGCACCTAAATTCGATGCACGCTGAATCGCATCCAGACGTTTTTCTGCATCACCTTTTAAGCCTTTGAGTGAAGGCACTAACAGATAAGCATAAGCCTGATGATGAGAGCGTCCCACACGACCACGCAACTGGTGTAACTGTGCAAGGCCTAATTTGTCGGCACGTTCAATCAAGATGGTATTGGCATTGGGTACATCAATTCCGGTTTCAATAATGGTTGAACAGACCAGAACATTGTATTCCTTGTGATAGAACTGCTGCATCACCTGCTCCAGTTCACGTTCACGCATTTGTCCATGGGCAACCGCTACCCGCGCTTCAGGCACCAGCTCGCGAATATTTTCCGCCGCTCTTTCAATACTGTCGACTTCATTATGCAAGAAATAAACCTGCCCACCACGCAGCAATTCACGCAGAATTGCTTCTTTAATAGATTCATTGGTCTGTTCCTGCACAAAGGTTTTCACAGCCAAACGGCGTGCTGGCGGTGTGGCGATAATCGACAGATCACGCATCCCGCTAAAAGCCATATTTAAAGTACGCGGGATTGGCGTAGCCGTCAGGGTCAGCATATCGACATCTGCACGCATAGCTTTTATACGTTCTTTATCCCGTACGCCAAAACGATGCTCTTCATCGACAATCATCAAGCCTAGGTTTTTAAACTGGATACTTTCCTGCAAAATTTTATGCGTACCAATCACAATATCCACTTTACCTTCAGCCAGGTCTTCAATGGTTTTGCTATGTGATTTGCTTGAACCAAAGCGTGAAAGCACTTCAATACGAATCGGCCAGTCGGCAAAACGATCTCTAAAGGATTCATAGTGCTGCTGTGCCAGCAAAGTCGTCGGAACCAGAACCGCCACCTGCTTGTTGTTTTGTACCGCTAAAAATGCAGCTCGCATCGCTACTTCGGTCTTACCAAAGCCTACATCGCCACATACCAAACGATCCATCGGTTTGGCCAGCTGCATATCGTGCAGCGTTGCTTCAATCGCATTGGCCTGATCCAGAGTTTCCTCATAGGCAAAACCACTGGAAAATTGCATATAAGGACTTTGCTCCAGCTCAAAACTAAAGCCAGGTTTGGCATGACGGCGTGCCTGAATATGCAACAGTTCAGCGGCAACATCATGAATCTGTTCCAGCGCTTTACGTTTTGCCTTGTTCCAGGCATCGGTACCCAGTTTATGCAAAGGCGCTAAATCCGGATCACCGCCACTATAACGGCTGATTAAATGCAGATTGGTGACCGGCACATACACCTTGGCCGCATCAGCATAATCAAGCTGTAAAAACTCATGCTCCTGATCATCAATGCTTAAAGTGACCAAGCCTGCATAACGTCCCACACCATAATCAATATGCACCACCGGTGCACCGATACTCAGTTCTGTTAAACTGCGAATCAGGAATTCTTCAGATACTTCTTGTTGACGCTTACGGCGGCGCTGTACCACACGATGTTCATAAAGCTGGTTTTCCGAGATGACGGTGAGCTGATTCGGAATGACCAGACCACGATCCAGTGGTGCACTGGTAATGGCTATTGCATGTAAAGAGCTTCTAAATTGCGCGTAGTTTTCAACATTGGGAATGTCCCCCAGCGCTGGACGCAAGGCATCTTTGAGCGTTTCACGACGGCCTGCACTTTCAGCCACCAACAGTACCGGATGATTGGCCACATCAATATACTTTTTAACCGCTGAAAATGGTTTTTCCTGTTTTGGGTCCACCGGTAAACGCGGAGGAGTTTCCGTGTTGAAATTAATCACACCGGTTTTTTCGACAAATTCTTCAGCTGAGGCGATGATTCTGGCGAACTGGTTCAGCTGCTCTAAAACCTGATTCGGCTGCAGGAAAATATCTTCTGGCGGCAAGATAGGATGATCGACATTATGACGGCGATCTTCATAACGGCGAACCACATCCTTCCAAAAACTGGTTAAACCTTCATCCAGATGCTTATCTGTAATGACAATGCCATTCTTGGGTAAGTATGCCATCAGCGTACTTTGCGTATCCATGGCCTGCTTACTAAAGAATAAAGGGAAATAGAACTCTAGACCCGGCGATGCAATGCCTTCTAAAACATCTTGATAGATTGGATTTTTCTTCGGATTTGCCTGAGGAAAACTTTCTGCATAACGATCACGGAACGTTGCGCGTCCTTCTTTAAGGGGAAATTCCTTGGCGGGTAAAACCGAAAACTGTTGCAGCGTTTGAGTGGTTCTTTGCGTTTCAGGATCAAAAAACTTTAAGCTTTCAATTTCATCATCAAACAGATCAATACGAATTGGTGCACTTTGACCGGATGCATAAATATCCATGATGCTGCCGCGCACAGCGAATTCACCATGGTCATATACACTATCGACCAGATGATAACCTGCCTGGATTAAACGCAATTTTTGTTGTTCCAGTTCAAATTTTTGCCCGACTTTAATATCAAAATGTTCGCCCAATATCCATGAGGTCGGTGCAACACGCTGTGCCAGAGTCGATGCAGAAAGCAGCAATACGCCCTGCTGTGGCATATTTGACAAAATGGAAAGGCGTTCTGACACAATATCCTGATGTGGAGATAAACGGTCATAAGGCAAAATTTCCCAATCCGGGAAAATGGTCGGTTTTATGCCATAAAATTCCAGTTCACTTTCCAACTGTCCCAAATGCTGATTATTTCTGGCAACAATAATGAATAATTGCTTGCTTTGCGTGGCAATTTTTTTGAACAATAACGCGGCAGATGAGCCTTGTAAATTACCGACCCAGCGTTTTTCGCCTGCTTTTAATTGTGGCAGATTCAGTTGAGAAATTTCTTGTTGGAACATGTATATAGCTTTTGGTCTAAATGACATGAGCTGTATCTTAACATGGGTTTTTTCTTGGTTGAGTTATTTTTATATGCAGCTCATGCTGGCATCCAAATCCTTTTGGATGCCGAATGTACAAGCATCTATCGCATTATTTTTCGCGCAGAAAATTACGATAGTAATCATTCAGCTTTTTGATGATTTGTTTCAACTGCAACAGGTTTTCTTCGTTATTGCCTAATCGGGCTACAAAGCGCTGATTAGCGATTTCCAGATCAATTTTTTCATTGATGAGAATAGCGGTAAAATACAAGGCTTTTAAATCGTCAAAGTTATTTAGTTTGCGATTAGAGAAATAAGCCAAGCGTTCTGACAATTGATTGACCACTATTCCATCAACAATATAGCCCTGCTCCTGATCGAACTGGATATTGTTTTCTTGGAGAAACAATTGTTCAGGAGAAGGGTTTGAACTTTTAAACAGTCCTGAACCTGTAAATAGTCCGGCAAGTTTATTTAGCATGGGCATGGTACATAGAAAAAATTCCAACCATTTTAACCCTGAGCTGCACCATCTTCACCCCTATTTTTCATTAAAGAGTAGCGATTTAACTGCTACTCCTTTAAAGGAATAGATAATAGAAGCTACATCTTCTGTATTAACTCACCTGTGACAATAGTTCATGTGGTGTTGTCACTTCTGAAACCAGATTACTGAAAGCAAAGATTTCATCTAACTGCTCTTGAGTTAGCAATGCCTGCTCTAAAACCACCTGTTGAATGGTTTTATTTTCCACAATACATTGCTTGCCAATTTCATCGCATTTGGCATGCCCTAAAATTGGATCGAGTAAAGTCACAATGCCCACGCTACGCATCACGGCGTCATGGCACGCCTGCTCATTGGCTTGGATGCCTTTTATACATTTAGTATCCAAACTTTTAATGGCTCGGGTCAGTAATTCAATCGATTCATTAATTGAAACAGCAATCACCGGTTCCATGACATTAAGCTGTAATTGGCCTGCTTCAGCAGCCATGGTCACGGTTAAATCATTGCCAATCACTTTATAGGCGATCTGATTCACCACTTCAGGAATCACCGGATTAATTTTGGCTGGCATAATGGATGAGCCGGCTTGCAATTCAGGTAACCGAATTTCCGCCAAACCGGTACGCGGCCCCGAGCTTAGTAAACGTAAGTCATTACATATTTTTGAAAGTTTCACTGCCAGACGTTTCAGCGCACTGGATAAAATAATAAATACACCGCAATCGCTGGTGGCTTCAACATAGTCTTCCGCCCCCATTAAATTCAGCCCGGTAATTTTATTTAAAGATTGAATCGCTTCATGCGCATAACCTTTAGGGGTATTCACTCCTGTTCCAATAGCTGTAGCCCCCAGATTCACTTCCAGTAAAAGCTCACGGGTACGCTGAATTAAACGGATATCTTCTTTTAACAAAGTTGCAAAAGCCCGGAACTCTTGCCCCAACGTCATGGGAACTGCATCTTGTAATTGGGTACGTCCCATTTTTAAAACAAACTGAAACTCAACAACCTTGATATGCAGCGTATCAATCAATTTTTGCATCTGAAGCAATAAATCATCCAGACTATAATAGGTCGCCAAGCGTAACGCGGTTGGATATACGTCATTGGTGGATTGGGATTTATTGACATGATCATTGGGATGAATATGTTCATATTGCCCCTTATGAAAACCTAAATGCTCTAAGGCAATATTGGCCAATACCTCATTGGTATTCATATTAATAGATGTTCCAGCTCCGCCCTGATACACATCTAATGGAAAAGCCTCACTCCATTTTTCTGGAAATTCGATGAGTTCATTACATGCCAGCTGAATCACCTGACTGACTTGTTCCGAAATTTTGCTAAATTTTAAATTGGTTTGTGCCGAAGCTTTTTTAACCTGCGCCAAAGCCCGAATAAAATGCGGCTGGCTTCCAACTTTCTGATTAGAAATCTGGAAATTCTCCAGAGCCCTTACCGTATGAATGCCATAATAACACTCGGCGGGAACTTCTTTTGCTCCCAATAAATCACGCTCTATTCTTGTATTGTCGGGTTGAACTGTTGTCACTTTAAATATACTCACATGTATGCACTAGAATTGTGCAATTGAAAAAATATTAAGGCTTTACACTATTTTAAATATTGTAAAAAGATATTTATTTGGCAATGCTCTTTAACTAAATACATGGACTCTGTAGCGAATGTAAGCATTTGTAACTATCTTACCTCTTCCAATTTTCATCCTTAAAAAAATCAGGCGCAAAAATTTTTGAGCGTTATTTCTAATTCACAGTAGACAATTATTCGCACAAGATGAATGACATTAAGTTACACACTTATAAGTTATTTATTTTATTAAATTTTTATCAATTGTATCTGAAAATACATTCCGCTACATAACACGTGATTAAATCCCTTAGAAATGTTACAGAAGGTAATTTCAATTTTATGGTTGAATCAGCGCCTGACTGAACCTGCACAAAAATTCATCTTGGAAAGATGTTATTCATAAGGACATAAGGATGCGCCCATGAGTCAACTTAACCCCACCCTCATCACATTTATTTTTTATATTATTGCCATGGTTGGTATAGGACTGTATGCCTATAAAGCCACCTCCGACTTTTCAGATTACATTCTCGGAGGACGCAGTCTGGGCAGCGTGGTCACCGCCCTTTCTGCCGGAGCTTCCGATATGAGCGGCTGGCTGCTGATGGGCTTGCCTGGAGCGATTTATCTTTCGGGCTTATCTGAAGCCTGGATTGCCATTGGGCTGATTATTGGCGCATGGCTGAATTGGCTGCTGGTTGCAGGTCGCTTAAGGGTGCATACCGAAGTTCAGAATAATGCTTTAACCTTGCCGGATTATTTCACCAGTCGTTTTGCTGATCGCAAACGTGTACTACGAATTATTTCGGCTTTGGTTATTCTGGTGTTTTTCTCGATTTATGGTGCGTCCGGCATGGTGGCAGGTGCTCGATTATTCGAAAGTATTTTTGGCATGTCTTATACTACTGCCCTTTGGATCAGTGCCATTGCAACAATTAGTTATGTCTGTATCGGTGGCTTTCTGGCGATTAGCTGGACAGATACTTTCCAGGCAGGACTGATGATTTTTGCGCTGCTGCTTACACCCATTATGGCTTATCTGGCACTGGGTGATCACAGTCAGCAGTTTGCAAGCATGATTGAAACGGCTCGTCCGCATGCCAGCAATATGCTTTCAGGTTTAAGTACAGTCGCCATCCTATCTTCCCTTGCATGGGGCTTAGGCTATTTTGGTCAGCCACATATTCTGGTGCGTTTTATGGCGGCCGATTCTGTAAAGACCATTCCTGCTGCACGTCGTATTGGCATGAGCTGGATGATTTTGTGTTTAGGCGGTGCCATGGGTGCAGGTTATATCGGTATCGCCTACTTTCAGCAACATCCTGAATTATCTGCTGTAGTTTCGCAAAATCCTGAAACTATATTTATGGAACTGACCAAAATTTTGTTTAATCCCTGGATTGCAGGCGTGATTTTGGCGGCAATTTTGGCTGCGGTAATGAGTACCCTGAGCTGTCAGCTTTTGGTCTGCTCAAGCACCCTGACGGAAGATTTGTATAAAGCGTTCTTGCGCAAAAATGCTTCGCAAAAGGAATTGGTTTGGGTTGGACGCTTGATGGTACTGGCGATTGCAGTACTTGCCATTATTCTGGCAAGCAACCCGAACAGTAAAGTGCTCGGTCTGGTGGCTTATGCATGGGCAGGATTTGGTGCTGCATTTGGCCCACTCATTATCCTGTCTTTATTCTGGAAACGCATGACCTTAAACGGCGCAATCACGGGCATTATTGTCGGTGCTGTGACGGTTATTTTATGGAAGAACACTATGGCCAGTACGGGACTGTATGAAATTATTCCCGGTTTCATTCTGTCCTTTGTGGGGATTGTGGTAGTGAGCTTATTAGAAAAAGTGCCTTCACCAGAAGTCATTCAGCGTTTTGAGCAGGCAGATGAATTGTACAAGAAAGAAATGGCAGAGTTGCAAAATGGAATACCGGCTCAACCTGAAAATTCACTATAAATTTCAGATGAGTTGTATCAAAATTTGAATGCGATATAAGGGGCTTATGCCCCACTGCTGTCCTATAGTTAAAGTCCATCTATTAGATTCGCGAGTGTGGCAGGGATGCCACACATTCCCCATCATGACAGGATGTCGTGTATGGGGAATAAAGACTTTTGCCTACTTTTGGTCTGTCAAAAGTAGGATTTAGCCTACACAAAACCATTTAAACCTTTAAAGAAAAGACAAGGCTGTGAAAAATATAAATATCAGATATTTAAAGATAACAAATCATCATGCTGGTTCAGTATTAACATCAAATTTAAATTATGGGACAGCAGTAGCTTATGCCCTTTGTTTTATTTTTGCCCTTTATTTTTAAGATGAATTTTCGAACTTTCTTTAATCACTTCCATTACCGGATAACTGCGTGTTTCTTTGATCCCAGGCAATTGCCAGAGCACCTGTCCTGAAATTCTGCGGAACTCTTCCATATTGGCACAGCGAATTTTCACCACAAAATCGAAACCACCACTGATCATGTGACATTCCACAATTTCAGGATATTGCATGATCGCATCGGAAAATGCTTCCAAAACATTGGGAGTGGTTTTGTCCAGTAAAATCTCGACAAAGACCACGAAACTGGCATTCAGCATGTCAGGATTTAGCTTGGCTTCATAGCCCAAAATATAGCCATCCTTGGTCAGTTTCTGCACCCGTGCCAAAGCTGCAGTCGGGGACAAATTCACCGCTTCAGCCAGTTTTATATTTGAAATTCGTCCATCATTTTGCAGAATATCTAAAATTTTGATATCTGTTCTGTCCAAGGTAAAAATCGGGCTCGTCATCTGAATTATTCTCTAAAATGAATAAAAATTATAGTGAGTTATTTGGCATCCTTTCTGTAATCATAAATTATATAAGGTATTTCACTCAACAAAAATATTGGCAGTCACAGGACGTTGGCATGAATATGATGGATACAGAAACCCGCCTCAATCCGGCAAAACCTCACTTTGAATATATTACTGAATTCAAAGAAAAGAATGATTATGAAGTTGAGGTAAATACTGCCTGGCGCCGTGCTGAACCCGAGTGTGTTGAAAACCTGCTTGAACATAGCCAGATTTCTGAACAGCTGAATCAGCGTATTTATGACCTGGCGTTCAACCTTGCCCACACCCTGCGTGAACGTAAAAGCTCGAATGGTAAAGCTGGAATTGTGCAAGGTTTATTGCAAGAATTTTCCTTGTCTTCGCAAGAAGGTATTGCGCTGATGTGTCTGGCGGAAGCCTTGCTGCGGATTCCGGACAGCGCGACACGTGACTTGCTGATTCGCGACAAAATTAATCAGGGCAACTGGAAAGAACACCTTGGGCAAAGTAGCTTGATGTTTGTCAATGCCGCTGCCTGGGGCCTCATGCTGACTGGTAAACTGATGGAAACCCCGAAACAAAAGAGTTTGTCCAGCATACTCACTGGTCTTTTAGCACGTAGTGGTCGCGGGATTATCCGTAAAGCTGTCGATGTCGCCATGCGGATGATGGGCGAACAGTTTGTCACCGGTGAAACCATTCAGGAAGCGCTAGAACATGCAGAACCTTTAGAAGATAAAGGCTTCCGTTACTCTTACGACATGCTCGGTGAAGCCGCGCTGACCGAACATGATGCTGAACGTTATTTCCAGGATTATAGCAATGCCATCCATGCCATTGGTCAGGCTTCCAAAGACAAAGATGTTTATGATGGCCCAGGCATTTCCATCAAGCTTTCCGCCCTGCATCCACGTTATCAGCGTGCGCAGATTGACCGTGTGCATGAAGAACTCTATCCAAAAGTGCTGCAATTGGCGGAACTGGCGAAGCGCTACAATATTGGTTTAAACATTGATGCCGAAGAATCTGAGCGTCTGGAAATTTCCCTAGAATTATTAGAGCGTCTGTGTTTTGAGCCTAGTCTTGCTGACTGGAAAGGCATTGGCTTTGTGATTCAGGCCTATCAAAAACGCTGTTTCTACGTGGTCGACTATGTGGTGGATCTGGCCAAGCGCAGTCACAAACGCTTGATGATCCGTCTGGTCAAAGGGGCTTACTGGGATAGCGAAATCAAGAAAGCTCAGATTGATGGCATGACCGACTATCCGGTATTTACCCGTAAAGTGCATACTGACCTTTCTTATATCGCATGCGCCAAAAAACTTTTGGCTGCGCCAGAACAGATTTATCCGCAGTTCGCGACACATAATGCCCAGACTTTGGCAACCATTTACCATCTGGCCAATCCGGACCAATATTATAACGGTCAATATGAATTCCAGTGTCTGCATGGCATGGGCGAACCGCTGTATGAACAGGTGGTGGGCAATAAAACAGATAACAAACTGGGTGTGCCGTGCCGTATCTATGCCCCTGTAGGGAATCATGAAACCTTACTGGCTTATCTGGTAAGACGTTTACTGGAAAATGGCGCCAATACCTCTTTCGTGAATCGTATTGCAGATAAAAGCCTAAAAATTGAAGATCTGATTGAAAATCCGCATGCAGAGATTTTGAAAAATGCAGCCCATAAATCACAGGTGGGTCAAAAGCACCCTGCTATTCCCTTAGCACCTGATTTATACGGTGATATCCGTCCAAACTCAGCGGGTCTGGATTTAGCCAATGATCATGACCTGACCGACCTCAACCAGACTGCACACAACCTGAGTCAGCATCAATGGCAGACGGAGGCCTTGGGAAAAAGCCTCGGTCTTGAAGATGGCTCAACTGATGCAAGTTCACAGTCACTTCTTATTGTAAATCCTGCTGATCATCTAGATGTCGTAGGTCAGGTACAGGAAGCAAGCGTTGATCAGGTCAATCAGGCCCTGGATAATGCCGTGAATGCACAAGCTGAATGGAGCAATACTCCTAAAGACACACGTGCCGCTTGCTTACAGCGTGCAGCGGATATCATGCAATCACATTTGCAAGAATTGATGATTTTACTCTGTCGTGAAAGTGGCAAAACCTATGCCAATGCCATTGCCGAAGTTCGCGAAGCAATCGATTTCCTGCGTTATTACGCCACGCAAATGATAGATCTGGATGATGACGCCGTGATTCAACCCTTGGGCACGGTGCTATGTATTAGTCCATGGAATTTCCCTTTGGCGATTTTTACCGGACAAATTTCTGCGGCGTTGGTGGCAGGCAATACCGTGATTGCCAAACCTGCTGAGCAGACGCCACTGATTGCCGCACAAGCAATCCAGATTTTGTGGGAAGCTGGTATTCCTCAGGACGTGTTACAACTACTGCCGGGTCAAGGTGAAACAGTCGGTGCGCAGTTAAGTTCTGATGCGCGTATTCAGGGGATCATGTTTACCGGTTCAACTGATGTGGCTAAAATTTTGCAAAAGACCCTTGCGCAAAGACTGAGCACTTCGGGTCAGCCTATTCCACTGATTGCGGAAACGGGTGGTCAAAATGCCATGATTGTCGACTCATCCGCATTGACTGAACAAGTAATTCTGGATGTGGTGAGTTCGGCTTATGATAGCGCCGGGCAACGTTGCTCTGCCTTACGTGTACTCTGTGTACAGGAAGATAATGCAGATAGTGTCATCAATATGCTGAAAGGCGCGATGCAGCAACTGCGCGTAGGCAATCCGTTGCTGTTAACAACCGATATCGGCCCGGTGATCGATCTTGAAGCACAAAGCAATATTCAGAAACATATTGATCAAATGCGGATTAAAGGTCATGCCGTACATCAGCTGATGTTGAATCCTGGACAGGATCAAAGCCTGGCACAAGGGACTTTCATTCCGCCTACCCTGATTGAATTGCCGAATCTGGACGATTTGCAGCGTGAAGTATTTGGTCCAATTTTACATCTCATCCGCTACAAATACGGTCAACTGGAACAGCTGCTTGAACAGGTCAATGCCAAAGGTTATGGCCTGACCATGGGACTACATACCCGTATTGATGAAACCATTCAGACCGTGATTGCACATGCAGAAGTCGGCAATTTATACATCAACCGCAATATTGTCGGTGCGGTGGTCGGTGTTCAGCCTTTTGGCGGTGAAGGCTTGTCCGGTACAGGTCCTAAAGCCGGCGGCCCAATTTATCTGTATCGTTTGATGCAGCACTGCTCTGTGAAAAAATTGGCTCAACCATTTGCGACTCAGACACAGGTTACACAGCCAGCACATCAGCCTTTATATGAAGTGTTTTATCAATGGGCAGAACTGACCTTCCCGCAATATCAGTTGACACCGTGCCCTGCATTCTGTTCTGGCCATCATTATGAATTGCAAGGCCCGACCGGTGAAAGCAATCAATATGTGGTGTTGCCAAGAAAACGCGTGCTGTCTCTGGCAGAGCAGGAACAGGATCAGATTCAGCAATTGGCGGCAATTTTTGCGGTTGGCAGTCAACCAGTGGTGCTGGCTGAAAATACTTTTGTGCTCAAATATCTTTCTAAAATGCCGAAAGAAATTGCGCAGCGTTTTGCCGTGATCCAGAACATCGAAACAGATGATTTTGATGCCGTGCTGCATCATGGAAGCAAAGCCCAATTGCAACGCTTACAGACTCAAATTGCTGACCGTTCAGGTGCGATTATCGGCATCACCCATTTAAAACCGCTTGATCACGATATTCCTTTAGAGCGCTTAGTAATTGAACGCGCGATCAGTATCAATACCGCAGCCGCAGGAGGTAATGCCAGCCTGATGACCTTAAATTAAAAGCTCAACTTCAACTTAAATTTAAATAGCTTTATCGCTGGACAACTATCCAGCTGTCGTTTCCTCTTTGCCAAGTCAACTTCTCCCTGGTCTGGTTGACTTGGTTTCTTTTTGTATTTAATCCCCAAATTCAGGGACGCTTTATTGAATTGATGGGGCAAGCCTTAAATGGCTATAAATAAGTAATCTGAAGATCGACCTGAAATTTCAGCACAAACAATATTTCTGCCGCTGAATGGGCAATAAGTTTAGTCATCTGATTCAAACTTTGTTACCATCCCTGTTTTCAATGTGTTTGTGATTTTTACTGCATATGACTTCAGCTTATCAGTTACAACTTGATGCCAAGATTGCACGTATTTCTGCTCAATTTGCCGAATTTAATCCTCCTTCTTTAGAAGTATTTCAGTCCCCTGAACAAAACTTCCGTATGCGTGCAGAATTCCGTATTTGGCATACTGAAGATGACATGTTCTATGCGATGTTTGAACGCAGTGAAGATAACCAGAAACAGGTGATTCGCATTGACGAATTCCCGATTGCAGATAAAAGCATTAATCAATTGATGCCGATTTTACTGCAAGAACTCAAAAGCAATCCGGTATTGTCTAAACGATTATTTGAAGTTCATTTTCTGGCGACTTTAAAAGGCGAAATGCTGGTGTCAATGATTTATCGTTGCCCGCTGGATGCCGAATGGGAAACATTGGCCAAACAACTGGCTGAAAAACTGAATATCAAATTGATTGGTCGTAGCCGCGGTCAAAAACTGGTATTAAGTGATGAGTTTGTGGTTGAAGAATTGCAAGTATTCGATCGTACTTATCAATACAAGCAAATCGAAAGCAGCTTTACCCAGCCGAATGCACAAGTCTGCCAGAAGATGCTGGAATGGGCATGCAATGCAGCTGAACAGTCCGATAAAGACTTGCTCGAATTGTACTGTGGCAATGGTAACTTTACCTTGCCTTTATCAACAAAATTCAATCGCGTACTGGCAACCGAATTGGCTAAATCATCGGTCTATGCGGCGCAGTGGAATATTGAACAGAACCAGATTGACAATATTCAGGTGGCACGTTTATCAGCTGAAGAATTTACCGAGGCCTATAATGGGGAACGTGAATTCCGTCGCTTGCAGGAAGCAGAAATCGACATCACCAGTTATGACTTTGATACGGTATTTGTCGATCCGCCACGTGCAGGTATTGATGATGAAACTTTGAAACTGATTCAACGCTTTGAACGTATCATTTATATTTCCTGTAATCCTGATACCTTGCACGACAACCTGAAAACCTTGTCAACGACACATAAAATCACCAGATTTGCGATGTTTGACCAGTTCCCCTACACTCATCATGTCGAATCGGGTGTACTCTTGGAAAAGATTTAAACAATTTATTTCATTGTAAAGTCTGGATGTGTTTTTACCTCAATGAAGCTCAACTGAGCTTCATTTTTATTTCATTGAAAATGAATCATTTATAAATAATTCTGAATAGTAAATCTCATAATATCGTTAAAGTGTTCAATTACTATCGGAAAATTGAAGGTTCAATTGCTCCTTTTATGGCTTTGGTAGACTTGTATTCCTCAAAAAACTGGATATATTTCGATCTATGTTAGGTTGTGTATGAAGGCTCTATGAGTTTTTGGCAAAAGCTGTTTTCTGCTAATCAACAGCAAAACGAACACAAGAATCAAATCACTTGTGTCGAAAATGATTGCTCTTGTAAATCGAATGAACAATTGATCCAGGCTTTAGCTCAAGCGACAGATGAAAAAGTCATCATTGGAATTAGAAAGGTTTTAGCTTCACGAGGTTATAGCCGTAAAGAGTTAAATGAATTACAGCATCTACCACTTCAATAGTAGAGTCTAAACCCTCTAAATAAAGGCATTTAGTTAACTAAATGCCTTTTTTATTTGTCCATAAAAACAGTTTATTTCCAGATATTTCTAGAATTTAATACTTCGAAACATAGTTTTCGCAATTCATCCAGAATTTGCTATTCCGCACATTTTAAAAGTGCTCTACTAAACGTATAAACACAAATAGATAAGTAAGTAAGTAAGTAAGTAAGTAAGTAAGTAAGTAAGTAAGTAAGTAAGTAAAAATAAAAGATAAAAAACAACAAAAGCAAAAAATAACAATAAGCCTAAAAAGGAAAATATATGCAACCGTATTATCCTAGACTGGCAATATTATGCAGCCTAATCTCCAGCCATAGTCTGGCGGCAGCCATGGACCAATCAGGACAGTCTGTGCTGCCTTTTCTTGAGACCGGCCATTATTTTGAAGCCACGATTACTGCTGCCGATCCTGAAGTGTCGGGTCATACCCTCGGTTCACGCCCAGACCTGGTTAATTCTGACAGTACTGATTATACAACCGATAATATTGCCCAGAATTTTCAGTACCATAGTGCCGCGCTGAAACTGCAATTCGTTCCAAATTTCTCTTTTGGTATTCTTTATGATCAGCCATTTGGCTCGGATTTACACTATCCATTAAAAGACAATGGCAGTTTTTCCGATACCGCACTGAGCCAGCAAGGTACCCAAGTCAATGTCGACAGCCAGAATCTGAGTTTTATTTTAGGTTATCAACCTTTCAAGAATATTAATCTGTATGCGGGTCCTGCCTATCAAACCGTAAAAGGTCATGTTGCACTACGTGGACTAGTATATGCTGAATTTAATGGTTATAACGCCAAATTTAAACAAGACGCTGCGCTCGGCTGGAAAGCCGGTTTTGCCTATCAGGTTCCCGAACTAGCCTTAAAAGCCGCATTGACCTATCACTCTAGAATTAATCACAAAATCAATGTGGAAGAAAACGTTTTGGGCACTCCATTACTTCTGATAGATAATGCTAAAACCAAAATTTCTACCCCACAATCGGTCAATCTGGATTTTCAGACCGGTATCATGAGCGGAACTTTACTGTACTCGAACATTCGATGGGTCAACTGGAAAGATTTTGTGATACGTCCTACCCAGTTCGGCGCATTATCGGCACTTTCCACCACCACACTCAGCAATGGCAGTTATAGCGAAGGCTTTAATCTGGATGATTATCACAAGAACCAATGGAGTGTAACCCTAGGCATTGCAAGACAACTGAGCACGAAATGGTCCGCTGCATTTGATCTTGGCTGGGATTCAGGCACAGGCAATCCCGCATCGATTTTGAATCCTACTAAAGGCTACAGCAGTACTGGTCTGGGATTACAGTTTAATCCTGAATCCAACTATTTTATTTCAGGCGGCATCAAATACTACTGGCTTGGTGATGCAACTGCACAAGATGGCACTTATTATCTTCCCCTTCGCAGGGTATCTGAAACTTCACAGGCAGGTGAATTTAACAACAACCATGCGATAGGCTATGGTTTAAAAATTGGCTACAGGTTTTAATGGCTGGCGAACTTCATTATTAAGTAGAACAGTTCTGTTGATCGATATAGGCCACCATCGGTCCCAGATTAAACAATGAATCTGAACGTTTTAACTGCGGAATATAGGCACTGGAGATTGAACCGTCCAGATACAAGGCATGTTGCACTTTAAGTTGTTGTTGAAAAAACTGTGCAAATTGATAAAAACTGACTGCATTTCGACTGATGACAAAATATAAGCTTTGATCTTTAATCCCGACGGCGTTCCTAATCTTAAAGGAATCTGAATCTTTAAAAAAGTGGGGATTAATCTGCCCGTCAATCACCAGCATAGGTCCAGATTGCGTCGCGTATTCGGCATTAAAATTGAGCTTTTGATAATCTTCGGTCTTTGCGATCAGGCTGTAATACCGATTCCAGGCCAATACACCATTGGGTTGCAGATGAAAATTGCCATATGCCTGCTTTACCATGTTGAGTTTTTGCTGTTGCCGAGCTGCTTCAATATATAAGCCTACCGCAGAATAGTCTGCATGATACATCCCGGCATTCATGGCAAATAACAGCTTTTCACACGGCTTTAATTGCTTTGCAACAGCCTTGAATTTACGCAGTGGTTGATGTGTTTGGCGATCATTTAAAAATAAATGCAAGTTTTGTGGCTGATCTATTTTTACAATATCGACATCGAGCACATCATTCTGAAAATGGCTGCTCTCAATCTGTGCATAGCAGATTGAGTTAAAGCTGAACACAGCAACAACTACACATTTAAAAAATACGCTGCTCTTCATACCTTCTCCCCATCACTACACGACTTCCAACATTTTATACTGCGCTATCGTTTTAATATAAAAGACCATCGGTTGAGTGAAATAGTCGATTCTTTTATAAAGAAGCAGTAAACTATGTCAATAAAATATATTTGTAACTTTATTGGTTAAACGTCTACATGCAACAGCAGAAAATACGATTTCCTTTAGGGACACATCTTATTGTTAAACACTTTGGATATTCTCATCACGGCATCTATGCAGGTCGTGGTCGGGTCATCCATTATTCAGGTTTTGCCCATTTATTCAAGAAACGTCCCATTGAGATCACCTCACTGGAAAAGTTCAGCTTTGGTAAAACCATCATCGTCCAGCACTATAGCAATCCCAAATTTAGAGGTCGCAAGGTAGTACGGCGTATGCGTTCGCGCATGAAAGAAAACCAGTATCATCTGATTATTAACAATTGCGAACATTTATGTACCTGGGCAATTACCGGCATCGAAAGTAGTCCACAGGTCATTCACATGATGAACCGCTTAACCACCATTGGTTATGTCAGTTCTCTCATGAGCTTTATGAACAGCATGTTACTGACCCTCACCACCACGTGTTTTGCTTTAGTGCTCTACATCAAGAAAAAGTTACGGGATAAAGCGAAAAAACGAATTCCACATTATTTATTGTTAAAACAACAAAATCCCAGAAAGCAATAATAGATTTGCTTTCACGCTCAATCTGCACAATTTAATTTTTATTTTCGCCCCTTTGAAAAATGACGAATATTTGCAAATTTTTAGCTCTCATTTAAACAAAAGGCGGGAACTTATCATTAACCAGATTTAACTGTGCCCCATATTCCAGATACGCTTTACAGCCATCCAGCACAGTGGTGAACCCTGCTGTTTGCTCAATCGCGAAAGCAACTAAGGCGGAACCGTCCAAAGAAATATCATAATTGCGAATGCGCAGATAAGTTTCTTGTTCAGTTATTTTCTCAAAAATAAAGTCTACCGTGCTTTTGGGTTCTCCCCAGAGAATTTGAATCAGTTCATTATTAATCAACTGTTCTATATACACACTGGTGGTTACTTCATACTTTTCCCAATACCAGTCTACCGTTCTGTTTTCAATCAAGTGGCCGGTAGATGAAGTAAACCAAAACTTGCTGGTGATTTCAGGCTCAATAAAGGCATTAAAGACCTCCTCAACCGGTTTTCGAATTAACATCTGGGTTTCTATGACTACGCTCATTGAGGTCTTCCTTTTTATTTTTCTTAGTGATAGCACACATCTGAAATTAATGGCTATCACTGAATTGTTAAAGACTTGAACGGCGCCGTGTAGAGGCAAAAATTATTTTTTTAAACTTAACTTAAATTACCTTTATAGCTTGAAAGTACTGGTGGAATTTCAGCCCCTAATGAACTTAACATTTCCCGTTCAATATTTCGCACAATCGAATTGAGTGGTAAATCATTTTCCTGAAGTCCAAATGGTTCTTCCAACTCTGCGCTGAGCGCATCCAAACCTAAAAATAAATACGCAATTAATGCCACAATTACAGGTGTCCAAATACCGAAACTCGCTTCAATACTGAACGGCAAAATTAAACAGAATGAATAAACTGCCCGATGTAATAAGACTGAATAAGAAAATGGCAATGGCGTAGTCATAATACGATCACAGCCTGCATGAATATCGCCCATGGCAACCGTATGTCGAGTCAACGTGCTATAGATAATGTCGCTGATTTGACCTTGTTTATAAAACAGTACCAAATCTTTTTGTATGATCTCAAGTAAATACTGCGGCGCATTGATATGTTCAGCACATTGCTGCCATTGCATATCGTTTAAATTGACATAATTTCGGAAATGTTGAATATCTTGCGCTTGATGACGTAATCGGTCGCGTAGTAGATAGCAAAATAACATAACCCGATACATCAAAATCTGACGTTGAGAATCTTCCAGCACATGACTATCACGAATAATATGCCTCGTATTGGCAATCAGTGTGCCCCAAAGTTTGCGCCCTTCCCACCAGCGATCATAACAGGCCGTATTCCTAAAACTTAAGAAGATCGAAAGAATCACACCGAAGATGGTAAAGCCAATCGCAGGAACTTCTGGCATAGTCAGGAAATGTGCTGCACTTAAATAAACCAACAGTGCCGATAAACTGACTACAACCGCTAGAGCTGGCATCACTTTAGGTAAAATTGTGCCATGCCATGCGAATAACAGCATAAAGCTATTATTTTTATCTCGAATAATCACAAATTTCCCCTCATGAAACCTAGTCGCTTCAATGTTTATAAAATAGCTGTCATGAAAAAGCCCAACCGAAGTTGAGCTTGATCTAAATATTTTTGACTCAACAGTGAATCATCCTAGAGCATAAACAATGTTATTTTCCAGGCTTAAAGCTGTCTTTTAAGTCCAGAATACGGTTAAACACCGGTTTCGCTGCTGTGTGATCATATTGGTCTGCCACGAAATAACCTTCACGTTCAAACTGGAAGCGGTCTTCAGGCTTCGCTTCAGCTAAAGCCGGTTCAATCACCGCTTGCAATACAGTTAAAGACTCCGGGTTCAAGTTCGCCAAGAAATCATCACCCACTTCTGGATCAGATTCAGTGAACAGACGATCATAAACACGAACTTCAGCCGGTATACCTTTAGTTGCAGATACCCAATGCACCACGCCTTTTACTTTACGACCTTCAGGATTTTTACCTAAAGTTTCCGGGTCAATTGAACATTTCAGTTCAACCACTTCACCGTTAGCATCCTTAATCACTTCATCGCACTTGATCACGTAAGCATGACGTAAACGTACTTCACCTTCAGGAATTAAACGTTTAAAGCCTTTCGGTGGCACTTCCTCAAAATCTTTACGGTCGATGTAAATTTCAGAAGTCAAAGGAATAATACGGTCGCCCATGTCGATGTTTGGATGACGCGCATGAGTCAAATCCATATCTTCAGGCAGGTTAGTCAAAGTCACTTTCAGTGGATTTAACACCGCCATACCACGTGCAGCGGTATTTTCCAAAGACTGACGGATACAGTATTCCAGCATTGCCACATCAACAATACTGCCATCAACTTTAGAGACACCCACACGCTTACAGAAATCGCGCAAACCTTCAGGTGTGAAACCACGACGGCGCATACCCACTACTGTTGGCATACGTGGATCATCCCAGCCATTCACAAAACCACCTTCTACAAGCTTACGCAGCTTACGTTTAGAGGTAATGGTGTAGTCCACATTTAGACGGCTCGATTCGTACTGGTGCGGAACTGCTGGTGATTTCACCTTCTCCACAATCCAGTCATAGAACGGACGGTGATCCTGGAATTCCAAAGTACATAAAGAGTGAGTCACACCTTCAATGGCATCTGACAATGGATGAGCATAGTCATACATTGGGTACATTTTCCATTTATCACCAGTCTGGTGATGTTCTGAATGCAGTACGCGATACATAATCGGGTCACGCATATGCACATTTGGAGAAGCCATATCAATCTTGGCACGCAGTACAGCCTGACCTTCACCCAGCTCGCCATTACGCATTTGTTCAAAACGCGCCAGGTTTTCTTCTACAGTCGCCTCACGGAAGGGAGAGTTTTTACCCGGTTCTACAAATGAACCACGGTTTAACTTGATTTCTTCAGGGGTTTGCAAATCGACATAAGCATCACCTTGTTCAATCAGTTGTACTGCCCAGGTGTACAGTTGATCGAAATAACTTGATGCATAGCGCGGTTCACCATTCCAGTTAAAACCGAGCCATTTTACGTCGTTGGCAATACCGTCTACATATTCTTGTTCTTCTGCATCCGGGTTGGTATCGTCAAAACGCAGGTTACATACGCCATCAAATTCTTGCGCAATACCAAAGTTCAAACAAATCGCTTTCACGTGACCAATGTGTAAATAACCATTCGGTTCCGGTGGGAAGCGTGTAATCACTTGCTGTGTACGGCCTGCTGCCAAATCGTCAGTAATCACTTGGCGTACAAAGTCTAAGCCCGGCTGTTGTTCTTGCTGCGCAGCATCGACAGATTGAGTACTTGTTGTCGGGTTATTTGGCAGGGATGAAACAACATCATTCGGCTTCATAGTTGATAAATCACTTCTATAAGATAAAATAGGATAATTAAAACGCTTTTCTCTATTTTTAACAAAGAAAATAACGTTTTTGCTTGCCTTGTAGTTTACAGTTTGCTTATGCTTCTCTCAACCAAAAACCCATGGCTTTTTTAGTCCATGATCAGGAGATTATAGAATGAGTTTTCCTCAAGTCGAATTAAACACCAATAAAGGACGCATTGTTCTAGAACTTAACTCAGAAAAAGCACCTAAAACTGTTGCAAACTTCTTGGAATACGTTCGTGACGGTTTTTATGATGGCGTAATTTTCCACCGTGTTATTGACGGTTTCATGATCCAAGGCGGTGGCATGGATGAAAACTTCAAAGAAAAAGCAACACGTGACGCGATTGAAAATGAAGCGGATAACGGCTTAACTAACGATTTGGGTACTATTGCAATGGCACGTACTCAAGCGCCTCATTCTGCATCTGCTCAGTTCTTCATTAACGTGGGTAATAATGCATTCCTGAACCACTCTGGCAAAAATGCTCAAGGCTGGGGCTATGCAGTATTTGGTAAAGTGACTGAAGGTCTTGACGTAGTTAACGAAATTAAAGGCGTTCGTACCGGTAACCGTGGCTACCACGCTGACGTTCCATTAGAAAACGTTGTAATCGAATCTGCAAAAATCATTTCTGAATAATTTTTAAATCCTCCCCCATCCCTCCTTTATTAAAGGAGGGAGCTAGACTCCCTTGAAACGGAAAGTCTCCTCCCTTTAAAAAAGGGAGGTCGGGAGGGATTATCAAAAAGGAAAATTAGTGACCTATCTGTTTATCTCTGATTTACATTTGTCACCTGAACACCCTCGACTCGTTCGGGGGTTTTTGGATTTATTAGACAGTTATAAAGATAGAAATACCCAGCTCTATATTTTGGGTGACTGGTTTAATGCCTGGATTGGCGATGACTACACCGCGCCTTGGCTAGATGAAATCGTGCATGCCCTGCAAAAATTCAATCGTGCTGGCAATCATGTTTATTTTCAGGCCGGCAACCGTGATTTCGCGCTAGGTAAAAAATTCCTAAAACAATTCAATGGCACATTACTCACTGAACCAGCAATTTTAAAAATATCCCAAACCACATATCGCCTAGAACATGGTGACTTGCTCTGCACTGATGATGTGTCATATCAAAAGTTCCGTAAAATCATTCGCAATCCATTGCTTTTAGGTTTTTTAAAACGCCTGCCTTTAAGCTTTCGGCAAAAACTGGCCAATGGTTTCCGTAAAAAAAGCGCAGAAACCAAGCAAGTGAAGTCTTATGACATCATGGATGTGAATCAGTTTGCTGTGAAAGTTGCTTTAGAACATGTTGATGTATTGATTCATGGACATACCCATCGTGCTGCCATTCATGAACTACGCGATAAAAAAAGAATTGTTCTGGGCGACTGGCGTGCACATGAAGCACGGATTCTGGAAATTAACCCTGAACAAAAGCCTCTAAAATTAGAATTAAAGACCTGGGCTTATTAAATATAAATTTTCATAATTAACTTTTATCCCTCGACTATGTCATTCACAATCTGTCGAGAACTACGCTGTAATGTTTCTGCGATGAAAAAATTTAGCTGACCAAAAGTAAAACAGGCTTTGTGAATGACAAATGCCTTTAGTCTTACCAAGCAATGCTTTTCAAGGCAAAACCAAAGCAACACACAGAACTCCTGACCTTACAATTACAAATGGTAGGAGTCCATCAGGTACAATTTAGAAGCTGATATAAAATATTAAAAATTAATACCCACCTTCAGATTTAACCACTTCAGTTCCATCTTTATATTTCGCTAAAAGCTCGCGTAGAGAATTTATCAATACACTGGTATCTACACCCACCGCAACAAACTCGGTACCCAAATCAAGATACTGTTGTGTAGCTTCATGTTGGGTAGATAAAATCCCCGCTGCTTTACCTGAAGCACGTATGCGCTGAATGGCATCAATAACAGCTTTTTGTACTTCCGGATGGTTAGGATTACCCTGATAGCCCATGGTGGCAGACAAATCTACTGCACCAATAAATACCCCATCAATACCATCTACTTTGAGAATTTCATCCAGATTTTCCAGACCTGTTACAGATTCAATCTGAATCAGCAGACAAATATTTTCATGAGCCTTTGCATAATAGTCAGGAATGCTGTTCCAGCGTGTTGCACGCGCCAGTGCCGCGCCCACACCACGAATACCCTCTGGTGGATAGCGCACAGCTTTGACCATCAGTTCAGCTTGTTCAACCGTTTCCACCATAGGAATGAGTAAAGTCTGGGCACCAATATCCAAAAGTTGTTTAATCAGCTGCACACTGCCAATAGGTGGACGAACCACAGCTTGTGATGGATACGCTGCGATACTTTGCAATTGAGAGAGTGTGGTTCTTAAATCACTCGGTGCATGTTCACCGTCAATGAGTAACCAGTCATAGCCGGCATTAGCCGCAATTTCAGTGCCGTAAGCATCTGCCAGACCGACCCATAAGCCAATCTGCTGTTGGGTTTTTAGTCTTCTTTTAAAATGGTTTGTATCATCTATCATTTGCTTACTCCACACCCAATGGCTACATGTTGATTTGATTAAACGTGATTTGGCAAAAAGTACCAATATTGATTTCGTATTTTGTCATTGTATATAGCTATTAATAATTCATTTTATTCAGTTTTTTCCTCTAATTTACAATAAATATTGGTATTCTTTACGCCAAAATATAAGTTATCAAAAAATTCTTCTAAGCTATTTCAGCCATGAATCAGGTAAAATCATAAAAAATTTAATAGTGGAAATGTCACTCATGGATTTGTTAAACGTTTCAAAAACACGTTACACCACCAAAGCATACGATGCTTCAAAAAAAATTCCACAGGAGCAATTTGAACGTTTATTGGAAATTCTGCGTCTCACGCCATCCTCTATCAATATTCAACCCTGGCATTTTTTTATTGCCGATCATCAAGTTGCCAAAGAGCGCATTGCCAAGGCTTTAGTGGGTAAATATGCCTACAATGCACCTAAAGTCTTAGATTCCTCTCACACCATTCTGTTCTGTACCAAAGCGGATATCAGTGAACAGCATTTAGATACCCTACTCACCCACGATGATGTCAGCGGCCGTTTTAAAGATGAAAAAGCCAAACAAGGACAAAAAGACAGCCGTAGCGGTTATGTGGATTATTACCGTAATGAAAAAGGTGATATTCAACGCTGGGCAGAAAATCAGACCTTTATTGCACTAGGCCAATTATTGCTGGCAGCCGGTATTGAAGGTGTAGATGCCACTCCTATTGGTGGCTTTGATGAACAAATCATCCGTCAAGAATTGGAATTAGATGAAAAAGGTTTAATTCCATCAGTCATTATGACGTTGGGTTATCGCAGTGAAAGTGATTTCAATGCTCAGTTACCCAAATCACGTCTGAGTCGTGAAGAAATTTTTACCAAGCTTTGATTAAAAAAAATTACAATAAAAGGGGCTAAAAAGCCCCTTTTATGTCATTCCGGGACTTATTTTTGCAACAATATTGCGGTATATTTGCCCAAAAATAATAAACGGTAATTCCCGATCATGCCTCCAGCTATTAAAATGCCAATAAAATTTGAATGCAAATCTTGTAAAACGGTTTACATACACAAATACAGCCCAGATGCTATTTTGACTTCATATCCCACATGCCCTCATTGTCAGCAGCCTGGTCAACTTCAGGGCACAATTGAAATGCAAGATGTATTCAAGCATCCTATCGCTATGGCTCATTACTATTTGCAAGATACCTTACAACGGTTTCAACGCTCATAATTAAGTCAATGCCCTTATTTTATAAGCCTTAACAACCTGCAAATATAGCGTATTTAGATGCGCTGTATTTTTAATTTATTTTTTTGCACTGACTATTTTATGGTCTGCTTTTTGCTACATACCCACCTATAACGATTAAAATTTTTAAGAGGGTTCAGCATGTCTTTGTTTATACCTATGCCAATGAAATTTGAATGCCATCACTGCCGGCAATGTTATATTCACCTCTATCAACAAGAAGATCACCACTATCCTGCCTGCCCTGCTTGCCATAACAATGGTTTGCTGATGGGTATAGCGGAGCCGAAAGATTTTTTTCAGCACCCACTCATTTTTCTATCCGGTTATCTTAAACAGACATGGCATAAGCTAAGCAAATAACACTCGCCAAACCCAAAGCCAGACCGAATGCAGTTGCAGGTTTTACTTTTTCTTTAAACAGTATTACACCACTGAAAGCCCCCAATAGCACCACCAGAATATTCATGCCTGCAAACACAATTGCAGGTGTGTCTTTTAATAAAATATGTGCCTGAACATAAAGGGCAATATTGGCAAAGTTCAACATTCCCAGCCCCATTCCAGCCAGCATATTTTTTTTACTGCCCACTGTTTTTAAGGTCATGAGGATATAACTCAAAGACAAGATAAAGGCACAGATAAACATTAAATTCAGTGCCACGGCAAACTGCACACCCAACCCAGTGGTGTATTTCAATAACACATCAATCAAGGCATATCCACACCAGACCAATGCCAAATAAAACATGCCTTGCCTAGTGGCAACGGATTGACCCGACTGTGCCTGATGATGTGAAAATAGAATACTCAACACTGCTGCAATACCTAAACCGATACCGACCATTTTCAGGGTATTAAACTGTTCCTGAAAAATAAAAAATGCTGCCAACAGCGACAAGACTACAGATAAACGCTGGGCGATTTCAGTTTTTACAATACCGGCATATTGCAAGGATTTCGCCAAACACAAGAAAATACTCGGCAGTAACACACCCAGCGCTACAATCAGCCACCACGGCGTATCTATAACTGAAATATGCTGTAAATCCGGCTTAAACCACAGATAACACAACAGACTCGCAGAAGCATAATTCCAGACAATCATCTGCAAGGCATCAAAACCTTTGGCTTTGCATAGTTTTAAAAGAATAGAGATGACGACACTACAGCACGCTGCAGCCAATATAAGTTCCATCTTTTGGATATTTTCCTTATTTATAATGGATCAAGAATTAGATACAAAAAAGCCCACAATCACTGTGGGCTTTTGATTATAGATAATCTTGAAGATTATTTATAACGATTCACCATTTTCTCTAAAGAAATTGGACGAATCTTGTCTGCATGACCTGCTGTACCAAATGCCGTATAACGATCTACACAAATTTGTTTCATTGCAACAATAGTTTCTGCAAAGAATTTACGTGGATCGAATTCGCTTGGTTTTTCAGCCATCATACGGCGCATTGCACCCGTTGATGCCAAACGTAAGTCAGTGTCGATATTGATTTTACGTACACCGTGTTTGATTGCTTCAACCAGTTGCTCAACAGGTACACCATAAGTTTCTTTGATGTCGCCGCCGAATTCGTTGATTACAGCCAACCATTCTTGTGGCACAGAGCTTGAACCGTGCATGACAAGGTGGGTATTTGGTAATGCCGCATGAATTTCTTTAATACGGTCAATTGCCAGGATGTCGCCTGTAGGTGGACGCGTGAATTTGTACGCACCGTGTGAAGTACCTACGGCAATCGCCAAGGCATCTACATCGGTATCAGCAACAAACGAACGTGCTTCTTCAACTGAAGTAAGTAGTTGAGAATGGTCAAGAACGCCTTCTGCGCCTACACCATCTTCTTCACCAGCCATACCGGTTTCAAGGCTACCCAGGCAACCAATTTCACCTTCAACTGAAACGCCACAAGCGTGAGCCATTTGAACTGTACGACGAGTTACGTCTACATTGTATTCATAACTTGTAGGCGTTTTACCATCTGCACCCAATGAACCATCCATCATTACAGATGAAAAGCCTAACTGGATAGAGCGTTGGCATACATCAGGGTCAGTACCATGATCTTGATGCATAACCACTGGAATATGTGGCCACTCTTCAATTGCTGCCAAAATTAAATGACGTAAGAACGGAGCCCCTGCATATTTACGAGCACCGGCTGATGCCTGAACGATTACAGGTGAATTGGTTTCGTCTGCGGCCAACATAATTGCACGCATTTGTTCTAAGTTGTTTACGTTGAACGCTGGTACGCCGTAGTTGTGTTCTGCAGCGTGATCCAAGAGCTGGCGCATCGAGATTAGAGCCATAATATCCTCCCAGGTGATGCGCCATATTCTACATGCTGAATCATTTCAATTCAGCAACAAAACACACTATTTCAAAAAAAAGTCCCTGCTTATGCAGGGACTTTTAAATAAAAAACCACAAACTTATTGTGCAGTTGCTGTAGAAGCAGCTTCCTCGCTAGCGGCAGTCGCTTCATCTGCTGGTGCATTTGCCACTTCAGCAGGTACATCGGTATTTTTTTCATCCAGGACAGGCTTATCCAAGGCATCAATTGCTTTTTGCTGTTCTGGTGTGGTTTGTTCATCCGCTGCTGCAGAAGCAGCAGTTTCCGTTTTAGGGGCTTCATCTTTCTTGGCACAGGCTGTCAAAGCCAACGGTAAAATCACAAGTGCTGCAAGTGTTAATTTCAGGTTCATCACATTTTCCTACCACAGGAGATTTAATGATGAGGATTTTATTGCAGATATATTGCATTTTTATGACTAAAAAATGACTACCTAAAATGAAAAAGGAATGAAAAAAGGCTGACCGAAGTCAACCTTTTGATTGCAGCTAGACGGCTTAATTAAGCACGTTCTAAAAGTACAGCAACCGCTGGAAGCGTTTTGCCTTCAACAAATTCAAGGAATGCACCGCCACCTGTTGAGATATAACCAATCTTGTCTGCAACTTCGTATTTGTCGATTGCCGCTAAAGTATCGCCACCACCTGCAATAGAGAAACCATTAGATTCTGCAATTGCTAAAGAGAGTGCTTTCGTGCCTTCACCGAACTGATCCACTTCAAACACGCCTACCGGACCATTCCAAAGAATAGTTTTTGAAGTTTTGATAATTTCAGCAAATGCTTTGGCAGTTTCTGGACCAACATCAAGGATCATGTCGTTGTCAGCAACATCTTCAACTTTTTTCACAACTGCTTTAGCAGCAGCCAATGAACCCAAGAAATCATCAAAGTTGATTTCAGTTGCATCTGCAACCACAACATCAGTTGGAAGGGGTACAGATACTTTTGCCGCAATGGCTTTGGCGGTGTCGATTAAATCATTTTCGCATAATGATTTACCTACATTGAAACCTGCCGCAGCCAGAAAGGTATTAGCAATACCGCCACCGACGATGATTTGATCGCAAATATCTGAAAGTGAAGTGAGTACGTCAAGTTTAGTTGACACTTTAGAACCTGCAACAATGGCAACCATTGGTTTTTCAGGTGTTTTAAGTGCACGGCCTAAAGCATCCAGTTCTGCTGCAAGTAAAGGACCAGCTGCTGCCACTTTTGCGAAACGTGCCACGCCTTCAGTTGACGCTTCTGCACGGTGTGCCGTACCAAATGCATCCATCACAAATACATCGCAAAGCGCAGCATATTTTTGTGCAAGTTCAGGGTTGTTTTTCTTTTCACCAGCATTGAAACGGCAGTTTTCAAGAAGTACCACTTGACCCGCTGTAACTTCAACACCATCCAGATAGTCAGTGAAAAGTTTTACTTCCTGACCCAAAGCTTCAGTTAAATAAGCTGCAACTGGTGCTAAAGACTGTTCAGGTTTTGGCTCACCTTCAACCGGACGACCAAGGTGTGAATAAACCATTACTGCAGCACCTTTTTCCAAGGCCGCTTTAATGGTAGGTAATGCTGCGCGTAAACGTGCATCACTGGTAATTACACCGTTTTTAACAGGAACGTTTAAATCTTCACGAATTAGTACACGCTTACCTGCCAAATCCAGGTCAGTCATACGCTGAAAGTTCATGTATAGCTCACTTTATAGATATAAAAAACGCCCCGATTTTAAATGATTATGTAGAAAAAGGTTAGCTTCTTTTGCATAAAAGCTGTCGAAAGACAAAGTTTTGATTATCATAGTCAAAAGCCACATAATGATTTAGAGCTTATGTCTATACACCCAGATCCAAATATCAATCGTTTAAATGTTTTAGGCGAACCCCTGGCAAGCTGTTGCTACTCTCCTATTACCGGTTATTTTCGTAACGGCTTTTGTCATACGGCGACTACAGATCTAGGTCAGCATACGATGTGTGCACAAATGACCGCTGAGTTTCTTAATTTTTCGCAAAAAATAGGGAATGACCTGATCACACCTTTACCAGAGGTTGATTTTCCCGGTTTGGAACCGGGGGATTTCTGGTGCATTTGTGTGACCCGTTGGGTTGAAGCGTATCAGGCTGGTATCGCTCCCCCTATTAAAATACAAGCTTGCCATCAAGCTGTGCTCTCTTACGTCCCGCTTGATGTGCTTATGGAATATGCAGTGTAATGAGTACTCCCCAAATTATTTTGGCTTCAAGCAGTCAAACCCGTAAAGACCTGATGAATCGTCTGCGTATCGACTATCAGAGCATGGTACCGGATATTGATGAATCGCCTCGTGGTGAAGATCATGCCGACCATTTGGCACAGCGACTGGCTTTTGAAAAAGCTAAAAGGATTGCAGAACAATATCCCGAAGCGATCGTGATTGGCTCAGATCAGGTGGCTTGGCGTGAAGGTGCGCCGGATATTTTTATTGGCAAACCGTTAACCGTAGAAAAAGCGGTAAAACAATTGCAGGCCAATTCGGACAAAATCGTTTATTTCAGTACTGCATTAAGCGTACAGCAGCAGTCAACCGGTTTTGAAAAAACCTTGGTAGAACATTATAAAGTCAAATTCCGTAAACTGAGCCTGGCTGAAATCGAGCGTTATATTGAAGTCGATCAACCTTTAATGTGTGCGGGCAGTTTCAAGTGTGAAAGCTTGGGGATTAGCTTGTTTGAACAAATGATGGGACAAGATCAAACCACCTTGATGGGTATGCCGATGATTCAGCTGTGTCATATTCTGCGTCAGTTGAATGTGCTGGTGCCTTAATTTTTTCCGGAAAATAATTCATTCGAATTTTTCTGAAAATCCTTAGCTGTTATGGTTGTGCTGAAGCCGCTTTTCGCACGGCCATAATTAGATTAAGCAGTTATCTCAATGAAGTTTTTAAATACTATTTAATAAGCTTTAACTACAACTTGCACCATTCCCCTACTCAAGCGAAAATACCTGCATAATCTTAAGTAGTCTTATTTATGTCCCAAGCTCTTGATGTTCTCGGCGGAATCACCGCTGAACAATTCCTTGCCGAATACTGGCAAAAAAAACCATTACTGGTACGTAATGCGCTCCCTGAAATTGCAAATCTTTTAGAACCTGATGACGTGATGGAACTGGCGCTAGACGAAAATGTCAGCGCCCGTTTAATCAAGCAAAAGGACAAAGATCCAAATCAATGGTCTGTCAAATCTTCGCCTTTAATCAAAGCTGATTTCCAGAAGATGCCTAAGCTCTGGACATTACTGGTACAGGCTGTGGATCATTATTCATTTGATCTGGCAGAACTATGGAAGAAGTTTCATTTTATTCCCCAGTGGCGTCGCGATGACATCATGCTGTCTTATGCACCTAAAGGTGGCTCTGTAGGTAAGCACTTCGACTTTTATGACGTGTTTTTGGTACAAGGTTATGGTCATCGCCGCTGGCAATTGGGACAAATGTGCGACGCAGATGCTGACTTCGTTGCAGGACAGCCGTTAAAACTGCTCCCTGAAATGGAGGTTCATTTTGACGAGGTACTTGCTCCGGGTGATTTGCTGTACGTACCACCAGGTTTGTCCCACTACGGCGTAGCTGAAGATGACTGCCTGACCTTCTCTTTCGGTTTCCGCATGCCGAATGTAGCGGAAATGATGGATCGAGTTAGTGACAAATTTGCAGACGATCAGCTGCTTAAAAATCCGTTGAAAGATATTCTGCGTGACAAGATCAGCCCGATTGGTCAAATCACCCAAAATGAGCTGGAGTATTTAAAAACCGAACTTTTGGCACAATTGCAAAATCCGACTGTGCTTGAAGATGCCCTGATGAGCCTGATGTCAGAAGCAAAATATCCGGAAAATATTCCAGAGGCAGAAGCGATTGGTAGCGGTGATTTGGAAGAAGCTTTGGAGCAGGGTTATTCACTCATGCTCGAGCCGGCATCACGTCTGCTTTATACTGAAGATGAAAACGAGTTGCTGTTTTGGGCAAATGGTGAAGGCATTTGTATTTCTGAAGCTTTTGCACCACTTTTAAAACAGTTGGCTGATGGCGGTTCAGTATTATTGGATGAAAATCTTTATGATCCAGATATTTTCGAAGATATTGTCAATTTGTTAAATGAATCAATTTTGATGTTATTGCCTGCAACAGATGAAGAATAAATAAAACTCTAAAAAGGGGAAATAATGATTTCCCCTTTTTTTTATATTTTTAGAATTTTCACATTTATTTTTTCGACAGGTCAAAAGCAAAATAACTCACAAATTTTAATTTATTGCCTATTTTATAATGAGACGTTGCCAAGTAGATATGTGAACTGATCTGTACCATTTCATTATGATAACGCCTGCCCCACAGTGGATTATTGCCTAAGTTATGATTGATGATTAAAACTGGCTGATCACTAAAAAGTGATTTTCCGATTTAGGCACTGACTATTTTGAAAGAGCTGATCTAAATCTTGTACCCTCATGCTTTTTAAGTCTTCTAATTGCTGAATAGCATGATTCATGAGAATTAATCTTCTGTGAGCACTATAATTAATTTTTATAAAAAATAATTGAACGCATCTTGATATCTTATATCCATATCACTGACGATCAATCAATAGTTAACTTCGGTAATTTCAGTTGCACAATCGCCTGAATGATGGTGCAGCCTGGCTCAGAAGATAAGTTAAAATCGGCACCCATGCGCTGCAAACGCATATTCATACTGCGCATGCCAATACTTAATCCTTGTTGCGCCACACATTCAGCATCAAAACCAATACCGTCATCTTCTATATTTAAAATAAACTGATTTTCTGTAATATAAACCATCGATATTTTTACATGCTTGGCCTGACTATGTTTAATAATATTAGTCAGACTCTCTTCTAATACCCGTATTAAGGTGAGGCACTGTAAAGCATTAGGCACTGCCTGCCATTCAGGCGGAAAAATCCACTTAGAATGAATATCCAGCTCATCCATAAGCTGACTAAAACGATGCCTCACTGGTGCCACCCACAATATAGGACTAACTGGAATTTTATTATCTGCAGAAGAACCACTATCGATAATTTGTCTGAGGTCATCTCTTAATAATTTAAGCATCGATAAAAATTGCTTATTCGAAATATTATGGGCGCTTTGATCCACTAAAATCATCGAGCGAACTAAAGATGCGCCTAACCCATCATGTAAATCATGCGATAAATGAATTCTTTCCTGTAATTTGACATTTTCAAGCTCGAGTTGATGCTTTTCATTTAAACTGGAACTTAAATCTTCACTCACTTGCTGAATTTTTACTTCAAGCTGTGCATTAAATGCTTCTACTTTTTTAATATTATTTGACAATCGTGTTCCCAATATCATCACCAGAAAAAAGGTAATAATTGGTGCAGTATAGGGAGATAAAGGTCCGTCATCAGTTCCCGTATATGTTGATAATAAGAAAAGGTCAAATAAGGTAAAAAATAGAATACCCATCAGGCAAATGGATAAAAAGATATAATCTATTCTTCTCGATCGAATGGCGTGATAACTGATATAGAAAGAAGTGAGAAAAAATAAACTGACATATATCAAAAATATCAACGCAAAAATCAGATAAATCTGAGCTTCGGGGGTAATAAAAATACCCACGATTGTAAGCCCAGTCACAAAATAAACAACAGGCTCGACTTTAGCCAAATGCTTTTGAATAAACCTTAATAAATAAATACAAAAACTAATGATATAAAGCACAAAGAAAACTAAATTAAATTGAGCTGCCATTAAACTTGTCGGAAAAGGAAATGTTTCTGTAGTTAAAACATTTGAAATAAACATCACCCACAACATCGAACTTAAGGCAAACCATCCAAATGCAGTTTCTTTAGGTCTTAATAACCAGATCACCAAGCAGATCACACCAAAGGTGACTGATAAAACGATATTTACTTGAAATAAAGTTCTGCGCTCCCATATTTTTTTTTGATACACATCATAAATCGTTTGCACATCATTAAAAAAAATTCTTCCTAATCCAGCAGATTGAAAAGCATTGCCTCTCACATAAATCAAAATTTCATTATTCTCAGGCTTTAACCCAGCTAATGGTAAAATCCAGTAACGTGGTACATTCCAGCTTTTTGACAGCGGTTCCTTTAGATTTTTATTCTTCCAGAGTAAATCGCCATTTAAATAAACAGCACCGGCAGAATTAATATAATCAATTAAAAAAGCAACTGGTTCTGTAAGTTTGGCCTTATTTTGGCAGGACCAGCTCCATTGAATTTTGTACCAGGCTGCTCCATCATAATTTTTCCAGCGCTTCTGCCACTGATCGGGCAAATCTACAGTTTGCCATCCCTGCTGCGGTAAAATAGTGACTGAACTGGTCTTAACAGTACGAATAGAATGAATATGCGCTGCGCATTGTGCATTAATACTTTCCGTTATTTCAGCAGAACTGATTTGACTCAGCAGGCTTAGAACAAGAATAAAAAAGCAATGCACAATAAACTGCTTCATAAAATCCCTAAGGATCGTGCGGCACTGACGGCTTTGGTTCTTTTGGTGACCGATAATTTTCGGTAAATATGTTTAATATGGCTTTCAACCGTATATTTAGAAACAAAGAGTTGTTCAGCAATTTCCCGATTACTCATCCCTTGCGCAACCAGATTCAGAATTTCGGTTTCCCGATTGGTTAACAGCTCCATTTCTGAATCTATGAGTTTCTGATCATGGCTGGCCGGTATGACCGCAGCCGATATCTGTTTTAAAATTTCTTGTGCAATAAAAGGGTCAATCGGTGCCCCACCACGTAAAATGCTGCGAATAGATAACTTGACTTCTGCATCATCACGTTCTTTCAAGACATAACCTGTCGCACCAGCCTTGATTGCTGAAAATAAACTTTCCTGCGTACTCCATGCAGAAATCACCAAAATCAGGACATTGTTATCCAATATACGCAGTTTTTCAATCAGCTCTATGCCATTGCCATCGGGCAGTCCAAGATCAACCAGGGCCAAAGAAATAGGTTGCTGCTCTATTTCCACAAAAGCCTGCTGCAAATCCTTAGCAAAAATGAGCATATCTTTGCGATAACCCAATTCTGTCAATATATTTTTTAATCGTTCTTGAATAAGATCTTCATCTTCAACAATTAAAACTGGTACTGGTAAAATTGTTTCTAATTCTGACACAAACCACCCCCCTGTTATAACCGCTTACTATAGCGAGAAAAACGATCTTAAGGATATCCCTTAAACTTGGTAATTCAATGACTTTTATACTAATAATACATCAATCTTATTTGCTATTCTGCTGTCAATCAGCCTCAATGAACACCATAAAATAAACCCTCTAGAGTTCAATCGATAATTAATCCAGCATTGATCAATTCAATATTCTGAATATCATGCAGTCTATGGGATGCTTTGCTTTCAGCTTGATTTCATCCCATATACAAAAAAACCGCTGCTTTAGCGGTTTCTTGGTTCATATGGGGTTACTAACCATATTGCTGCTTTAAGTATTTGACAATATCGGCTGACTCGAACATTTTTACTCCAGTATTGGGATCAATCAAATACGGCACCTGAATATCACGCCCCATCACTGCCACGATTTTTTCACGTTTGCCTCCGGAAAGAGCTTCATATTTTCCAGGCTTAAAACGTAACACTGCTGGTCCCATATCCTGCCAGCGCTCTTTGGCCACGTTATGGTAAACATAGGGCAATTCCAGTTCGCTTAATACTCCACGCACAATACGGGTAAAAGGACTGGCTTCAAAACCCCATAATTCCAGCAGTTGTGCAGGTGCTGCACGGTCTTTGATTTTCGGATTAATCCAGACGCCACGTGCACCATTCACGATGGTACCGGCTAAAGCTACGACAGGTATTTTAGGATAATGTGCAAATTTTTTTGGCGTTGTTCCTGTTTTACCATAATGCTTGAATAAATAATCAATGATGGCTTGCGACTCGTATATTTCAGTACCGGTATTTTCATCAATAAAAAATGGAAATCGTCTCTTTCCGCCTTTTTCCTTGACTATTTTTCGATACTTTTGTCCGCCTTTAGGACAAGGATAGACTTCATAATCCAAATTCAACAAGGTCAGTACTTCGCGTACACGGCGGCAAAATGGCGAACCTTCAAATTCATAAAGTTTGAGTGATTTTTCAGGCTGCTTTGGAAAGGCTGTACCACTGACGCCTCGTCCTCCGGCCGTCAAGGACGAAGCCAGGGCCTGGATCACTTTAATTTGATGATTCACCATATTTTTATCCTTGTATCATCGTCGTTATAAATCGACTAATTTTTCATTGGTAATCACAATGCCGTTGTTATCAGCATAGATATAATCGCCAGAATTGATGTTTACACCACCAAAATACAAAGTTAAATCAACCTCGCCTATGCCTTTGCGATTACTTTTTTGTGGAATTGCAGCCAATGCATGTACACCCAAATCCAGTTCGGCAATTGCATCGACATCACGCACGCAACCATAAATCACCACCCCATTCCAGTGATTTTTAACCGCAGACTCGGCAATCATATCACCCATCAAGGCACAGCGCATGGATGCCCCGCCATCCACCACCAGCACTTTACCAGTACCGTCGGTTGCAAGAAGCTCTTTGACACGTGAATTATCTTCAAAGCATTTCACTGTCACTACCTGACCGCCAAAACTTTTGCGTGCGCCATAGCTTTTAAAAAATTTACCATCCATTGATGGTGTCACGACCTGAATCTGTTTTTCTGGATTGTCATCAAGTAAGTCACATGTTACGAATGCTGGATTAGACACTTTATAGTTCCCTCATTTGGAATTTTGTATGCGTAAATTATCATAAATTTCAAACTTTTCAGTTTGAGTTTGCGCTGCCTCGACCATAGTATGAGCCACCTGCTCTGCTGTCACTGGCTTATATTTGAATGTATTGGGAACCAAATGCGAGAATTTCCGGTACAGCTTTTGGCTCAGATCTTCCAAAGTTCGTTGTTCTATCCGTTCACCCAACAACAATGAAGGCCGCAGGATAGAAACGCTTTGCAGGTTTAAGCTCTGGATATGACTTTCCAGCTCGCCTTTTACCCGATTGTAAAAAATTTTTGATTGCGCATTGGCGCCCATGGCACTGATCAACAAGTAATGGGTCGGGGTCGATTCAAATAAGTCGGCAAAATGTGCATTAATTTCATAATCGATATTATAAAAATTTTCTTTTGAGCCTGCTTTCTTTAAGGTGGTGCCTAAGCAACTAAAAGCATGGCTATATCCGTTTACATCTTCATCGTTGAGTAAAAGAAAATCCTCTAAAATAAATTGTTGTACTTTTTTTAAGCTTTTAAGCTGCTGATCTTCATGTCTCACCACTGCTGTGATTTTTTCACAGCTTTCAATGAGGCTGAGCCGCTTCAGGAGT
Source organism: Acinetobacter sp. NS-4 (assembly GCF_037402435.1). Taxonomy (NCBI): domain Bacteria; kingdom Pseudomonadati; phylum Pseudomonadota; class Gammaproteobacteria; order Moraxellales; family Moraxellaceae; genus Acinetobacter; species Acinetobacter sp. NS-4. The sequence continues at coordinate 104,535 of NZ_JBBEUE010000005.1, read as the reverse complement.
TCACGTCCCACCAAACCTGTTGCTCCAATCACAATTGCACTTTTAATTGATTTAGTCATTTTTTAAGCAATCTCTATAGGTTATTTCTAATGTAACGGTTTCTTTATACTTTTTATGCATCTAAAATGTTGTCAAATCAAGTCAAGACTTGACTTAACGCCATAGTTTAATCACAATATGGCACTTGTTTACGGGCTGGTGATAATTCTTCTGATGAAGGTTTTCAGTTGCAATTTCAGCCCGCCCAGACCAATCTAATTCAAGGAGTGCACGAGTGGCAAACTCTGCTCAAGCTAAAAAACGTGCTCGTCAAAACGTTAAAGCACGTAAACACAACGCTAGCTTACGTTCAATGGTTCGTACTTATATCAAACGTACAGTAGCTGCTATCGCAGCTGGCGACTATGCAGTTGCTACAGAAGCTTATAAAGCAACTGTACCTGTAATCGACCGTATGGCTGATAAAGGCATCATCCATAAAAACAAAGCAGCTCGTCATAAGAGCCGTTTAAATGCACAAGTTAAAGCTTTAGCTAACTAAGTTGTTGCATTGAAAAAAGCCCATTACGGGCTTTTTTTGTGCCTATATAAAAATGAATGGATTTAAGATTCGTCAATTCTAAAAATATAAAATAGTTAAAAATTCTTGCTACAAACTGAATTTTTTAAAGCCCATAATTCTTTATTTTATTTTTTCCAAGTTATGAAACTCCCGAATCGACAGCTCATTCACTTCACCACGCCAGATCCATTTCAGTTTAGACTCCAGAAACTCATCCCCTTCAAACCAGACAAATAAACCTTCCATCATTTTTGGCCAGTCTTCCCGGCTAATCGTATTCCGGCCGGAAATAACCGCAATAATGGCAGCCAAAATGGTATCGTGGCTGACCGCCAAGCTTAAACCGAAATGATCTTGTGGATGGGTATTATAAATCAGTTCCAATACATCAACCACACCAGAAATAGGATGTTTCATTCCGGGTAAAGAATTATTAACAAAACTGTTAATAAAACCCAGAGCACCCTGTTTTCGAAAATATGGACCTGCCTGTTTGATATCAAGCACAAAACTTCCCGGCTCGACCAACAAACCTTGCTCGACAATTTCAATATGATGGGTATTTTGTGCCAGTATACTTGCATCAGCACCCTGGATCATTAAAGCGGCCGTATCGACACAGCGCTGTATAGGACTGGAAATGCAGTGTTGGATACTACGATCAGTATTATTAATTAAATAGCTTCCCCACGTCTGGGCCAACTCCCGTCCCTGTTCTGTTAACTGTAAATCATAGCCAGCCAAGCCCTGTCCTGTAACCACCTCACGAATAGAATGACGGGTAAATAAAGTCACAGGGGTTTTGGCATCAGGCAATAAATCAATCGCCTTCAGCATACTTGTAGGGAGCAGTTCTAACGCCATGATGCAGCCAAAAAATTTGAATCTGGTTGAATACACTATAGCATGTTAAAGCATCTGCTCAATCGATGTTCGCCATAAGTCCTAGAGTCTGGAATGCTAAATTCTTCATCTCGATATTACGAAAAGCAATAAAGCCGCCATTGAGCAGACTATCGCGCTGATTATATAAAAAAGGTCTGCCCTTAAAATCGACCAGCCCACCACCGATGCGCTCAATCAGGCATTGTCCTGCACTGGTATCCCACTCACTGGTCGGATGGAAACGTGGGTAAATATCCACTTCCCCTTCCAGCATCATGCAAAACTTATAAGCACTACCCGCCTTAAACTCTACCACTTCAACCTGCTTTTTTAAAATATCCAGATATTCGGCATATTTGGGCTTGTTTTGACTACTTTGACTTAAACCCACCTGAACAGTTTTAGACTGCTCATCGTCTAGATATTGCAGCCAGTGCCGGGTCTGAATTTCAAATTTTAAAGGCAAGCCTTGTTTGGGACAAAAATATATAGTTTGTTCAGTCGGTATGGCCAATAGCGCAAAGGTGGTATATGCACCTTCTACCAAACTTAAATTAATTGTAAATTCAGGGCGTTTATGCAGAAATTCTTTGGTGCCATCCAGGGGGTCAAGCAACCAGAAATTCTGCCATTGCTTGCGTTGGCTATTGTCACCTTCTTCCGACAATAAAGGAATCAGCGGAAAAGTCTGCTTTAATGCCTTGGTGATAAATTCATTGACCCGATAATCTGCCTGAGTCACTGGAGAATTGTCATGTTTATGCTCTACATCGAAGACTTTACCCGCACAATAGGCCTGATATTCTGCTCGCAAAATTTCACATGCCTGTGTCACAATGGGAACCAACTGTAAAATCAAAGCATCTTGCGGTGCTGTCGTTGCTCTAAACATAGATTACCTTCATATGCCGAATTATTCAGAAAAACCCACCATCATTTTTGATATGGATGGCACGCTTCTTGATCTTGCTTATGATGATTTCATCTGGAATCATCAACTTCCCATTCGTTATGCTGCCCAGCATAACTGCACACTCGAACAAAGCACCCAAGCGCTATTTCAATTTTATCAGCAACACAATCATACCTTAAACTGGTATTCCACCCGTTTCTGGAGTGCCAAGGTAGGTGTAGACACCCTTGCACTACAACATGAGTTTAAACATAAAGTCGCTTTACGTGCAGGGTGTGTAGAATTACTGCAATATCTTAAAGCCCAGGACTATTCCTGCTGGATTGCAACCAATGCCGATTGTGAAGGTTTAAAATTCAAACTCGAACAGACCCAAATCGCGCATTATTTCGATGTTATTATCAGCAGTGAACTTATCGGTTATGCTAAAGAAAATATCGAATTCTGGCAAAAACTGCATGCACTGCATCCCTTTTCAATCGATCAGGCCTATTTTATTGATGATACGGAAAAAGTACTTAAAGGGGCAGAAAAATTTGGCATTCGCAATTTAATTACCCTTGCCCAGCCCTCATCTAAAGGAGTGGTCAGGACAGAAAGTCCTTATCCGATTTTACAAGATTTAACTGACTTGATAGCCATGTTAAAACAAGCTGAGGATTTGAAAATATATGCCTAATTCTTCTCAACAGCAGCATGTTGAAAGTATGCGTATCGATAAATGGTTATGGGCAGCACGTTTTTTTAAAACGCGCTCCATCTGCAAAGCTGCAATTGAAGGCGGTAAAGTCCATCATAACGGTGAACGGGTCAAGGTTTCCAAAGAAGTACGTATCGGAATGGAACTGACCATTCAACAAGGTTTTGAGCGGAAAACCATTGTGATAAAGGCCTTGTCAGGAAATCGCGGAGCTGCCCCAATAGCCCAACTCCTGTATGAAGAAACAGAAGTCAGTATTGCAAAACGAGAGTTGCTTACAACCCAAAGAAAGTTGCATAATCTAGCCCGACCCGAACATCGACCGAGTAAAAAAGATCGACGGCAAATCAGTAAATTTAAACAAGATAATGATCAGCAATTTGACCAAGACTGGTCTTATAGTCATGATTAATTTAAGCGTCATATTCTGTCGTACTCGACCGAATTGATATAGAACATAAAGAATGAATCTGTCACTATACTTGGGTGGAACACGTTTTAAAGTAACTCATCCACTTAAGTTAATATTTTTGTGACATCGTTTTGAGGTTGTGAGATGGATGATAATAAAAGTAAGGCGCTGAATGCTGCCCTAAGCCAGATTGAAAAACAGTTTGGTAAAAACACAGTGATGCGTCTTGGCGATAACACTGTACTGGCAGTTGAAGCCGTATCTACAGGTTCTTTAACCCTGGACATCGCGCTCGGTATTGGTGGTCTACCTAAAGGCCGTATCATTGAAATTTACGGTCCTGAATCTTCAGGTAAAACTACAATGACCTTGCAAGCGATTGCAGAATGTCAAAAAGCTGGGGGTACTTGTGCCTTCATTGATGCCGAACACGCGCTTGATCCTCAGTATGCCCGAAAATTGGGTGTAGACTTGGACAACCTGTTGGTCTCTCAGCCGGACAATGGCGAACAGGCACTTGAAATTGCAGACATGCTGGTACGTTCTGGTGCAATTGACATGATCGTTGTCGATTCCGTGGCTGCACTAACGCCTCGCGCAGAAATTGAAGGCGAAATGGGCGACTCGCACATGGGCTTACAAGCACGTTTGATGAGTCAGGCACTACGTAAAATTACCGGCAATGCAAAACGCTCGAACTGTATGGTGATCTTCATTAACCAGATTCGTATGAAGATTGGTGTAATGTTCGGTAGCCCTGAAACCACAACTGGTGGTAACGCACTTAAATTCTACGCTTCTGTACGTCTGGATATCCGTCGTATTGGTCAAGTGAAAGAAGGTGACGAAATTGTCGGTTCTGAAACACGGGTGAAAGTCGTGAAGAATAAAATGGCGCCTCCGTTCAAAGAAGCGTTATTCCAGATTTTGTATGGTAAAGGTGTGAACCAACTAGGCGAACTGGTTGATCTTGCAGTAGCTCAAGAACTGGTACAAAAAGCCGGTGCCTGGTATTCATATCAAGGCAATAAAATTGGCCAGGGTAAAAACAACGTTATCCGCCATTTAGAGGAAAATCCTCAAATTGCACAGGAACTTGACCGCCTAATTCGCGAAAAGCTGTTAACCCCAGTGACCAAGCCAATTGAAGAAAAAGATGAAGAAGAGCCAGACTTTCTAGATGCTTAATAAGCATGATGTTAAAGTCGAATTTTTCGAGTTAAACTGTAAAACGCCCTACGGGGCGTTTTTATTTGATGTGATAGATACACAATATGAGTAATCCAAAATTTCCCAAAATGCTTGACTATGAAGCACTCAAGCAACAATTTGATGAATCCCCTGCTGAATCTTCTATCTGCTCACATCCATCCAATCCAGATGCTCTACATTTTGAAACTGATCCACAGCCTAAAGCTCAAGGCTTAACCGGCACCCGGTTACGCTCATATGCTTTTGCCGTACTCACACGCAAAGAATATTCCAAGGCCGATCTGGTCGAAAAGCTGGCATTATATGCGATGGATCGTGATGAAGTGATAAAACTGGTAGATGAACTGGCAACCGAGAACTATCAAAGTGACCAGCGTGTAGCCGAAATGCTGCTGTCCAGCCAGAAACGCAAAGGTAAAGGTCCAAACCGGATTAAGTTTGCATTGAAAAACAAGAAAATTGATACAGAACTGATTCAGGAAGAATTAAAGGAAACTGACTGGAATGAGCAAGCTTATCAGCTCAAAGTGAAAAAATTCGGCAAAACTGTAGAACGAGATCCTAAACTGAAGGCCAAACAAATACGCTTCTTACAGTATCGAGGATTTGACCTTGATGCGATATTCAAAGCCATTAGTCGTCGTGAAGATGATTAGAATTTTTAGATGTGAACCGATTTAGAAAGTATCACTATTCATTTTAATGATTATATTTATATTCGAAATTTTTCCGCAGAAAAGTCTTGATCTGATCATATTGATCCAGATATTCATAAAGCTTTATATATTTGTGCTGACTCGATTCCGTCATAATGTGCAAATGACTGAAACCGTTCACCATCCGCTCATAAAAAACCATTAATTTCTGAATATTCAATTCCGGAATGCTGCGAGTAATTTTAAAATAACGAGATATTGAGGAAATAATAGGAAGTGTGATGTTTATTATTTTTTAATATTTTTACAAACTGGTGGCAACCCTACCAGCAAGCCTTCGGCACATCATATTTCCACTACCGTTGCTACCTTCCGGTCCTGGCGGGGTTCGTGGAGTACAATTGCGAAGTAACCGGCAGGGCTACCATTGCAAGAACAGAGTATAGAGATTTTTATTTAACTTGCAAGCGTTCAAATCACTTTTCTAGCCACAGCAATTTCATTTGATTATTTAAAAAACAATATGCAGTGTAAACGGCATTTTTACCTGCTTTCTACCAGCACAATCAATTACTTTAAAACTACGACAAGATTGTAAATGCATATTGCATTTCATGAGCTGGACGTTTTTAATGTCGTCATGTCTTTTAAATGGTCACACTCTAAAATCTTGGGTTTAGAAAGTACCGAAAAATACAAAATGGATGTTTTTATGATGCTCAAACAGCATGCTTTATGTGTACTCACCTTATTGGGTTCCGCTTCACTTTATGCCAATGTCCCGATTGAATCACGTGATTTAAGTCAAAATAGCAGTATTGAATCTAGTGCTAACAATGTCGCCATTAATTCAGGTGCAGCTGTTGCCAATGTACCAACCAATCTGAATTGGCAAATCATGCAAAAAAACCAGCAATTAGAAAATGACATTCGTATCTTGCGTGGGAAAATTGAAGAACAGGACAACGAAATTGAACAGCTTAAACACGAACTGACCAATCGCTATACTGACTTGGACCAGCGTCTTGAGTTATTGCAACAAAAGGTTGACCCGGAAAGTGCAACTCCAGAGGAGGATAACCAACAGGATACTTCACCCAGCACCAACACAACCAGCTCAACCCCAGTAGCACCCAACACACGACCAGCAGCCAAAACTACAAATACGCAAGCACCAACTACTAAGGCAACAGCCGCCAATTCGCAAGCAATGGCCATTAACGCTCAGTCTTCAGCTAAACTGGATAAAGCAGCCTATACTGTCGCTTTAGATGCTTATAAACAAGGCGGTGCAAAAAAAGCTATTGCGCCCATGCAAAACTTTATTAAGAATAATCCCAATAGTGTCTACATTAGTAATGCCTATTTTTGGCTCGCTGAATTTAATCTGGCGATTGAACCCACCAATTATAGCGAAGCTAAAAAGAACTATAATATTGTGGTCAATCAATACCCCAATTCTGCAAAGGCCTCACGCTCTCTATATCAACTCTACAATATAGCCAAAGATGTCGATCACAACACTACCCTTGCCACGCAGCTTAAAACCAAACTGCAAAAAAATTATCCTAAATCTGAAGAAGTGGGATATTTAAAGAAATAAAAACAAAAAAAAGACACCCAAACGGGTGTCTTTTTTAGCTATATTCGCTTAACGAACAATACCACGTTTAGATTGCTCTAAAGAATCAATCAATAACTGTGCCTCAGGTGCTTCAGGCAACAAATCCGTGCGAATCTGCTGTATGGCCTGCTCGGTTGTTAAACCCTCTTTATAAATCAATTTAAAGGCTTGACGTAAGGCCTGGATCACATTTTTAGACCATCCCTTACGACGCATACCTTCAACATTCATTGCAAAGGCATGTGCTGGATTACCAGAAACCATCACATAAGCAGGTACATCTTTTAAAATCAGCGATGCGCCACCAATCATGCTGTAAGAATCGATTTTGCAGAATTGGTGAATACCAGAGTTACCACCCACAACCACATGATCGCCTACATGCACATGTCCAGCAACACCGACATTATTGGCAAAAATATTATGATCGCCTACCATACAGTCATGTGCAATATGAGTATTAACCATCAATAAATTATGGCTACCGATTTTGGTGAGTCCTTGATCCTGAACCGTACCACGATGCAAGCTGCAATGCTCGCGAATTGAATTGTGATCGCCAATTTCAAGCCAGGTCTCTTCGCCAGCATATTTTAAATCCTGACAAACTTCACCCACACTCGCAAACTGGAATATTTCGTTGTTTTTCCCAATACGAGTATAACCACCAACCACTACATGTGCATGTAGCTTGGTGCCCTCACCAATGGTGACCTGTGGCCCAATAATACAATAAGGGCCAATTTGTACATCTGCAGCAATGACTGCAGATGAGTCTATAATGGCGGTTGGGTGAATTAAATCGTTATTACTCATGCCTGCTCTATTTTCTGATGCGAAACCGTAATTTCCGCAGTTGTTGCTACAACGCCATCCACTGTGGCTATACAATTATATTTGTAAATTCCACGTTTGTGCATAACCAATTCTGATTTTAATACCAATTGGTCACCAGCAACGACCTGTTTTTTAAAACGGACTTTTTCAACACCCGCAAAAAGAAACAATGAACCTGGACCAGGTTTTTCATTATTCATAATAAAACCAAGTATACCAGAGACTTGAGCTAATGCCTCAACAATCAAAACGCCTGGCATAATCGGGTAGCCCGGGAAGTGCCCCTGTAAAAACTCTTCGTTGATTGAAACATTCTTATAGCCCACGATGCCATTGTCAGTCACATCTACAATGCGATCGACCAATAAGAATGGATAGCGGTGAGGTAAATATTCACGAATTTGTTGAATGTGCATTGGCAATTCAGGTTTCGTAAATGCAGGAGTATTCGACTCAGTCATCATATCTATTTACGCTTAAAAGTTGATTCAAGGGACTCGATTTGAGCCTGTATATGATCAAGCCGTTTAAGTAACTGGGTCAATGGCACATCTGCTAATTGTTTAAAGCGTACCGCAGCCCGTTTCCAGTGCAAACTTTCCAGCATCGGTGTACCTGAAGAATAGCTTCCTGCCTCAGAAATACTTTTTGTGACCATTGACATACCGGTAATTGTGACATTGTCAGCAATATTAATGTGCCCTACTACTCCCACTGCTCCAGCCAGTACACAGTTTTTGCCAATTGTTGTGCTACCGGCTATACCACATTTCGCAGCAAGTGCTGTATTTGCACCAATTTTTACGTTATGGGCAATTTGCACAAGATTATCAATAATGACACCATCTTCCAAAATGGTGTCATCGAGTGCACCACGGTCAATACTGCAATTTGATCCAATGCGGACATCATTACCGATTTTAACTGAACCTAATTGTGCAATACGATGCCATTTACCCTGATAAGGAGCAAAACCAAAGCCTTCTCCCCCAATCACAGTATTGGCATGAATACGGACGCGATCACCAATTTTTGTTTCACCGGTTAAAGTGACATGTGAATCAATAAAACACTGTTTACCAATTTCTACATCATCATCAATTTTAACGTGTGATTGAATGACCGTCTGATCACCCACCACGCAATGTTCACCAATGACAACATAATGCCCAATATAGGCACTATCGGCAATTATTGCAGAAGGATGAATTTGTGCTGTACTTTCTATTCCCTGATGCTGATTTTTCTTTTCAAAAACATGCGTCAGGATTGCGAAAGCAAGATAAGGATTATCGACCACAAGAAAGTTATTGTGCGTATCTAACTGATTTTTTAGAGCTGAAGTAACAATCAACGCACCTGCTTTTGAAGCACGTGCCTGATCTAGATATTTATCAGCATTTACAAATGCAATATGTTTCGCTTGAGCCGCATCTAAGCTGGCCAACCCTTCTAATATTAAATCAGATTGACCTACGTGCTCACCCTGTACCAGACGGGCAAGATCTTCTAAGCGAAATTGTCTAGGATTCATTGATTACTTAATAACGTTAACCTTTTGAATCATTTTATCAGTTAAATCATATTTAGGGTCATAAGCAAGTGCAGAATTTTTATTCAAAACAACATCTAAGTTATTTTCTTTACGCAATTGTTCTGCCACTTGCTTGACTCGAGTCCCTAAAGTTTTATTCATCACCTGAATCGTAGACTGAACGGTTGACTGTACACTTTGCTGCAGCGTATTAAACTCTTTTAGCTGAGTCTGAAATTGCACAGACATTTTTTGCTTTTCAGCATCTGATAAATTAGGCGTTTGCTGAGCACGTTGCTGCAGAGCTTCCAGTTGCTTAGCCAACTGTTCAAGCTTGGTAGTTTGCGGCTTTACTTGTTGTTGTAAAGAAAGATTTTGCTGTTTTAAATAAGTGCTATTTTCTACCACTTTTTCTAAATCAACCACACCATAACCCGCAGCATGTACAATCGATGTACTTGCCAAACCGGCAAAAGCCAAACTCATTAATATTTTCTTCATGCAAATATCCTTTATTAAACCTGTTCAGGGCCGTACTTAGAAAGTACGACCGATTTCAAACTGGATATTTTTTGTTTTATCGCCGGCTTTATCATTTAACGGATAAGCATAACTGAGAGATAATGGCCCAATCATGGTAATCCAGGTAAAGCCAGCACCTACGCTATAACGCATGTTATTAGCATCAAAACCAAAGTTGTCTTCACAATACTTTTTCGCATCGATGCCCGGATCTTGCTTACTGCCTGATAAATATAAATTACCCGATGGAACATTACACTGAGTATCAAAAACTTGCGCACCTTCAGCAAACAGTACTGGTCGAACCTGGCGAGTCCAATCGCCTTTAAATGGTAACGGCAAGGCCAATTCCGTACCAAATTGCACTAAAGCATTACCACCTACATCTTCCGGATCATAGTCTTTTGCTCTTGACTCATTATAGGTAACTCCAGGGTATTTAGGACCTAAAGTACTATTATCATAACCACGAACCGAGCCAAAACCACCGCCATAGAAGTTTTTATAAAATGGCAGGTCATTACCATAACCCAACTTACCGTAACCACGTAATACAAAGCCCTTACCTAAAGGCTGGAAGGCTTGTGCATCATAAGTGACTTTTTGATATTCCACATCACTGCCTGGTAATGCAATTTCACCATTCACGCGATGTGACATACCAGATGTTGGAAAAACTGGGCGGTTTAAGGTGTTATAAGACCAGCCCAAGTTTAAGTTATAAGTCAGGAAGTCACCTGTAAACTCACTACCAAATGGTGCTGATTCACTGCCAGTTGGACAGTTGTATGCACCAGTAGCAGGGTCTAATACTGTATCTACCGTACAGTAAGTAGATGTCTTTTTGGTTTTACCACCATTCGCTAACAAATAATCACGCACATAAGTTGAAACATACTGACCAGTAGTAACATCAGTCTGATCAATATTTAAACCGGCGCTCACACTTTGGTTTTCATCAATTGGATAACCAAAAGTAATACCGCCACCAAAACTGTCTGTCACGTAGTTGTTGACGTTATAGTTATTATCCAGCTTGGTTTTACGGTAGTACATGTTATAACCACGACGGACACCATCAATGGTAAAGTACGGATCGGTTACGCTCAAATTATAATAATCTTGTGTTTCCGAACGGGATAAATCAATCGAAACACTATTACCTGTACCCAGGAAGTTAGTTTGGCTTAAACCTGCCTGGAAAGTTACACCACCACTTTGCGAGAAACCTACTGCCAGAGTACTGGTACCTGAATGCTGCTCTTCAACATTGACGTTCAGATCCACCTGATCAGGGACATTTGGAATACGTGCCGGTTTAATATCAACAGTTTTAAAGAAACCGGTACGCTCTAGACGAACTTTAGATAAATCAATTTTTTCATTGCTGGCCAATGCACCTTCCATCTGGCGCATTTCACGACGCAATACTTCATCGGCAGTTTTTGTATTACCGGTAAAATTGATACGACGAACCGTAACTTGCTGACCTGGATTAATATAATAATTCAAATCAACCAGTTTGGTTTCTTTATTAATTTGCGGAACAATATTGACTTCAGCATAGTAATAACCTGCATTACCATACTTACGCAGTAAAAGCTGTTTGACTGCGTTGACTTTTTCTTGAGAATAAATCTCACCATCTTTGTAAATTTGCAGAGCCTTTAATTCTTCAGGTTTGTACAGTGCGTCACCTAAGAATTTGCTTTCACCAAATTTAAATTGCTCACCTTCTTCTACAGCCACTTCGACAAAGATATTCTTTTTATCTTCACTCAAGTTCAAACTTGAGTTGGTGATATTGAAATTAATATAACCTTTGTTTAAATATAAAGCCCGTAAAGCTTCAAGGCTGGCAGCCATTTTTTCACGCGCATAACGGTCATTACGGGTAACAATTGAACTCCAACCGCTTTCTTTAACCGCAAAAGCCTGCTTGATTTCGCTTTCTTTAAAAACGGTATTGCCGATGATGTTGATATCAACAACTTTTGCCGCCTTGCCTTCAACAAAATCAATGGTTAAATCTACACGGTTATTCGGTTTGGCAGTGGTGATTACCTTAACATCGGCATCATAACGACCTTGCTGCATATACTGCTGTTCAAGTTCTGTTTCGATGGTTTGCAAAGCAGATTTTTTCAAAACCTCGCCTTCTGCAATACCCATCTTCTTCAACCCTTCTTCCAGGGCTTCTTTAGGGATAAGTTTATTTCCCTTAAACTCAACCTTTGAAATGATTGGGCGTTCTATCACCGTAAAAACAAGCGTATCTGCTTGTTGAGATGCCTTGATATCATCAAACAAACCGGTGGCATACAAAGCACGAATCGCATTTGCAATAGTTGCATCATTGACACGGTCGCCAGCATTGACAGGCAGCATCCCATAAACATTTTCTGGCGTTAAACGAACAAGTCCGTCAATTTTGATATCGCGGACAATGAATTCATCTGCTGCATATACTTGTTGTACTGCTGCCATTGCACTAACGAGTGCCAAAGGCATAAATAAATGTGTGTGCTGCATGCCAGTCTTTTCCGATGTTAATTTATTACATATCTACGTTGTTATAAACGCATGAAGTCATTGAATAATGCAAGGAGCATCATGCTGCCGAGCAGTACCATACCAATTTTTAAACCAACCAATTGTATTTGTTCAGAAACAGGTTTACCACGAATTAACTCAATAACATAGTAAACCAAATGTCCACCATCAAGCATTGGAATAGGCAATAAATTTAAAATACCCAAACTCACGCTCATTAACGCCATAAATGAGATAAAGGTTTGCCAACCCATTTCTGCACTTTGCCCTGCCACCTTGGCAATGGTGATTGGTCCAGATAAATTATCCACGCCAATTAAACCACGTACCATTTTGACGATCGAGTTCAAAATCATACCTGAAATTTGACCCGTTTTATCAACAGCCATCACCAATGCTTCAGTGGGGCTGTATTGAATGGTTTGCTTATATTCTTCAGGAATGGTTATTTTTCCGGGGATGCTTTGTACACCAAGTACACCTGAAACATTGCCCATGTTGTCACGTTTAGCTTGCGGCATCACTTGCAAATGTACCAGTTGATTTTGACGTAATACATCTATTTTTAATAATTTTTCTGGCGAAGCCTGAACAATTTGAACCACATCGAACCAATCTTTCATTTTCACGCCATCAATGGCAACTATTTTATCGCCTTCTTTCATCCCTTGACGAATAGCCGCGCCATCTTCACTCAGCTTACTTGCCACAGGAGCAATAGGTGGACGGTATGGCATAAAGCCTAAACTATCTAATGCAGACTGATTCTGATTTTTCAAAAAGCTTTGAATAGGTAAGTTAAAAGTTTCAAGTTGGCCGTGACGATCGGCCTGAATTTCAATAAAACCTGTTTCACCGACACGGTCCACCAAGGCAAAATTTAATTTTTCCCACGTATTGACCGCTGTTCCATCAACTGTAGTAATTTTGTCACCAACCTGCATTTGAACTGTAGCAGCAGGTGTATTGGGTAACACTTTACCTACCCGGGTATTGAGTTGCTCTTGCGCTGGAATGAATAAAATCCAGAACAATAACACGGCAAAAACCAGATTGATCAATGGCCCTGCAGCAACAATTGCAATACGCTTCCAGGGAGGCTGACGATTGAATGCTCGGGGTAAATCTTCTTGTGCAACATGCCCTTCACGTTCATCCAGCATTTTCACATAACCACCTAAGGGCAATGCGGAAAGCTGATATTGAATGCCAGACTTTTTAGATGTCCACTTCAGCAAAGTGGGTCCAAAACCAATCGAATAAACTAAAACCTTAACACCCAGTTTACGTGCAACAATATAATGCCCAAACTCATGTATCGCGATAAGCGGTCCAAGAAGAAGTATTGCTGCCACAATAATAAACAAGGCACTCATGTTTTAGCTTCCTTTATTGATGACAATTTGCTGGGCGACAGTTCGCGCAATTTGATCGACCTGTAAAATACGTTCAATCGATTCTGCAGCACCACCTTCGACCTGATTTAAGGTCTGTTCTACCAGCTGAGGAATTTCAGTAAAGCCTATGTTATTTTTCAAGAACGCCGCAACTGCAATTTCATTGGCAGCATTTAAAATCGCGGGGGCCAAACCACCCGTTTGCATGGCTTGTCGTGCAAGTTTTAATGCCGGAAAACGTGTGGTATCAGGTTCCTGAAAATCCAATTGCTGATTCATAAACAGGTCGAGTGCAGGCACATGAGTTTGAATACGTGCTGGCCATGCAAGTGCATGCGCAATTGGTGTACACATATCAGGGTTACCCATTTGTGCCAAAGTCGAACCATCCACATACTGAACCATAGAATGAATGATACTCTGTGGATGTACCACCACTGTTACAAACTGTTCTGAAATTGCAAACAGATGACAGGCTTCAATTAACTCCAGCCCTTTATTCATTAAAGTTGCTGAATCAACTGAAATTTTTTGTCCCATAGACCAGTTCGGATGTTTACAGGCCTGTGCAGGCGTCACATTTTGTAATTGTTCCAGGCTATGGTTTAAAAATGGCCCGCCAGATGCAGTGAGCAATATACGCGATACACCTTGCTTCGGTTGTCCATTTCTCTCGTTGTGAAAATAACCTTCAGGCAAGCATTGAAAAATGGCATTGTGTTCAGAATCAACAGGTAGCAATTCAGCCTGATAATCACGTGCAGCCTGCATCATGATGTCACCCGACATTACCAGTGCTTCTTTGTTGGCAAGCAGCACACGCTTACCAGCCTTAACCGCGGCCAAGGTCGGCAATAGACCTGCAGCACCGACAATTGCTGCCATCACCACATCAACATCAGCATGCTCGGCAACAGCAATCAAACCAGCTTCATCGGTCAAAATTTCAATATCAGTTAAGGACTGATCGTTAAAATATTGTTGTAGTTCTTTAACTCGACTGGAAGGAACAACCACCACTTTTGGTCGATACTGTTTGCATATTTCAACAAGTTCTAAAATTCGGCTATGCGCCGTGACTGCAAAAACAGAATACTTTTCAGGATGCTGTTGCAGAATTTTTAAGGTACTTTGACCGATTGAACCCGTTACACCTAATATACAAACAGATTGTGACATCTATAAATCTACACCAATAAGTTTTAAAACATACATGCCTGCTGCAAAAATTGGAGCAGCAGCAAGCAATGAATCAATACGGTCAAGTACACCACCATGTCCTGGCAGAATACGACCTGAATCTTTAATTCCAGCACGACGTTTGATCATGGATTCAAACAAGTCACCCAGAACCGAACTAAATACCGTAATTACAGATAAAATTAAAAATAAAATATGCTGGGCAAGGGTTAAATCGAGATAAAGAATTTCTACTGCTACGACAATTAGCATGGCGGTAAAAATACCACCGTACAAGCCTTCTACTGATTTGTTTGGACTGACATCCGGAGCAAGCTTTTTCTTGCCCAGTTTACGCCCAACAAAGTAAGCACCACTGTCTGCACCCCATACCAGTAAAAACAGGTACATGAGCCACCATGGAGAGCTATGCCATACAGAGAAAATTGCGGTAACCGCAGCAGAAACTAAAATAAATCCAATCACCTTGAGGCTGGAATTGTACCATCCATCATAGCTTGGATACGATTTAACCCAAAAGATACTGAGTATCCAGCAAATAATGGAAGCCGCCCAAAGCAGCAGAGCGATATCATTAAAATATAAGGCCAAGGTTGCTAAAGCTGCAGTGGCAAGTCCGTAAACCCATGCTAAAGGCTTAACCAGATTTTTATTTTTTCTTGGCATAAGCTTAAACCACTCATACCCAGCCACCCCTGCTGCAACAATCATCAGCATAAACATTGGATACTGAGACTGTGTAGCAAACATACAACTCAGTACGACTGCTACCAATACCAATGCGGTTATAATCCGCTCTAACATTTATTAATTCTCAATTTTCTCTTGTTGGATTTGCTCTGAAGTTTTACCAAAGCGACGTTCACGCCCAGCAAAGACGGCGAATGCATCATCTAATTCTTCAACAGTAAATTCAGGCCACAAGGTGGGGGTAAAATAAAGTTCAGCATAAGCAGCTTGCCAAAGTAAAAAATTCGACAAGCGATAATCACCACCTGTACGGATGAGCAAATCCACAGCAGGTAAATCGGCCATGCAGACATGCTGTCCAAACAACTCAACATCAATGTCTTCAACCGCAACTTTTTTTGCCAGCACATCTACTGCAATCTGTTTTGCAGCCTGAGCCATATCCCACATACCACCGTAACTGATAGCAATGGTTAAAGTCATGCTGTCGAAATTAGCAGTCCTTTGTTCAGCTTGCAACATTAACTCGCGCAATTGCACAGATAACCGTGAACGGTCACCGATAAAGCGCAAAGCAATATTGAATTTTTCCATACGTGGCAATTGCTCATGAATGGTTTCTTCCAACAAGCTCATGAGTAAATCAACCTCAAACTGAGGACGATTCCAGTTTTCACTCGAAAATGCAAAAACGGTTAAGGCTTGAATTTGATTTTCTATACAGTGCTCAACAATCGGATCGAGGACATTCTTACCTTCCCGATGGCCTGCACCTTTTTGCATTTGCTTTTTTTTTGCAAAACGATTGTTGCCATCCATAATGATGGCAACATGTTTTGGAAGATGCTTACTGTCTTCTGATACGGTCATTCAATCTTAGACCTTCATCAATTCAGCTTCTTTCGCAGCAAGACGCTTGTCTACTTCAGCAACAAATTTATCGGTGATTTTCTGGATATCATCAGATGCACGGCGTTCATCATCTTCAGAAATTTCTTTTTCTTTTAATAAAACTTTAATGTCACCCAAAACATCACGACGGATGTTACGAATGGCAACTTTGGCATTTTCTGCTTCAGTACGTGCAACTTTTTGCATGTCACGACGGGTTTCTTCAGTCAATGCAGCCATGGGCACACGAATCGCATCCGCAGTAATCGGGTTTAAGCCCAAGTCTGATTCACGGATCGCTTTATCAATTGCAGACACCATTGAACGTTCAAAAGGCTGAACCAACAATGTACGTGAATCTTCAACACCAACGTTTGCCACTTGGTTCAATGGAACGTCAGAGCCATAGTAAGAAACCATCACACCATTTAAAATAGATGGGTGTGCACGACCAGTACGAACTTTGGCAAAACCATGTTCCAAAGACTCTAAAGTCTTGTTCATACGGTCTTCGCTGTCTTTTTTAAGATCGTTAATCATATGATCTTCCTTACTTAATTCTAAGAGATGTAATAACTAAATAGCGTGTAGTATAAAGAGCTTTCAGGCTCACGTACATTAATTCGTAACGTGAGTCCCTTCTTTTTCACCCATTACGACTGAAAGCAATGAACCAGCTTTGTTCATATCGAAAACTTGAAGTGGTACGTTATGATCACGGCATAGGCAAATCGCGGTTAAGTCCATCACACCCAATTTCTCATCCAGTACTTGATCGAATGTAAGTGCTTCATACTTCACAGCATCATCATATTTGCTTGGATCTTTGTTATAAACGCCATCCACTTTGGTTGCTTTCAAGATCAGATTGGCTTCAATTTCAATACCACGCAAGCAAGCTGCTGTATCGGTCGTAAAGAACGGATTACCTGTACCGGCAACAAATACGCATACTTCGCCTTGAGTCAAATGACGGATGGCATCACGACTTGAATATGATTCAACCACTGCACCAATGGGTAAAGCAGACATTAAACGGGTTTTAATATTACGACGTACCAAGGCATCGCGTAATGCCAAACCGTTCATCACAGTAGCAAGCATCCCCATCTGATCACCGGTTACACGGCCAACCAAACCATCTTTTTGCAATTGGCTACCGCGGTACAAGTTACCACCACCAACCACAATACCTACCTGAACACCCAAACCAACCAGATGAGCAATCGCTAAAGACATTTGATCAAGCACTTGTGCATCAATACCCATGTCTTTATTTCCAGCAAGTGCTTCACCAGAAAGTTTCAATAAAATACGTTCATAACGGGGCTTTTTTGAGTCCATCATCAGGAAATCTCCAAATCTTCCAATATCTAAAATTTTATTCGTATACTTAAATTACAAATCAGGCAGATTTAATCTGAATTAACTTGGCATATAAATCATATTCATCTGCATCAGTAATTTCGACTTCCAGCAAATCGCCGGCTTTAATCTGGCTTTTATCAATATCTTCCACAAAGACATTGCCATCAATTTCAGGCGCATCTGCATACGAACGAGCCACAGCAACCGGGAATTCTTCTTCCAGATCATCAACCAGTACAGTCATGGTTTGGCCAATACGTTTTTGCAGTTTGGCTGCTGAAATTTCTTGCTGAACTTGCATAAAACGTTCATAGCGATCTTGCTTGATTTCTTCCGGCACATGATCCGGCAAGTCATTTGCTGTCGCACCTTCAACAGGTGAATAGGTAAAGCAACCCACGCGATCCAGCTGAGCTTCTTTTAACCATTCCAGCAGGATTTGGAAATCTTCTTCAGTTTCACCCGGGAAACCCACCACAAATGTAGAACGAATGACCAGCTCAGGGCACTTTTCACGCCAAAGTTTTAGGCGTTCTAAAGTATTTTCACTGTGCGCTGGTCGCTTCATCAATTTTAAGATGCGCGGGCTGGCATGCTGAAAAGGAATGTCTAGATATGGCAGGATTTTACCTTGCGCCATCAAGTCAATCACAGCATCTACATGTGGATATGGATAGACATAGTGCAAACGCACCCAGATTCCAAGTTGACCCAAAGCTTCGCACATATCGAAGAATTTGGTTTTAACCGGTTGACCATTCCAAAAGTCTAATTTATATTTAGTATCCACACCGTAGGCCGAAGTATCTTGAGAAATCACCAGTACTTCTTTTACACCGGCTTTTTTCAGCGCTTGGGCTTCGTTTAAAACCGAACCAACCGGACGTGAAACCAGGTCACCACGCATGCTTGGAATAATACAGAAGGTACAACGGTGGTTGCAGCCTTCGGATATTTTTAAATAGGCATAGTGTTTTGGCGTTAAACGGATACCCTGTTCAGGAACAAGGTCAATAAACGGATTATGCTTTGGTGGTTCCGGGACGTACTCGTGTACGGCCTCCATCACTTCTTGATATGCCGCAGCACCCGTCACTTTTAAGACATTCGGGTGCATTTGGCGAATTTTGTCTTCATCTTTACCCAAACAGCCGGTCACAATCACACGACCGTTTGCGCTCATGGCTTCGCCAATCGCATCTAAAGATTCTTGTACTGCAGATTCAATAAAACCACAGGTATTAACAACAACTAAATCAGCACCATCATAATCTGATGCTACATCATAACCTTCAGTCTTTAACTGAGTTAAAATTCGTTCGGAATCTACCAATGCCTTAGGACAACCTAAAGAAACAAAACCGACTTTGGGGGATTTCATGAATCTGCACTCCACTGTAATGCGCGTATTGTATGTCTTTTCCACTGATAAAAACAGCTGAAATCCCGACTCTTTGCATTACGCACCAAAATATGCCTATATTTTTAGCAAATATTTAATATGCACTATTTTGGTTCACCAATAATTTTATTTCCATTACTATGGAATTGAAATTCTGTCATTAAAAACAAAAAAGCACACTTTTATAGCGGCAGAATTTATATTTATACCCATGCTCAAAGTTGGCGTGCATTTTGCTTTATTTCGACAACGTTTAACTCGTTGAATGTCCCATAACAGGGAGAAATGACAAGAAGTGCAGATGCCATTGCGCTATTTTAACACAGGATACTTTCGCTAATGGATCAACCCGTCGCTATCGACTACCGCCTTTTAGTGGATAATTTAACCACCGCAATTTTATTGGTCGACAGTAACCTTAATATTTTTTATTTAAATTCTTCTTGTGAATCTTTATTCGACATTAGTTTACTGCGTGCGGCGGGACAACCGGTTTTAAATTTGCTGCATATGCCCGATGATGAGTTTAATACTGAAGAAGCCCTATTAAATACCTTTAAAACCGGACAACATTATACGCGTCGTGAAGCTACCATTAGCGTCAACTTTAAAGATATTCATGTGGATTATACCGTTTCACAAATCAACTCGGAAAAACCCTATCACCCGCTTCTACTGATCGAGTTAAACCAGATTGACCGGATGCTGAAAATATCCAAAGAAGAAAACCTGATTCAGCAACACCAGGTCGCTCGGCAACTGATTCGCGGTGTCGCACATGAAATCAAAAACCCCTTAGGCGGCATCCGTGGTGCCACCCAGTTACTGGCGCGCAGCCTGAACGATCCACAATATGAAGAATTTACCGACATTATTATTAGTGAAGTAGACCGTTTACGTAATTTGGCCGATACCATGCTGGGTTCTCGCCAGTTGCCAAGTTATGAACTGGTCAATGTGCATGAACCTTTGGAACGTGTCCGTTCACTGATTACCAATCAAACCAAAAAGAAAATCAAAATTACCCGTGACTATGACCTGTCCTTGCCTGAAGTCATGGCAGATCGTGACCAGCTGATTCAGGTCATGCTCAATATCAGCGTCAATGCCGTGCAAGCCATGATGGAAAACAAAGAGTTTTTTGTAGACCATCAGCCTGAACTGATTTTAAGAACCCGGATTCAGCGTCTGGTCACTATTAATGGTGTATTAAAACGCTCCGCGGTACGAATTGATATTGAAGATAACGGTCCGGGTGTACCAGAAGAAATTTTAGAATCGGTGTTTTACCCCTTGGTCACAGGACGTGCTAAAGGTACCGGTCTCGGTTTGAGTATTGCGCAAAACATAATGCACCAACATAGTGGAATGATTGAATGCCAATCTGTTCCAGGAAAAACAGTATTTAGCTTATATTTACCTTGGGAGTCTAACCATGTCGCGAAATAAAATATGGGTCATTGATGATGATCGTGCCATGCGCTGGGTATTGGAAAAAACTTTTAAAGAAGAAGGTTTTGACGTTACCAGTTTTGAAGAAGCACAATCTGCACTCGATCAGCTCAGCATAGATACCCCCGATGTAATTTTAACTGACATTCGTATGCCCGGCATTGATGGTCTGACCTTCTTGAGCAAAGTCAAAACCAGTCATCCAGATTTACCAGTCATTATTATGACTGCGCATTCGGATCTGGAATCTGCTGTATCCAGTTATCAAACCGGTGCTTTTGAATATTTACCTAAACCGTTTGATATTGATGAAGCCTTGGCCTTGGTCAACCGTGCCATTCTGCACATTGCCAAATTACAGCAGCAAGAATCTGCCAAAATTGCTCCTCCAATTCAGTCTGCTGAAATCATTGGTGAATCACCTGCCATGCAGGAAGTGTTTCGTGCCATTGGCCGTTTGTCACAATCGCATATTACTGTGCTGATTAATGGTGAATCTGGAACAGGTAAAGAGCTGGTTGCTCATGCGCTACACCGCCATTCACCGCGTAGCAGCAAACCTTTTATTGCCTTGAATATGGCAGCCATTCCGAAGGACCTGATTGAAACTGAACTTTTCGGTCATGAGAAAGGTGCATTCACAGGTGCCAATTCACAGCGCCAAGGCCGTTTTGAACAAGCCAATGGCGGTACGCTATTTCTAGATGAAATCGGGGATATGCCATTTGAAACCCAAACACGTTTACTGCGTGTCTTGGCAGATGGCGAGTTCTATCGTGTCGGTGGACATATTCCGGTTAAGGTCGATGTGCGTATTGTAGCCGCAACGCACCAAGACCTGGAAAAACTGGTGCATGACGGACGCTTCCGTGAAGACTTGTATCACCGTCTGAATGTGATCCGTATTCATATTCCAAAACTGGCTCATCGTAGTGAAGACATTCCTATGCTGGCACAGCACTTCCTGGCTCGCGCGGGTAAAGAACTCGGCGTAAATCCTAAGATCTTGCGTCCTGAAACCCAAGAATATATGCAACAACTGCCTTGGCAAGGCAATGTGCGTCAGTTAGAAAATACCTGTCGCTGGCTTACAGTGATGATTACCGGTCGTGAAGTATATCCTGAAGATCTTCCTTCAGAATTAAAACAGATTCCAATTCAGCGCTCAGGTGAAGATGCGCAGCCGCACAATACCTTTGACCGTATTTCACTGCATCATTGGGATGAGTTATTGGGTCAATGGGCCATTCAGAAACTGAAAAACGGTGAGATGAAGATTTTGGACATTGCCACTCCAATGTTTGAACGCACTTTAATTACCGCGGCTTTACAGCAAACTCGTGGTCGTAAACGCCATGCTGCGGAATTGCTGGGCTGGGGTCGCAACACGCTGACTCGCAAGCTCAAAGAACTGGGGATGGACACGGCAGATGATGACGTTGAAGAAGAAGTGATAGAAAGCTAAACTTTTTCTACCCATTTAAAAAACAAAAGCTCCTTCGGGAGCTTTTTTATTAGACACTATTCAGGCAGTAAAACCTATATAACGAAAATATCCCTCCACCCCCAGATCAGACTTAAAAATCACATAATCCTGATAAGTTGATTTGGCAATTTCGGCAAACATATTCACCTGATCATCATGAGCATGCAAATCATCTACACAACGTGGCATGGTTTGCTCAAATTCATCAGTCATATATTCAAAACCAATATCCATGGCGACAAATAATACATGCTCGCAGGGTTGTATATATTGCTCTTCAGCCCAATTGATCACCTGCTGCTGACAGTGTGGACATTGGATATTATCTGTGGCTTGAATATCGAGTTCGATCAGTTGATAGCTCATAACATTTAGATTCAGTTTTCTATCCGACTATATTAACAAACTCCAGTAAAGTGAATCCTTAAAAATCCTCAATAAAAAAAGGGAATCTCGAGGATTCCCTTTTATAAAATTTACAAATTTATTTATGTGCCGATTTATAACGCGATAACGCAGTCACAGCCACTGCTGAAATGACCACAGCAGGTAAACTTGCCATTAAAATCCCCGAAGTTCCCAAGCCGATCGCCAAGATTTTCCCTGTCAATAATGGCCCAGTCATGGCACCTAATCGACCCAAAGAAATCGCACTGCCCACGCCTGTCACTTTACCTGTGCCCGAATAGAAAATCGGTGAAATGCCATACAAAATTGATTGGCCACCTGTCGAGAAAATCCCGCCCATAAACCCGGCCAGAACAAGTACTGGAATAGAGGTAGAAGTAAATAACAATACAAGGGCAATAAATAAACCACTATAGATAATTGCTGCCATCTGCCACAGTTTTAAACGGTCCAGCAAATAACCCAAAGCCAGAGTACCAATTACAGCGCCTACCTGGAATACCAGCATCACCATGAAAGCCTGTGGTTTTTCCAAGCCTTGCTCCATCAGCAAATTAGGTAACCAGCTAATCAAAATATAATTGATCATCAGGGTAAAGAAGAAACCTACCCAAAGCGGCATCGTATATTTATATTGCTGATGCTTAAACAATACCTGCACCATAGATGGAACAACTTCAGTCGCGGCTTGCTCAACAGCAACCTCCTTATGCTTATCTTTAAGAATCATTGCCATGAATGGGAGCAGTGCTAATGGCGCCAAGCCTCCAATCAGGAAAAGCGTATGCCAAGAAATATCTTTAAATAAGATAGCCAAACCCGCAACAAAAATTGCACCTACTGGTAATCCGCAATACATCAAGCTATTCAATTTACCGCGATTGGCTTCACTCGCTTCATCACCTACCACGGAAATCATGGTTGGCATTGCTGCACCCAAGCCTAAGCCGGTAAAGAAGCGCGCTGCATATAAAATTTCAACACTCGGCGCAATTGCAGTGAGTGACATAAATAGGCCGAAAATTGCAATTGAAAGCATTAAAACTTTCTTTTGACCTAAATAATCCGCTACTCGGCCGCCAAAGAATGCGCCAAACAACATCCCAAAAACACCTAAACTAAATACATAGCCCATTTGCACCTGGTCTAGAGCAAATGTTTCAGCAATTCCTTTTGCTGCAATACCGGGGGCTTGAAGATCAAAACCCTCAAAAAATGCGACCCAAAAACACAGAAACACCGTTAAGAATTTCTGCATTTTAGCTGTTTGTATTTGTGCCATGATTGAACTCCGTCCATAGTAAGCAAATTACCCTGCAGCAATTTGCTTCGCTATTTTCAGATCAATCCTTTCAAATAAATACCACTACAATGGTCGGGTTTATTGTCCCTCACTACAACAGATATTCATTGAATTAGACTTAAAAGATTAAATAAAAAGACTTTTTAAATCTTATTTTTATAATTTAATCTACATTTTCAAATACTTATGTTTTCGGTAGTTATTTATGATTAAACCATAGTCAAAAGCAATGGTTTAAAATTAAACGATAAAAAGCCCGCATTCAGCGGGTTTTTACTAAGAGAAAAAGCAGTGTTAAATTGATTTAGATTTCATATAATAAAAAAATTATATTTTTTAATAATTTATAAAATGAGCTTTTCAGTTAAAGATATTGCAAAGATTATAAGAGATAGCAAAAAACAAGGAACTCCTTTAGTTGTCTTTACTGGAGCTGGTTGTTCAAAAAGTGCTGGAATGCCATTGGCAAACGAACTTATAAGCGAAATTAACAAGAGATTTAAAGGCCACCTTAAATCACTCAATGATGAGCAGAGGAAAGATTATGGCGCTTGCATGAGTCAACTCGTACCAAGCGAACAAAAAAACTTAATTGAAAAACATATTAAAAAATCTAAAATTAATTGGGCACATATTGCCTTATCAAGTCTTTTAAAAAATGGCTATCTTGGTAAAGTTTTAACGTTTAACTTTGACAATATTCTTAATCGTGCATGTAGCTTAGATAATTTCTATCCACCAACTTATGATCTTAAAGTTTTATCAGAAGAATACTTTAGTGCCATCCCTAATCAATCTATTATTCACCTTCATGGCCAATGGAGTGGCTTTCAGCTCGCAAACTCAGATATTGATACAGAAAAACAAGCCGAAAAATTAAAAACTTTTATTAAAAATACTATCAATAATTCTCCCACATTATTTATTGGCTATAGCGGTGGCGCTGATGCTTTCTTTAAATTAGTAGAAGAAAATTTTATTGGTCAACATCGCTTATTTTGGATTGATTATTCTAAAGAACCTAATAATAATGTTAAAGAATTCATTGAGATAAATCCAAATCATCGCAACTTTATTGGCGAACAAGATGCAGATCGATTTCTTCTAGAACTTGCAATAGAACTAAAATGTTTCCCGACCGAATTATTTAAAGATCCAATTAAACACTTAAAAGGTGTTTGTGAGGTTGTAAATCAGTTTCCTTTACCTACATCAGATAGTGAAATTGACATACTAGAAGATACCAAGAAAACGTTAGCTATTGCTGATGCCAATAAACCTACTATTACCATAATAAAATTAGTGGAACTTCTACATGCTAAAAAATTTGAAGCCGTTATCAATCAAGTTAAAAATCTAGACTTATCTATTAAACCAATTACCAAGATTATCGCATCAGCATACTTAGGAAAATCTTTAACCTTCTTAAATAAGAATGAGTCACAGTTTAATACTTTTTTCAACAAAGCAATTGAGCTAGAGCCTAACTTTTACCAAGCATATTCTCAAGTCGCTTATCAATTAATGCTATCTGATGAGAGAGAGCGTATTCAAAAATCACTCTCATTCTATGAAAAATGCTTTGATATAAATTCTAATATTAAAGATGTAACAATTATAGGAAGATATGCTTTAGCATTAACCAAATTTGCTGCACACCACTATAGTGAAGACCTCTATGAAAAGTCATTTAAACTTTTTGAAAATGCACTAAAAATCGAGCCTGATAATATTTACACCCTATGTGCTTATGCAATATCACTTAGGAAACTAGCAATATACAAACAAAACGAAGGTTTATTTCTTAATGCTTTAGAACAGATCGAAAAAGCTATAAAAATATCACCAAATGATTATTTATGCTTAATTGAAAATGCTAACATCTTATATCACTTAGCTAAAATTAATAAAAAAAATATCTATATAAGAAGAACATTAGAACTATACAATAAGGTTTTACAATTAAAACCAAACCATCTCGATACGATAAACTCATATGCAAATGCACTATATGAGTTTTCTAAGATAGCCACAACAGATTCTAATCAATATCTAGAAGAATCCATTGAGCTATTAGAAAAATCCTTAGAGCTAGAACCCGAAAATATTACAACTATTATTAATTATAGCGCTTCACTTATCAGCATAGCAAAATTACAAAGTGATGAAAATAGAATTAAGAAAAGTATCAACTATTGTAAAATAGAACTTGTTTCACACCCTGAAAACATTAATCTAATAGTAAATTATGGAGCAGCCCAATTAGCTCTAGCACAAATTAAAAATAATGAAGATCTATATCACAAAACACTTAAATACCATGAAAAATATTTAGATATCAAAAATCTATACCTAACAAAGAATTACTCTATAGCTTTATTCGAGTTAGGCAAACTTATAAAAAATAAAACATTCTTAGCTTCAGCTTCAAAACTATGGCTTGAAATATACAATGAAGATAATTCTATAAGCCATTTATTAGGATGTTACTACTCACTCATTAATGATCAAAAAAAAGCTAAAGAATACCTATTGATTAGTGAAAACCTGAATATACCTATTTCATCCTATAAATTTAATAAAAATGATGACCTTTATAATGTCCGCAATGAACAATGGTTCATTGAACTTCTAGATCGCCTCAAAACCAAAGAAGAAAAAGTAGATAAAGCCCCTTAAATAAAAAAGCCCGCATATCGCAGGCTTTTTTTTACTAAAAATCTTAAGCAGATTTTTTCGCCTGATTATTCTTACGAATAGTAATCATCACCAATTGAACAGCTGCTGGTGTTACGCCTGGAATACGGCTTGCTTGAGCCAATGTTTCAGGACGCACATCTTTCAGTTTAAGAGTAATTTCACGAGACAAACCTGAAACCACATCATAATCAAAGTCTGCTGGAATGCGTGTTTCTTCCAGACGCTTCATTTGCGCTACATCTTCTTGCTGACGGTTGATATAACCTTCGTACTTCACCGCAATTTCAATTTGCTCACCCACAAACGCAGAAACTTCTGAACCTGTAAGTTCCGCAATTTGAGCAAAGCTGATGTTAGGACGTTTTAACAAATCAATAGCAGAACATTCTTTAGACAGATCTGCACCAGTCATTTCAACGAATTTTTTACCCATCGGATTGTTTGGCGCAGCCCAAAGGTGTTGCAAGCGGCCTTTTTCTGTTTCTACCGCTTCCATTTTTTCACAGTAAGATGCCCAACGCTCATCATCCACCAGCCCCATTTCACGGCCAATGGCAGTTAAACGCTGATCGGCATTGTCTTCACGCAGCATCAAACGGTATTCCGCACGTGAGGTAAACATCCGGTACGGTTCTTTGGTACCGAGTGTAATCAGATCATCAACCAGTACACCCATGTACGCTTCATCACGCTTAGGTGTCCATTGTTCCTGATCCCATGCACGGCGTGCAGCGTTCAAGCCAGCCAATAAACCTTGTGCACCGGCTTCTTCATAACCGGTTGTACCGTTGATTTGACCTGCGAAGTACAAGTTATTAATCGATTTGGTTTCAAGCGAGAACTTTAAAGATTGCGGATTGAAGTAATCATATTCAATCGCATAACCCGGACGAAGAATGTGTGCATTCTCCATACCGCGGATAGAACGAACCAATTCAAACTGCACATCAAACGGCAACGAAGTAGAAATACCGTTTGGATAAAGCTCATGCGTATCCAGACCTTCAGGCTCCAAGAACACTTGATGCGAGTCTTTATCGGCAAATTTATGAATTTTATCTTCAATCGATGGGCAGTAACGTGGACCTACACCTTCAATCACACCGGTATACATCGGTGAGCGGTCGAGTCCGCCACGAATAATGTCGTGGGTACGTTCATTGGTATGGGTAATATAGCAATTGATCTGTTCAGGGTGCATAGACGCATCACCCATGAATGACATGGTCGGAGACGGGAAATCACCCGGCTGTGGTGTCATGACAGAGAAATCAACCGAACGTGCATCAATACGTGGCGGCGTACCTGTTTTTAAACGACCTACCGGCAAGTTCAATTCACGTAAGCGCGCAGCCAATGAAATGGATGGAGGATCACCCGCACGACCACCTGATGCATTGTTTAGACCAATGTGAATTACACCGCCCAAGAAAGTACCCGTGGTTAACACAACAGTTTTCGCATCAAAGCGAATACCCATTTGCGTAACCACACCTTTAACGGTATCGCCTTCAACAATCAAGTCATCTGCAGCTTGCTGGAAAATATCCAGATTGGCCTGATTTTCCAGGGTATGACGAATTGCCGCTTTAAAACGGATTCGGTCAGCCTGTGCACGCGTTGCACGTACTGCCGCACCTTTACGTGAGTTCAAAATACGGAACTGAATACCGCCTTTATCGGCAGCCAATGCCATTGCACCACCCAAGGCATCAATTTCACGTACCAGGTGAGATTTACCAATACCACCAATGGCCGGGTTACAGCTCATCTGCCCTAAAGTCTCAATGTTGTGAGTTAAGAGCAAAGTCTGTCGACCCATACGCGCTGCAGCGAGAGCTGCTTCGGTACCTGCGTGACCGCCACCGATAACAATGACATCGTAAACTTTAGGATAATGCATAATGGTTTGAGAGATAAAAAATGATGACGGAGTATTATATCAAAACTGAGCAAAATAAGTTGACAAAATGAGTCGAATTTCTCACTGAGCAATGAATTGATTTTCACTCTGCTAATGTTGCAATGTAATCTTGCTTTTCAGACCTACTATAGAAATGAAACATTTAATCTTCAATATTTACTTGATTCGCATTGTTTTAATTTGATTATTTTTTAAGCTAAACAGGTGGTACATTACAAACAAAGGTATCAAAGATGAATAAGAATATTTTCCTCTCTTCAATGCTCTGCGGTTTATGTTTCGCCTCATTTGCAGCTTCGGTCAATGCCAAGTCTGACACGGATTATAATGCGCAAAAGTACCAGCAGGTCTGTAAAGGTAAATCTCAGGGAACGCCAGTCACTTTTGCCTACCGTGCTGTGATCTGGAATGGTACGTGTGAAACCCAATTCTTCCCTTCTTCAAAAAATGCGTCTATTAGGGGAGATGAACCCGAACTTTACTCCACATGTAGTAATGGAGATAACAAAGCAACAACAGCAACCATTAATGGTAGCGAAATGAAAGGTAAATGTGCTTTAGGCTATATGCCACCTCGTCCTTCTCAATCACAAATGCAAATGCAAATGCAAATGCAACAATCTCAACCACAGATGCAGTCACAACCACAAATGCAACATCAGATGCAATCACAACCTGAAATGCAAACTCAGCCTCAAATGCAGTCACAACCTGAGATGCAACCGCAGTAATCTCCATAAAAAGTTAATTTAATTCAAATTATTAACGGGTAAAATACTTGAATTTTACCCGTTTCATATATTGCTTATTTAAAAATCTTGTTTAAACTCTAAGGATATCAAAAGATAAAAACAAAAAAGGATATTCCATGGATTCAGGACTCTTTACCCTTTTTTTACCTCTTATACTTGCCTTCATGATGGTGGGCTTAGGACTTGAACTTACAGTTAAAGATTTTCTTCGTATCCGTTATCACCCCAAAGCTATTTTTTTAGCTTTATTTTCACAACAAGTCATTTTGGTGGGCGTTGCATTTTTTATTTGTATTTTATTTAAGCCATCTCCACTTTTAGCTATTGGCTTAATGTTGCTTGCTGCTTCTCCTGGTGGCCCTACAGCAAATTTGATTAGCTATATTTTTAAGGGAGATGTGGCCTTAAACCTTACCCTTACAGCCCTTAATTCTATTATTTGCACCTTTACCCTGCCTTTTATTGTCAATTTATCCATGCATTATTTTTTAGGCGAGTCTCAAAGCTTTGCCATGCCTATTGAAAAAATCACTCAGGTCTTTTTAATTATTTTTGTTCCGGTTTGTTTAGGTATGCTGATTCGTTCGTATACGCCAAAAACCGCATTACAACTCAATAAACCTATGCGATTTTTTTCAGTCATCTTTTTAATTTCGATTTTCTTGTATGCGCTCTATAAAGAAAGGCTTCATCTCACTGAATATTTTTCCGAGATTGGCATTGCCATGGCATTGTTTTGCCTCATCAGTTTTTTAGTGGGTTATCTGGTTCCCCATTTAGCAGGAATTTCCGATAGGCAGGCACGAGCATGTACCTTTGAAGTGGGGATTCACAATACAGGTTTTGCGCTGACTATTGCACTTTCCGTGTTATCAAATACTACGATTGCCATTCCGGCAGGAATTTATACTATTTTTATGTATGTGTTTGCCTTTGCATTTGGTTATATCCTGAACAAAAATCCCCAACTGCTCAATAAAAGTAACGCACATACTTTAAATAGTTAAAATACATCTGCCCTGTTGAAAAATGCCTCAATAGAGCATATTGCACCCCCCCTATAAAAAATAAATTCAATTTATACATTTATGTAAAACAGGAGCAGTAACCTGTATTGCATATGTGTTCATATTTCTATTCAATCGGGATAGTTATATATAGTTACATAGAAAAAATCAGTACAAACTTAAATCAAGAAAAATAAATAAAAAAGGAGATTTCACATGGATTCAGGGATCATTACCATTTTACTACCTTTAGCACTGGCTATTATTATGGTGGGCTTGGGACTGGAGTTAACCCCCAAAGACTTTGCCCGAGTCAGCAAACATCCTAAAGCCGTTTTAATTACGCTATTTTGCCAACTGGTTGTACTGGTCAGTATTGCATTTGTGATCTGCAAGGTTTTGGCGCTTCCCCCATTACTTGCGGTAGGGCTAATGCTGCTTGCAGCTTCACCTGGTGGCAGCACAGCCAACTTGTTTAGCTATCTGTTCAAGGGTGATATTGCACTGAATATTACCTTAACTGCAATCAATTCAGTCATTGCAGCCATAACACTACCTTTAATTGTAAATTTTTCTATTGCACATTTCATGCAAGACGCTCAGCAAATCAATCTTCAATTCAGTAAAATTATTCAGGTCTTTGCCATTATCATCATCCCGGTCTGTATAGGCATGCTGATTCGCCACTATGCTCCACATTTCACAGAAAAATTAAATAAGCCGCTACGTATATTCGCTGTCATATTTTTAATATCAATTATTATTGGTGCTATTGTGAGTGAACGTCAGAATATTGCTGAGTACTTGACTCAAGTGGGAGCAGCTACTGCACTGTTCTGTATGTTTAGCCTGTGTATTGGTTATTTCGTGCCTCGGCTACTTGGCATTAATAGTGCCCAGGCGCGTGCCTGTGCATTTGAAATTGGCATCCACAACAGTACTCTGGCCATGACCATTGCGCTTACCGTTATGGCCAACTCCACCATAGCCATGCCAGCTGCGGTATATTCTATTTTTATGTATATCTTTGCCGGGCTATTTGGCATGCTTTTGAATAAATTCGCAGCTCATCCAGCGGCCGCTATCCCCACCTGATTCAGCTTCCATAAAAAAAGGACGTACATGGACGTCCTTTTCTTTTTCAGGATAGTTTTTATCAATATATAGTTGTTTCAGCCCAAGTTCCGTTACAATGGCATCTTTATAAAGACAAATTTAGGTTATCTCCGTGAAGTGGTTACAAATTCATATTACTGTTGAGCAAGCTCAAGTCGATTTCACTGAAACACTATTAAGTTCATTAGGTGCAGTGAGCGTAACTTTAGATGATGCTGAAAATCAGGACTTGCTTGAACCACTTCCAGGTGAAACTCCACTCTGGAACAAAGTCATTGTGACCGGCATCTATGCTCAGGAAGATGACGAAAAAATTGATGTTGATGCACTGATTACCTTTATTACTGCTCAAATGCCTGAAGCACCAGTACGTTATGAATTTCTTGAAGATCAGGAATGGGAACGTACCTGGATGGATGCTTATGAACCGATCCAGATTGCCGAGAAATACTGGATTGTGCCTGAATGGATGGAAGCTCCTGAAGCCGATGCCGTAAATATCAAGCTTGATCCAGGCCTGGCGTTTGGTACCGGCAACCACGCAAGTACCTTTCTTTGCCTGCAATGGTTAGGCAAGACCGATGTGAAAGATAAAATTGTGATCGATTATGGCTGCGGTTCAGGCATTTTGGGCGTGGCTGCTTTATTGCTGGGTGCTAAAAAAGTCTATGCGACTGATATTGACCCTCAAGCTGTTTTAGCAACCCAACAAAATGCTGAATTGAATGGTGTACTGGAGAACCTGTTTGTAGGTTTACCGGATGAGTTCAATGAAGAACTTAAAAATCAAAAAGCCGATGTGTTTGTTGCCAACATTCTTGCAGGCCCGTTAATGACCCTTGCGCCTGAATTCGCAACTTTGGTTAAATCTGAGGGAGAGTTCGCACTTGCCGGCATATTAGAAGAGCAAGTTGCTGATGTTTCTAGTGTTTATTCTGAATTTTTTGATATACTGCAAGTCGAAAAACGTGAAGAACATTGGTGTCGAATTTCGGGTAAACGCCAAAATACCCCTACAAATCTTGAATAGACTATGAGCGAAAAACAAACCTCCTGCCCTAACTGTTTGACCAAGTACAAAGTCTCTGTGGCTCAACTTACAGTTGCTCGGGGCATGGTTTGTTGTGCAAAATGCTCGACCAATTTTAATGCATTGAACCATCTGGTAGTAGAGAAAGAAGATACTTCCTCTACTCCTCCTGCTAGTTCTTCGTTAAATCTCAAGCGAGAAACACATTCATCCAATGAATTGTCTCCCGATCAGCTCATTAGCCATCCACACGTAGAACAACATTTATTAAACATTTTCGACCGTAAAGTTGAAAACTCGAATATTGATTTAAAAACCTATCTCAATAACTTAAATTATTTTAGTACCGAACCTATTGGTAATTACCCTACACTGAATTGGTCAGAAAAAGCCGAACAAGAGAAAAAATATGGTGCGTGGCACTATGTTTTATGGGGAACGATTAACTTATGCTTAGTCAGTTTACTTATTTTGCAGTTTTTTTGGTTTAACCCGAAAATTTTAAATAATAGCCCGGTATTTAGTGCGCTATTTAACACTGTCTGCCAGAGCTTTAGCTGTTCAATTATGGAACAGAATTATCATCTTATTTCCACCAACAAGCTAAAGGTTAAACAAATTTCCAAACAACAAACCCAGTTCACAGGCGAATTGATTAACTACCACACCCAAAGTTTGGCACTTCCTATTATTCGGGTAAATTTGAAAGAGAATGGTCAAACCATATCTACTTATTCCTTTATACCTTCTGAATATTTGATCAGCAGCCTGCAAGGGATACAACGAATTCCCCAGAATAGTCCTTTTAAATTCAAATTTAGTGTTCCGGTGGCACGTAAAAGCTTTGACACTTATAGTTTAGAAATAATTCGTCCGTAAAATTAAAAAAAACTATTAAAAAATACAAAAAAATGTAAAAAAAATGCAGTTTTCTTGCTCACTTTTTCTTAGACAATGCTATGATACGCGCCACGAAAGCTTAGTGCTGCAAACTCCTCGAAAATTTTTACAACAAAATCGTCTAACTGAAATGCGCTTTATTAAATATAGCGTATAGAGTAGATTTTTTTGTTTTGATTTTGAGTGGTAACAAATATTAATCTATTGTTACGCTTAAATTTCGATCAGAAACGTCGAGTTGTGGCAAGCTAAATGATCAAGTTTTAGAGTTCTAGTTTTAGGATCTAAAACTAGAACTCATTGAATTTCTATAGACCACTTTTATATATCTCTTTACCCAAGTGATATTTGATTTTTCGGATTAATTCGCATGAATAGCAAGTCTCCTATTTTTACTGCACAATCTGATGTCGCTCTTCGTATTCACGTAGATCGCGCAGTTCGCCACTACTTTGCACAATTGCAAGGCGAGCAACCCTCTCAGGTGTATGACATGGTGCTGGCAGAAATGGAGAAGCCTCTTTTGTCTGTAGTTCTAGAGTATACGCGTGGCAATCAGACTCGTGCTGCCGAGATTCTCGGACTAAACCGTGGTACTTTACGTAAAAAGTTAAAAGCTCACGGTTTAATGAGTGAATAAATGATAAAATGCTTGCGGCTTCCGCAGGCATTTTTTTTACCTGTATTTTGCCTATTTGTTTTAATCTGTTCCTTTGAAAACTGTGACGAAGATCATGACTATTAAACGCGCTTTAATCTCTGTTTCTGACAAGACTGGTATTGTTGAGTTTGCACAAGACCTTGCTGCTCTTGGGGTAGAAATTTTATCTACGGGTGGTACTTACAAGTTGTTAAAAGACAACAATGTTGCCGTAGTTGAAGTTTCAGAGCACACTGGTTT
This sequence comes from Acinetobacter sp. NS-4, assembly GCF_037402435.1. NCBI lineage: Bacteria > Pseudomonadati > Pseudomonadota > Gammaproteobacteria > Moraxellales > Moraxellaceae > Acinetobacter > Acinetobacter sp. NS-4. The sequence goes on along the minus strand of NZ_JBBEUE010000005.1, from coordinate 70,198 downwards.
CCCAGAGATGATGGACGGCCGTGTAAAAACGCTACATCCGAAAATTCATGGTGGTATTCTGGCTCGTCGTGGTCTAGATGAAGCTGTGATGGCAGAACACAACATCGATGCAATTGATTTGGTGGTTGTAAACCTTTATCCGTTTGCTGCGACTGTTGCAAAACCAAACTGTTCACTTGCTGATGCGATCGAAAATATCGACATCGGTGGTCCAACAATGGTTCGTGCTGCTGCGAAAAACCATGCTTCTGTAGGCATTGTAGTAAATGCTTCTGACTATGCAACTGTGGTAGCTGAGCTTAAAGCTGAAGGTGCTTTATCTCATGCAACCCGTTTTGACTTAGCAGTGAAAGCTTTTGAACATACAGCTCAATATGACGGCATGATTGCTTCTTACCTTGGCGCTCGCGTTGGTAAAGAAGAAGGTCAAGCAGACAAGTTTGCGCGTACTTTCAATACACAATTGAACAAAGCACAAGATCTTCGTTATGGTGAAAACCCACATCAATCAGCTGCTTTCTATGTAGAGTCAACTGCAACAGAAGCTTCTGTTTCAACTGCTAAACAGTTACAAGGTAAAGAATTATCTTATAACAACATTGCAGATACAGATGCAGCGCTTGAATGTGTTAAATCATTTGCTAAACCTGCATGTGTGATTGTAAAACACGCAAACCCATGTGGCGTTGCAGTATCTCTAGACGGCATTAAAGCTGCTTACGATTTAGCTTATGCAACTGACCCTGAATCTGCATTCGGTGGCATCATTGCTTTTAACCGTGAATTAGACGTGGCAACTGCACAAGCGATTGTTGACCGTCAATTCGTTGAAGTGATTATTGCACCAAGCATCGCTGAAGGTGTTTTAGAAGTAACAGGTGCGAAGAAAAACGTACGTGTACTGGTATGTGGTGAGCTTCCTGCAATTGATGCACGCCAATCTCAACTTGACTATAAACGCGTAAATGGTGGTTTGTTAGTACAAGATCAAGATTTAGGCATGATCACTAAAGATGACCTTAAAGTTGTGACTAAACGTGCACCTACTGAAGCTGAAATCGACGATATGATTTTTGCCTGGAAAGTTGCGAAATACGTTAAATCTAACGCAATTGTATATGCGAAAGGCCGTCAAACTATTGGTGTGGGCGCAGGTCAAATGAGCCGCGTAAACTCAGCTCGTATTGCTGCAATCAAAGCGGAACATGCCGGACTCGTAGTTGAAGGTGCTGTAATGGCGTCTGACGCATTCTTCCCATTCCGTGATGGTATTGATAACGCTGCAAAAGTGGGTATCAAATGCATTATTCAACCGGGCGGTTCAATGCGTGATGAAGAAACAATTGCAGCGGCTGACGAAGCTGGCATTGCAATGGTCTTCACTGGCATGCGTCACTTCCGCCACTAAGTACACAGCTTAGAATGTAATGACAAAGCCATACATGTGGTTTAAAACAGATTTCTAATCTTGCATAAAGTCCTCTCCTATTTTTAGGCTGAGGACTTTATGTCATTTTCGATTCATGGAGTATGAACCGATGAATATTTTAGTTTTGGGTAATGGCGGTCGTGAACATGCATTGGCATGGAAAATCGCTCAGGATGAAAAAGTCGCTAAAGTTTTTGTTGCACCCGGTAATGCTGGAACAGCAACTGAAAATAAATGTGAAAACGTGAATTTAAGCATTCTAGACAATGCTGCGATTATCGATTTCGCAAAAAATAATGCAGTTGAACTGGTGATTGTGGGTCCTGAAGCGCCGCTAGTAAACGGTGTTGTTGATGCCTGCCGTGCAGCTGGTGTAAAAGTTTGGGGCCCAACTCAATTTGCAGCGCAGCTTGAAGGCTCTAAAGCATTTGCCAAGCATTTCTTAAAACGCCACAACATTCCAACTGCTTTTTATGATGTATTTACCGAAGTCGATGCAGCAAAAGCATTTGTTGAAAAAAATGGCGCGCCGATTGTAATCAAGGCTGATGGTCTTGCTGCGGGTAAAGGCGTGATTGTTGCCATGACCAATCAAGAAGCATTTGATGCCATTGATGACATGCTGGCGGGCAATAAATTTGGCGATGCTGGTTCTCGTGTTGTGATCGAAGAATTCCTTGCCGGTGAAGAAGCGTCTTTCATTTGTATGATTGATGGCGACAACATTCTACCAATGGCAACGTCTCAAGATCACAAACGCATTTTTGAAGGCGATCAAGGTCCTAACACAGGCGGCATGGGTGCATACTCTCCTGCTCCAGTTGTTACTGCGGATGTATTCGAAAAAACCATGAATGAAGTGATGCGTCCAACCGTTGAAGGCATGAAAAAAGATGGTCATGTTTATACAGGTTTCTTGTATGCCGGTTTGATGATTGATGAACAAGGTCAACCAAAAGTGATCGAGTTTAACTGTCGTTTCGGTGATCCTGAAACCCAGCCAATCATGATGCGTCTGAAATCATCTTTGGTGGATCTGGTTGAAGCAGGTATTGCAGGTAACCTTCCTGCAGAAGCTGAATGGGATGAGCGCAAGACTGTAGGCATCGTGCTTGCATCTAAAGGCTACCCTGAAACTTCAAGCAATGGTGATGTGATTTCAGGCCTAGATACTGAAATGACAGATGCCAAAGTTTTCCATGCTGGTACAAAAGCCAATGAAAAAGGCGAAATCGTAACCGCTGGTGGCCGCGTACTTTGTGTGACCGCACTGGGGAATACCATTGGTGAAGCACAAGCTAAAGCTTTAGAGCTTTGCCAAAAAGTAACTTTCGACGGCGTTCAATATCGTAAAGATATTGGTTACCGTGCGATTGCACGTGAAAATGCTTGATTGATTTAATTCAGCAAAAAAACCCGCCTAGTGCGGGTTTTTTACTTGCTATACTCAAGATTGTTTAGAAGTCTTAGGATTTATGCTTCAAACACAACAGAATATAGAAAAGGCCCTACTTCTATCGAGTAAACAATATAATGAAGAGGTATCAAATGCTATAGGACGCTTGTTCACTAACATTTTTACAGCATATAGAAATGAACGCGCGCACGGAGAAATCAATAAACACTACAAAAAGCAAATACGAGAATTTATGTTAATTAATGAACTTTATCTTTTAGAAAATGAATCAATACCAAACAATTAAAAATTTTTTATCATTATCCCTTTTTCAGCTTTGTATTTTCAAAAAATTTATATAGAAACAAAATTTTTTTAATTATCAGTTTTACTCATTTCAATAAATTTAATCTATTGTTTTATGAGTTAATTTATAAAAACGCCTCACTTTATTATACAAAATTAAGCTAAATATCGGATTTATAATCACTATTATGCATAAAAAAAAATTGTTATGATGTGTCCAATTTTTAGGAATAAGTCATCATGAAAATTGTTTGATTACAGCAATTTGCTTTATTCAAACAAAAAAACCTCTCTCCATGATGCTACTGATATCCAATTGCGTTGATGAAAAGGACATTTTAAAGTCACCTGCATCAATCAGTTAATCTGATTCACACTTGATTTAATCTCTCCAATGACATATTCGTAAATTTATCGCCAAATTAAATTTACTAGGACATATACATGAAAAAGCTCCTTGGTCTTATTTTAGGTCTTTCAGTTGGCTTGTCTGGCTGTGGTAAACAGGAAGCACCTGCAAATGATGCAGCTCAAACGAAAGACGCAAATGGTCTGCAAACTGTCACTATGGCTTCTACAGGTTCTGATGCTGAAATCTGGCGTTATATTGCGACACTTCCAGAAACCAAAGCTGCCGGCATTAAACTTGAAGTGAAAAACTTCACCGATTATGTGTCTATGAACACTGCTGTTGCAAATAAAGAAATTGATGTGAATGCATTCCAGTCTTATGCTTATCTGGTTGCTTTCAACGAATCCAATAAAGACAAGATTGCTCCGCTTTCTACCACTTACCTGGAACCAATGGGTATTTACTCAAGTAAAGTGAAGAAACTGGATGAATTCAAAACCGGTGCAACCATTGCCATTCCTAACGATGGTGCAAATGAATCACGTGCATTATTGTTACTTCAATCTGCCGGTTTGGTAAAATTAAAAGCTAATTTTGACAACGTAAAAGGTACCCCTGCCGATGTTGTTGAAAACAATAAAAAGATTGTAATTAAACCGATTCAGATGGCCACTGCAGTACGTGTAAAAGATGAAGTCGACGCGATTGTCCTGGGTAATACCCTAGCAATGGAAGGTGGCTTAAATGTACTGAAAGACTCTATTTACTATGAGCCAGTAGACCAAAGCACAAAAATAAATGTCAACATTCTTGCCGTTGCAGAAGGTCGTCAAAATGACCCTGTACTAAAAAAAGTGGGCGCGCTTTACCATACGGAAGCAGTGAACAAATACGTTCAGGAAAAGTTTGGTGGTACTAAAGTTGACGTAAATAAACCGATTAGCTATCTCACTGAAGCAAAATAGTAATATAATTGGTTCATCTAAACAGGCAAAGCTTCTTTGCCTGTTTTTCTTTTTATAGATAGTTTTTGACCATATGATTGAATTTAAAAATATTTCAAAACACTATCAGCTTAAAGGTCAAACAATTCGTGCCCTGGATCAAATTAATTTACAGATTCCAGCTGGCAGTATTTTTGGCATTATTGGCTATAGTGGTGCGGGTAAAAGTACCTTAATCCGCCTGATTAATTTGCTCGAACGACCAAATGATGGTCAAGTCATCATTAATCAAAAAGATTTTACCGCATTAAATGCACGTTCATTACGTCAGGAACGCGCCAACATTGGCATGATCTTTCAGCATTTTAATTTGTTGCAGAGCAAAACTGTAGCAGCCAATATAGAAATGCCAATGAAATTGTTGGGCTGGAGCAAAGCCGATCGTGAAAAGCGTTTGGCAGAATTGCTCGAGTTTATTGATCTTAAGCATAAAAAAGATGCTTATCCGGATGAACTGTCTGGCGGTCAAAAACAGCGTGTCGGTATTGCCCGTGCCCTTGCCAATCATCCTAAAATTCTACTCTGTGATGAAGCGACCTCTGCACTGGATCCGCAAACCACCAAGTCTGTTTTAGATTTGCTTAAAAAGATTAATAAAGAACAAGGCATTACCATTGTCATGGTGACCCATGAAATGGACGTGATTGAATCTGTGTGTGATTATGTTGCGGTAATGGAACAAGGTCAGGTCATCGAAACGGGTTCGACACTAGAAATTTTCAGTCAGCCACAGCATCCTACCACCAAGAATTTTATTCAAACTGTATTGCAACAACAGTTACCGGTAAACATTTTAAATAGCCTGGAAAACAAAAATCATAACAGCATTTATAGCCTGCAATTTTTGGGTACTTCTGCGCAAGAAACCGTGGTACAGGCAGCGATTAAACAGTTTGATATCAGCTTGAATATCTTGTTTGCCAATATGACTGAAATTAACGGTTCAGTGATTGGACAAATGTTTATACAGCTTTTAGGTGAACCTGCTGTAATTGAACAGACTGTTGCATTTTTCAAGCAAAATGGTGTCAAAGTTGAGCAATCTGGAGTCAGCGCATGAGAGATTTGTTCGTTCAATGGCTGACAGAAATCACGGCACCTTACTGGAAAAGTTCGCTGTCGATTGATCAATTTGTGACAGCATTGCAAGAAACCTTTCATATGGTGTTTTTTGCCATGCTGTTTGGTTGTATCTGGGGCTTTATCCAGGCCATCATTTTATTGGTGACCCGTCCGGCAGGCATTCTGCCAAACCGGGTGATTTATCATGGCTTAAACCCGATTGTAAATGCGCTGCGTTCACTGCCTTTTATTATCTTGCTGATTGCTTTTATTCCACTGACCAAATTGCTGGTGGGGACATCAATTGGTACATGGGCCGCAATTGTGCCGCTGACCATTTATATTGGTCCTTATATGGGCCGATTGATTGAAACTTCATTGCTTGAAGTGAATGAAGGCATTATCGAATCAGCACAAGCCATGGGTGCTTCGCCACTGCAAATTATTTTCAAGTTTATTTTGCCTGAAGCACGCAGTTCACTGATTTTAAACCTGACCACTGCCACCATCAGCCTGATTGGTGCCACTGCAATGGCGGGTGCGGTCGGTGCCGGTGGTATTGGTGATCTTGCCATTTCTTATGGTTATCAGCGCTTTGATACCAGTGTGGTGATTTTGACCGTGATTGTGCTATTATTGCTGGTGCAATTTGTACAAACCTTTGGTGAATGGCTGTCACGTTTAAGATAACGTTATAACCTTAATCCCCCACATTTAAGAGCCTTCCACATGGAGGGCTTTTTTTATCAAAAATATAAATCTGAATAAGCGGATCGTTACACACTCCATCTTCTAGCCTTGATAGAGAACTCAAAATTCTAAAATCCATTTCATTTTGTTGCAGCGATGAGGTTTTAATTTCCTGAGGAATCCCGGCTATTTTTCCAGCCAAAAAATAAAATTTGAACTTGAATTAGCTAAATATTAGTCCATGACTTTTCCTAGAGCATGCTAAACTATCCAGTGGTTTTTGCAGGGACTCATTTATGCACTTTGTTCATCTTGGTATTCATACAGAATTTTCAATTACAGAATCGATCGTACGTATACCTGACTTAGTCAAAGCTGCAGCAAATGAAGATATGCCTGCCCTCGCATTAACAGATTTATCCAACCTGCATGCCGCAGTAAAATTTTATAAAAAATGTCTCGATAAAGGCATTAAACCCATTTTAGGTTCAGAAATCCGCCTGAATAATGCTGAACATCGCGTGACCTTGTTGTCCATGACCAACAAAGGCTGGCGCAGTCTGACCGAACTGGTTTCTGAAGGTTTTATTTCAGGGCAGCAACTTGATATTCCTTGTGTGCAAAAAGACTGGATTTTAGATCAGCATCAAGACCTGATTGTGCTATTGGGCATGCAATCTGATGTCGGCAAAATGCTGATCACATCAAATCCAGATAAGGCTGAACCCCTCCTTCAGGAATGGATTGAAAAATTTGGCAATCGGGTTTATTTGGCTTTGACTCGCACCAACCGCCCTGATGAAGATGCCTTTATTGAAGAAGCCGTCAAACTTGCAAAAAAATACAATATTGGCGTAGTCGCCCATAACGATGTGCACTTTATTACACGTGATGATTTTGAAGCCCACGAAGCACGGGTCTGTATTGCCGATGGTTATGTATTGGGTGATAACCGCCGTCCTAAAACCTATAGCCCTGAACAGTACTTTAAAACCGCTGTGGAAATGACTGAACTATTTTCAGATATTCCAACAGCGATTGAAAATACCTACCACATTGCCAAGCGTTGTAACGTCACTTTACGCTTAGGCTTTAATGACTTACCGGACTACCCGATTCCGGAAGGCCATACCATTGATACCTATTTTGCCCATTTGTCCGAACAAGGTCTGGAAGAACGACTTAACTTTCTTTATCCGCCTGAAAAGCGCGATGAAGACTGGCCAGAAATCCGCAAACCTTATGACGAGCGTTTAGCCTTTGAAGTGAAGATTATTCTCGACATGGGTTTCCCGGGCTACTTCCTGATCGTGATGGACTTCATTCAGTGGTCTAAAGGTAACGGCGTACCTGTGGGTCCGGGTCGTGGTTCAGGTGCAGGTTCACTGGTTGCATATAGCTTAAAGATTACCGATCTTGATCCTCTGCGCTATGACCTGCTGTTCGAACGTTTCTTGAACCCGGAACGTGTATCGATGCCCGACTTTGACGTCGATTTCTGTATTGCCGGTCGTGACCGCGTGATTGAATATGTAGCTCGTACATATGGTCACGATGCGGTATCGCAAATTGCAACCTTCGGTACGATGGCTGCTAAAGGTGCAATCCGTGACGTAGCACGTGTTCTGGGTAAATCCTATGGTTTGGCTGACCGTATTTCTAAAATGATTCCCACCAAGCCTTTAGGTTTAAGTCTGGAAGAATCCATAGAAGCCGAGCCACAGCTGAAAGACATTGTCACCAATCCATCCAATCCTGACAACGATGATGCCGCTGAAATTTGGGAAATGGCTCTGAAACTTGAAGGCATTACCCGTAATACCGGTAAACATGCCGGTGGTGTGGTGATTGCACCGACCAAACTCACCGACTATTCAGCAGTCATGTGTGATGCCGATGGTACAGGACGTGTGGCGCAGTTCGATAAAGACGACGTTGAATCGGCCGGTCTGGTCAAATTCGACTTCTTGGGCCTGCGTAACCTCACCGTAATTGAAGATGCGATTCAGCATATCAATGCACGTGCTGATATTAGCGAGCCGGTAAATATTTCCTATATTCCGCTGGATGATAAAGCAGCTTACGAAATTTTCGCTTCTGCCAACACCACGGCAGTATTCCAGTTTGAATCCGTGGGCATGAAAAAAATGCTCAAGGAAGCACGCCCAAGTAAGTTTGAAGAGATTATCGCGTTCGTATCCTTGTACCGGCCGGGTCCAATGGATCTTATTCCTGACTTTATCCATCGTATGCATGGTGGTGAGTTTGAATATTTACATCCACTGTTAGAAGGCGTACTAGAGCCGACTTACGGAATTATGGTGTATCAGGAACAGGTCATGCAGGCTGCGCAGTTCTGTGCCGGTTATAGCCTGGGCGGTGCGGATTTACTGCGCCGTGCCATGGGTAAGAAAAAACCTGAAGAAATGGTCAAGCAACGCCAAATCTTTATTAAGGGTGCTGCTGAAAAAGATATTGATGAAGCGACCGCCAACCATATCTTCGACTATATGGAAAAATTCGCCGGCTATGGTTTTAACAAATCACACGCCGCCGCCTATGCCCTGGTTGCCTATCAAACCGCCTGGTTAAAAGCGCATTATCCGGCTGAATTTATGGCAGCGGTCATGACTTCGGAAATGCAGAACACCGACAACGTGGTGTTCCTGATTGATGACTGCCGTCATAACAATTTGGAAGTGCTTCCACCTTCGGTGAACATGTCGATCTATCAATTCCATGCCAGTAGCGAAAATACCATTGTCTATGGTTTGGGTGCGATCAAAGGCGTGGGTGAAGCAGCAATGCAGTCGGTGATTGAATCGCGTGTCAGTGATGGCCCCTATAAAGACTTATTTGACTTCTGCCACCGGGTCGATTTAAAGAAAATCAATAAACGTACCCTCGAAGCGCTGATTCGTGCAGGTGCTATGGATTGTTTGGGGATTGAACGTGCAGATTTAATGGCACAGCTCCCTGAAGCGGTACAAGCCGCTGAACAGGCACGCTCGAACCGTGAAACCGGTATTATGGATTTGTTTGGTGAAGTTGAAGAAGTTCAGCGTAAACCATCAAAACCGGTAAAACCGTGGTCTGATGAAGTCCGCCTCAAAGGTGAAAAAGATACCTTAGGCCTGTACTTAACTGGCCACCCGATTGATGTGTATCGTCCGGAACTCAAATCTTTTATTCCAGTCCGTATTAATGAACTGACCCCGACCCGTCGTGGTGTGACCACCGTATTTGCCGGTTTGGTTGTAGATATCGCCAATTTCCCGAACCGGATGATAGTGACTCTAGATGATGGTACAGCACGTATTGAAGTGTCGGCCAATCATGAACGTTTCCAGCGTTTTAAAGACATCATCCAGAATGAAAAAGTAGTGGTGATTGAAGGCGAAATATACGAGCGTGAAGGTTTTGACCGCCCTATGGGACGCTTGACCAAAGCCTTTAGCCTGAATGAAATCCGTCAAAAACGTGCCAACAGCATTCAGATCAAGCTGAACCCGGAACATCTCACCGCTTCACTGAGTCAGGATTTACGCAAGATTTTAACGCCATTCTGTAATGTCGACATGTGTAATCATATCCCGATGCAATTACAGATTGATTATTCCTATGCCTCTGCTGATATCAACTTGGGCCTGAACTGGAACGTGGCACCACTGGATGAACTGCTGGCGAAATTACGTGACTATTTTGGCAAAGAAGTGATTCATATTGAATATCAGGTTAAATCCAAAGCAGCCAAAGCCGTCAGTTACGAACAGGCCAGGCCTGCCAATGTCCCGCCGCCTCCAGCCAATGTGAGCATGGATGATGCGATGGACATGTATCAGGCTGAAGCCAGTCAATATTCTTAATTTTTAAATATTTAAATTCAAATCGGACACATTATGAGTCAAGTTGACAATGCTGTGGTTTCCGCACATCTCTCCCATGTGCGTATTGTCATGGTTAATACTACCTTGCCAGCCAATATTGGTAGCGCATTACGTGCAATGAAAACCATGGGCCTATCCAAGCTGGTACTGGTCGCGCCCAAAACCTATCCGCATCCGGATATTGATGCCTTGGCCGCAGGTGCAGCCGATCTGATTGAACAGATTGAAATTGTACCCACTGTAGAAGAAGCGATTAAAGATTGCCATCTGGTCTTTGGAACCAGTGCGCGTAGCCGTACCATTCCCTGGCCTTTACTGGATGCCCGACCTGCGGCAGAAAAATCATTACAAGCGGTAGTACAAGACAAACAGGAAATTGCGGTGATTTTTGGCCGTGAAGACCGTGGCTTGACCAATGAAGAATTAGCCCTGGCCAATTATCACGTCACTATTCCAGTCAATAACGATTACGGCGTACTCAATGTTGCGCAAGCCATTCAGGTGATTTGCTATGAAATGCGCATGGCAGCAATGGCGTTGACTGAGCAGAAGGAAGATCCTGAAGCAACAATGCACGTGACTGACAGTATTGACATGCAATGGGACGAACCGTTGGTCACCCATGAGCAAATGGAACAGTTTTACCCGCATATTGAAAAAATGCTGGCTGAAATTGAATTTATGGACCCGAAAAACCCACGATTATTGCCTTTACGCTTGCGCCGATTATTTGGACGTATACAATTAGATCGTATGGAATATCATTTACTTCGTGGCATATTCAGCCGTGTACAGGCGTTAAATAACGGTACATGGAAAAAATCTACAGACAAAACAACCGATTCTTCAGAGGATCAATCTAATGCTTAAGCAGCTCAAAGAAGATATACAAGCTGTATTCGCGCGCGATCCTGCAGCACGAAACACTTTAGAAGTTCTTACCACTTATCCTGGCATACACGCGCTGATTATGCACCGTGTTGCTCATGAACTTTGGCAAAAAGAGTGTAAAGGCTCGGCTCGCCTGCTGTCTTCTTTTAGCCGCTTTGCCACAGGCATTGAAATTCACCCGGGTGCGAAAATTGGCCGCCGTTTCTTTATCGATCATGGTATGGGCGTAGTGATTGGCGAAACTGCCGAGATTGGTGATGATGTCACCCTGTATCACGGCGTAACGCTAGGTGGCACCACCTGGAATAAAGGCAAGCGCCATCCGACTTTGGAAGATGGCGTGGTCGTGGGTGCCGGGGCAAAAATTCTCGGCCCATTTACTGTAGGTAAAAATGCAAAGGTCGGTTCAAATGCCGTGGTGACCAAAGCCGTTCCACCGAATACCACAGCTGTCGGTAATCCGGCGCGCTTTATTACCAAAGACCAGCCTAAAGATGCAGAAGAAGCGCGTCGTCGTGATTATGCAGAAAGTATTGGTTTCCAGCCTTATGCAGCAACACCGGATCAGTCCGACCCGATTCTGGATGGCATGCGTATTTTATTGGATCGTATCCAACTTAATGAAAAACGCATGAATACTTTATGCCAGCGTTTATCTTTGCTTGATCCGACTTTTAAAAAACAGCAGCAAAATGAACAGCCCTTCAGTGTTGAAGAACTTAAAATCATTGAAGATGTGCGCCGCGAATGTGAAGCACAAAGCAGTCAATCTAAAGCTTAACCAGTTGATCTGAATCTTAACAAGCGCTTACTTGTATGTTCCTGAACATTTTTTTAGACTGAGGAACATACTGACTGACCAATTTTAAAATTAAATGAATGGATGATCCATATGACTCTTAAGCCTTTGGCATGTACCTTAATTGCTGTTTCTTTACTTTCGGGGTGTAGCTCGACACCAACAAAAGATAAAAATTCGAATTCCCCTATTGTTTTCACTGAACCTGAATTGACCGCTCCGTTCTATGCATTGAATCCATTTAACTATGATGCGCCTCCTCCATTTGAAATTGCATTACAAAAAGCTGCTGCACAGCCTGTAACAAAAATGGAGGTGACCTCACCAAGTGATCCGTCGAAAAAAGTAACCCTTGATGTCAACAAGCTGATCATTCCTACAGTAAACACCAATCAACGTAATGTAAAATATGCTGTTATTGCCGGTGATAATGAATTTGATATCACTGAAATTGATGACTTCTTGCAGTTGGTAGAAGGCAAGGCACGTCATTACCCGCCTCGTTTCACTGAACGTCAGGAACGTAAAGGCTTTGAAGCTAAACTCAAACAAGTGACTCAGCAGCTGGATACCCTGGCTTCTAAAGACAATGCATCTTTTGATGTGTTGATCCGTGCATTTAAAGCCAGCGTAATGGCCCGTAACTTGGACTTGGGTTCAGTCTATACCACCAAATCTTTAACCTATGCACAGCGCATTTTAAGAATCAACACTAATGATGCCGAAGCAAACTTCTGGTTTGGTTTTGGTTTATCTGAAGGTGGTGGTCAACGTGAAGCCATTCCTTATTTAGATAAAGCCATGAAAGCGGGTGTGCAGGAAGCTTATCTTTGTGCGGCAAATAACTACATTGCCATGGAACAAAAGAAAAATGCAATTCAGGTGCTGAAAAATTACAAAGTGAAATATCCGCAGGAAGCTGAAGTTGCTGACCGTTTAATTACTGAAATTGAAAAACAAGGTCGCTGGAATGTATGGCAAGTGCTTAATCCAGCTAAAGCCCCTTAATTTTTAAATCTTAAATGAGCATTTCAAATAGGCCGTTCAGTACGGCCTATTTTTATGTGCATGAATTGAAAATTAGAAGAATTATCGTATGATGAAGAAAAATTCAAACAATACTTAGTTGACAATCTTTATGCCAAAACAAATATATAAAGTTTTATTTGCTTCGCTGCTGAGTAGTTACCTGCTTACAGGTTGTCAAATTGTCAGTGTTAAAAGCCAAGCCATCAATGTCTCGATTGCCAATGAACGTGACAGTATTCTGACCCGCAATAAATTGAGTGAAGCCAGCTTGAATGTCCTGTCTATGACCGGTCGTGAAGCTAAAATTTGCTCCGATCAACCCGACCAGTGTATTCAGGAACTGCAACAAATTCCGCAAATTCAGGATGAACAACTGCTCTCTACAGCAAGTGAAATCTATTTAGCCAAAGCCTTAACCTTCGAAAAATCAACCGATTGTAAAGTCGGCATATTAAGCAGCACCCGCTCTGAAGAAAAACAAAAACTGCAGCAAGACACCTATGAGCAATGTTTAGATCAGCAACTGTATATGCTGGATCGAAGCATTCGCTATAGCTATGCCTATATGTTTAAAACCAAACGTGAACCCCAAGGCCGTATTTTTGATAACCGGCAGGTTCAGATTCGTGACTTTTATAATTTAGCCCTGGCCAAACTGGTTTCAGCCTATGGCTTACGCTACAAACCCACGACTGTAGAACCGCAAATTAAAGTCGGTAAAAGCATTTACAGCATTAACTTCGATTACTATCCTCAATTAAAAGATCAAAAAATTGAACAATTGCTTTCCAGTTATAATCTGAACTTTTCAGGTTTACGTTCGATCACCCGCCGCGATGGTTTTGGTTCAGAATTTGTTTTAGTTTTACCGCAAGTCAAAGAGGATATCGGTGAATCTAAACATCCCTATATTATTGACCCGATAAATTTTAGTTACAAAAATGGCATCAATCCGAATATTCATCAAGCGCGCTATCTGGCAGCCACACTGACTGCACAGCCCAAGTCGGCAACCAATGTCAAAGATATTTTAAATAATGCAGAGTTTGAACTCAAAGCCTTTGACCCTTATAAATACGAACAGGTCAATGTAGGCGGCAAAAACTACCCATTGGCTGCCAACTTCTCTACCCCGTATGGCTTATGGCTGGCGCAAAACAATCTGGGCAAAGCAGCTTATTTGACCCTGATCAATCGTGATGAACATCTCACCATGCCGCATTTATACATGCTAGAACCGTATAACCCGAATAAAAAAGTGATTGTACTGGTGCATGGTCTGGCCAGTAGCCCGGAAGCCTGGATTCGTCTGACCAACGATATTATGGGGGATACGGTACTGCGGGAAAACTTTCAGGTCTGGCAAGTGTTTTATTCGACCAATATGCCGATTATTGAAAGCCGCTTTCAGATTTATGCCCTGCTCACTCAAGCCTTTGCCCAGGTCGATGCCAATGCACCAGCCAAAAAAGATGCAGTACTGGTTGGACATAGTATGGGCGGCATTATCGCCCGTCTTTTGGTCAGTGATGCCGATACCACCAAAAAAGCATTATCGATGATGAATAATCGCCAGTTAAATAAATATCAAAAATTACCGATCATTTCGCAACGTTTGGTGATGAAGGATATTCCTAATTTCTCTCGTGCCATTTTTCTCGCAAGCCCACACAAAGGAACTGATTACGCCGATCGCTGGTTTACCAGGGCAGCACGTAAAATCATCCGCATTCCTGGCGCATTTCTCTCTGCAATTAGCGATAGCATACAAAGTCAGGATCTGGATTTTAAAGACTTGTTGCAGCAGATTGATCATGGTCTCATCCAAAATGGCCCCAGTGATTTAAGTCACCAATCCAAATTCATGGAACTCACCAAAGATATTCAGCCACGTAAAGGCTTGGTGTTCCACTCCATTATGGGCAATGTGACTACAAGCGATGATCCCAATATCATTACTGATGATGTGGTGCCCTATAGAAGCGCGCATTTAGATGGTGCTGCTTCGGAAAAAATCATCAAGGGTGGCCATTCGATTCAGGAAACGCCAGAAGCGGTTTTGGAACTGCGTCGAATATTACGACTACATTTGACCAAACTCAGTTTGCATCAACCTTAATGTCCATTGAAACCTCAGTAAAAGATCGACTGGCAAAGTCAGGCAAAGTGAACTTTGCTGGTCGATCGGCTCAGAATGAACAGATTGAATCGTTGCCACTCATCTTTGCTTCACGCTAAAACATTTTTGGTTTGCTTTTGCATCACAGCAGAGTTGCTGTTTTTCTATTTTTTACCCATTTACTGCAAAGCATTTTTCGAAATTCCTGCAAATTTGATAAGATATCTGGGCAGATGAGACTCAGTTTTTTCCTAGATCGGGTTGGCTTGAAAATGACAACAATAGCAGCGCCAAAGTCTAGGATTTAACTGGCAGAGATTTATGCATAAATTTGAAATTGGTGAGACAGCCAAGTTTTAACGATTTAAATGTATTCAAATATTTAAGGATTTTACCTCAATGAGTTACCCGGAAATCATGGCTGATTTTTCCAATTTAACGCCTATGATGCAGCAGTACATGAGCGTCAAAATGCAGCATCCACATTCACTGATGTTTTATCGTATGGGTGACTTCTATGAACTGTTTTTTGACGATGCCCACAAAGCAGCCAAATTATTGGGGATTACCTTAACTCATCGTGGCAAGGCCAATGGTGAACCGATTCCCATGGCAGGCGTTCCCTATCATGCAGCCGAAGGCTATTTGGCCCGTCTGGTCAAAAAAGGCGAAACGGTCGTTATTTGTGAACAGCTGGGTGAGGTTACCGGTAAAGGTCCGGTTGAACGCGGTGTAGTCCGTATCATTACTCCGGGCACCCTGACCGATGATGCGCTGTTAAACAGTTATCAATCTTCCAATCTGGTTGCACTGTGCCTACAGCAAGGCCAAATTGGTATTGCACTGCTGGATTTGAGTGCGGGTATTTTTAAAGTCCAGCAACAGGAGTTCCAGCACGAGCAGCTGGCCATTGAGCTTTCCCGCTTAATGCCAAGTGAAATTGTGGTCGATGAAGACATTGTTGACCCCAATATTATCGAGCAAATTAAAAAACAGCTCGACTGCCCTGTAACCCGCCGTCCCAATGTCGATTTCAACCTGAACAATGCGCAAAAAACTTTATGTGACCAGTTTGCGGTAGCTACTCTTTCCGGTTTTGGTATTGATCATTTACCGCTTGCCAAAGCCGCTGCAGCAGCATTGATTCATTATGCCAAAGAAACCCAGAAGACTGCACTGCCGCATATCCGTTCCATTCAACTGGAACAAAGCAGTGACTTTATTGCTTTAGATCCGGTCACAAGGCGTAATCTGGAACTGGTGGAACCATTGTTTGATCATGGCACCTCTTTATTCCAGCTCATTAATGACTGCCAGACCGCAATGGGTGGCCGTCTGCTCAGCCGTACCCTGATGCAGCCTTTACGCGACACCAAAATACTGGATGCCCGTCTGGATGCCATTGCCGCCATGCTGAATGGCTATCATGAGTCTCCTGTTCGTCTGGTCCTGAAAGAGATTAGTGATATTGAACGTGTATTGAGTCGTGTGGCTTTAGGCAGTGCGCGTCCGCGTGATCTGGTACAACTGCGTCAAGCCTGTGCGCAAATTCCGTTCTTACGTCATGCCCTTCAGCCGATGACACAAGCCAAGCAATCTGATCTAATTCAGCAATTGAATGATGAACTGGGTGATTTTCATGGCTTACATCAACGCCTGATGTCTGCCATTGTCGAAAATCCTCCGGTATTACTGCGTGATGGCAACGTCATTGCAGAAGGCTTTGACAGCGAACTGGATGAGCTGCGTAAAATCCGTGATCATGCCGGCCAGTTCCTGATCGACCTTGAAACTCAAGAGCGTGCCAACACCGGCATTTCAACCCTAAAAATTGGCTATAATCGTGTCAGTGGCTACTATATTGAACTGACCCGTGCTCAGGCGGATCAGGCACCGGATCATTATATCCGTCGCCAGACTTTAAAAAATGCTGAACGCTATATCACCCCAGAACTGAAATCTTTTGAAGATAAAGTTCTGTCGAGCGAATCACGTGCCCTGGCGCGTGAAAAAATGCTGTTTGAAATGCTGCTGGATGAATTACGTCAAGACATTGGCAATTTACAAATGATGAGTAGCGCGATTGCGCAGATTGACATGCTGGCCAATTTTGCCCATCAGGCCCGTTTGCGTAACTGGTCACGTCCAGAATACAGCCCTGAAATTGGGGTCAAAATTGTTGCCGGCCGACATCCTGTGGTTGAAGCCTTAAGCAAGACAGCCTTTACTCCGAATGATACCACTTTAGATTACAACCACCGTATGGCCATTGTGACCGGGCCGAATATGGGTGGTAAATCGACCTTTATGCGCCAAACTGCATTGATCAGTCTACTCGCCTACTGTGGTGCTTACGTACCGGCCAAATCGGCAGTATTAGGCCCAATTGATCGCGTCTTTACTCGTATTGGTTCAGCAGATGACTTATCTACCGGCAAATCGACCTTTATGGTGGAAATGACGGAAACTTCACAGATTCTACATCATGCCACCAACCAGTCCTTGGTGTTGATGGATGAAGTCGGACGCGGTACCAGTACTTACGATGGTCTATCTTTGGCTTGGGCCTGTGTGATTGACCTGAGCAAGCGCATTAAATGCCTGTGCTTATTTGCCACCCATTATTTTGAACTCACCGAACTGGGTAAAGAGTCAGGAATTGATAACTACCATGTTACTGCCAAAGAACTGAACGGTAATTTAATTTTGCTGCACAAGGTTCAGCATGGTCCTGCCAGTCAAAGTCATGGCTTGCAGGTGGCCAAACTGGCCGGTATTCCAGCCAGCGTGATTAAAGAGGCGCAAAACCGGTTGAAGATTTTGGAAAAGCAGCAACATCAGCAACTCAATAAAGCCGTACAAAATGATTTATTTAGTGTGGTTGATGAACCTGCTATTGAAATCATTGAACGTGTGGTGGAAATTGAAAAAGATGTGCCTGCACTGAATCTGTTAAGATCGCTAGATGTAGACAGCCTTTCTCCTCGGGAAGCCTTGCAACAGATTTATGCATTAAAAGATGCATTAGAAAGCTAATCAAAATTTGCACCAAAAAAGACTTCTAAATAGAAGTCTTTTTCATTTACTACAATTATTTAATGAAATATGCAATTTTTATCAAAATTAACAGCGCTATATATAACAAATATCAATAAAAGCAATTGTTAGTTAGCAGCATTTTTGCCTAAAATACTGCAAGAGTAATTAGAACCATATTTTTTAGGTAGCTGTCGCCATGACCTTTGTTGTCACTGAAAATTGTATTAAATGTAAATACCAAGACTGCGTAGAAGTTTGTCCGGTAGATTGTTTCTACGAAGGTCCAAATTTCCTCGTAATTAATCCTGATGAATGTATTGACTGTGCATTATGCGAACCTGAATGCCCGGCTAATGCTATTTTCTCGGAAGATGAGTTACCTGAAGGTCAAGAAGTCTTTATTGAACTTAATGCTGATCTTTCACAAAAATGGCCAAATATCACTCAAATTGGCGATCAGCCTGCTGACCGTGAAGAATGGAATGGTAAAGCTGACAAGTTACAGTATTTGGAAAAATAATACTGTACTTGGACTTGAAAAAAGATCAGCCTATGCTGATCTTTTTTTATACTGAAAAAATACATTTGATTGCAATATTTTCAAATTTTATCCGTCAAATTAGATTAAAATAGCTCGTGTTTATAAATATTTGATTTCTATAATGAAGCATGTTTTAAAGGGATTACTGGGCCTGACCCTAATCCCACTTGTCATGATTGGATGTAGCACATCTCCTCATAAACAAGGGCAAACACCCGATGGGAAACGGATCTTCATACCCCAAGAACGCATTAGCCTGGAACGCCAAATTCCCCCTAAAACAGTGCCTTATGTTTATAATTCATGGATAGCAATAGGTGATAATTTACATCGTGTACGTGAATATGAAATTTTTCTGGAACGTAATGGGGTGGGTAATATTATCCCGAGTTTTGAATTATTGCGTACCGCTCGTGACTGGCAAAAATGCGGCCGTCCCCAATATATGATTCCAAATCGTGAATTGTGGAACAATCAGATTGCGACATTACGTGTCTTTAAATACCTGGTTGCTGCCAAAGTGCTTACTGACTTTGAAGTGACCTCCGTTTACCGGGATTTGCCACTTAACCAATGTGCGGGTGGTGCAAATTCGTCACGCCACTTATTTAATTCGGCGATCGATTTCCGTATTGGGCCTGAAGTGCCCCAAGCAGAAGATTATGCATTTATTGAAAATAGCAAATTTAAATTATGTCAATTCTGGGTGCAGTACGGACAAAGCCTGAATATGGGGCTGGGCTTGTATGCTTCTGGTCAAATCCATATTGACACTCAAGGTTACCGTACCTGGGGTCCAGACCACTCACGCCACAGCTCGATGTGTAATTTTTAAAATCGTGTATTGTGGAAAAAAAGAGATCCTACTGATCTCTTTTTTATTGCCCTATTTTCAATAAATCAAAACGATAAATTGCACTCTGAATGGAAAGGTTTAAAATGCATGCATCGCAACACAGGTGACAAAACTATGCAACAAATGTGGACAGAGATTGATGCTTACATCGATTCACATTTAATTCCAGAAGACCCCATTCTGCAACAGACATTAAAAAACACCGAAGATAAAGGTTTTCCAGATCACCTTGCCGTCGCGCCCAATCAGGGCATGCTGCTGCAAATGCTTATTCAAATGAACAAGTGCAAGCGTGTGCTTGAATTGGGTACTTTTGCTGCCTACAGTACCATGTGGCTTGCGCGTGCCCTGCCTGAGGATGGTTATATCCTGACCATTGAAGGTCGTGATACCCATGCAGCCTTGGGTCAGGAAAATATCGATAATGCCAAACTTCCGCAGACCATTGATCTTAAAGTTGGCCGTGCCGCAGATGTATTAAAGGCATTACCTGACGATTTTGAACCTTTTGACTTTGTGTTTATTGATGCCGACAAACAGAGTTATCCTGAGTATTTGGAACTTAGCTTAAACCTGTCACATTCAGGGACCATTATTGTACTGGATAATGTAATTCGCGCTGGTGATATCATTAACCCCGACAATCACAAACCAAGTATTGAAGGTATTCGTGATATGTTTGCCGCCATGCAAGACCATCCTCGAATTCTGTCCTGTACCGCCTTACAAACAGTTGGAAGCAAAGGACATGATGGCTTTGCTATCGCCATAGTGAAATAATATGACACAAAGGTTAAAAAACAATCTTTTTGTTTTTTTATTTATTTATTAGCTATTTACAAATACTGTCCATATAGTTATCCACAAGTTATGCGGATAACTATGACCAATTATTAAGCGTATTTGTAAAGTATTGATAATACTTATTTCACCACCAATAACGGTACGCTTGAATTTCGGAATATACTGGTTGCCACGCTACCCAAAAAGAATTGGCGAATTTTACTGTGACTAAATGCACCGAGTAATATCAGTTGTATCCCATGTTCGCTTTGATATTCAAGTATATTTTCCGAAACATCACCATAACGGTATTCAGTCACCACATCAAGGCCAGCATCACGTAAATACTGTGAAGGCTCATTCAGTATTTCCGGATGATCACCGACATATAGCAGATGGCATTGCAATAATTTTAATAAATCACTTTGCGCTACACGTTTCATCAAATTGACACAGGTCGGTGAATATTCATAGGCAAAAATAAATCGGGTTGGTGGCTTAAACTGTTCTCCAACTGTCATGATTGTACATTTTGCACCACGAATAAAATTTTCGACATTACTGCCGATCGGCCTGTTTCGTTCCGCAGAGCGCTCCCCGACTCGGCCAATAATGGCTATGTCATCTTCTTTAAGCACATGAAAGCTTTGTTCTAAAAAATCGCCTTTTTCTTGCAGATGCGAGGCACTAATCTGATATTTTTGCTGAATCATTTCAGAAATGTGATTTAAAAGATTATTACTGTAATCCAGTGCCAGTTCACTTTGTTTTTGTTCAAGTTCTGCCAGTTCTTTCAGTAACATTGCATTACTTTCAAAACCAATTACCCCACTGATTTCACCCAAATGATAACTGGCTGGGTAATAGTCTAAAACCTGTAATAATACCAATTCACGTTGTGTCTGCTTCGCAACCCATGCCGCAGCTTCAGCAACTGCATTTACACATGGAGAAGAATCAATACAAGCGATTACACGTTTCATTTTCGCCTCGCTTTTCGCCCATACAGGCTGTAAGTCTAATTGTTATTTTTAACTTAGCATATCTCTTTGTCACTGTGCATGCTTTTATGTAATTAAACTTACTCGCTGATTCATATTCATTTTATTGAAATTTTTTAATCCCGATGACGAATAAATATTGCAGGATTGCCCACAACAATAGTTGCCTTTTCAACATTTTTGGTAACCATGCTATTCATGCCGACAATGGCATGAGCATCAATCTTTACACCATCTTTAACTCCAACATGCGCCCCTAACCAGACATCCTGCCCCACTTCGATGCCTTGCGAACGTACCGGTTGCTGGTAAATGGGCTGCTGCAGTTCCATACCATGGTCAAAGGCATACAGATGGCAGTATGCGGCCATACGGACCTGATCATGCAGCTTAATCCCTGCTCTACCACCATCCAGAATACAGTGATGGTTGATTGCGACTTCATTGCCAATTTCTAAAGGCCCATGTAGCGTGCAATCTGCGGCAATGAAAGTATTATCGCCAATGCTAATCTTGCGACCCGGCTCGGCAAAAATATGGGCCAATGGTGAAATAAAACAGTTTTCACCAATCTCGACTGTTTCCATTTCCATTAAATAAGCCTGATATTCCTTTTGCCATTCTTCCGCCCAGCCACGATTTTTCGGTTTTAATGACCAATATAACCAGGGCATATAATTCAAACGATGCTTATGCTGTTCGCGATATTTTAACAACGGGTCTTGCTCAGTCATGGTCTGGCTCTTCCACAATTTTAAGTTGTTCACGGCCGCGGGTTACATCCTGAATTTTCAGTGCAAAAGGCTGGATTTGATGGACTTGTAAAAGGGCTTCGACCTGTACACCTGTGGCAGTATATTGTTCCTGAAATTCGATATGTTGCTGGTTCAGCTCATATTGAAAAATAGCCCATTCATTAAACTGACAGGAAAAACTGACCTTTTTCTTTTCAATCAGTTCGATTTTTTCCGTCAGTAACAAGCACTGCCCTGCACAACCGCCATAGGCGCGCACCAGACCGCCTGTACCCAGTTTAATACCACCATACCAGCGGTTGACCAGAACGATGATATTGGTTAATTCATTGCCTTCAATCGTGGCCAGAATCGGTCTGCCTGCTGTACCTGATGGCTCACCAGCATCATTAAAACGGACATTGTGGCCTATTTTCCATGCCCAGCACTGATGTGTCGTGGTGATATCTTTATGCAGCTCTAAAAAGTCTTTTACTGCCTGTTCATTTTCTACAGGAGCAGCAATTGCCTGAAAATGACTTTTCTTAATGTCTTCTTCAAAAGTAACTGGGGATGCAATCGTAAATGGCATAAATCTGGAATAAATAACAACACAGCGGCAGTATAGCCTGTTTTCATCGACTTGCAGATACAAAAAAACCTTCTATAAAAG
Organism: Acinetobacter sp. NS-4; assembly: GCF_037402435.1. Lineage (NCBI taxonomy): Bacteria > Pseudomonadati > Pseudomonadota > Gammaproteobacteria > Moraxellales > Moraxellaceae > Acinetobacter > Acinetobacter sp. NS-4. Next base: position 47,607 of record NZ_JBBEUE010000005.1, on the reverse strand, counting down.
AAGGTTTCTTAAATTTAAAAAATATTTTAAGTTAAATGATACTGTAATTTATAAGATGAGATCATTCTGATTAAACTTTAATTAAACAGTAAAATCTTCACCCAAATAGACTTTACGTACAGTTTCATTTTCCAGTACGTCTTGCGGTGTGCCTTCCGCAATCACTGCACCTTCACTGACAATATATGCATGCTCACAAATCGCTAAAGTTTCACGTACATTATGATCGGTGATCAATACACCAATTCCACGGTCTTTCAGGTTACGAATAATATCCTTGATATCACCGACAGAAATTGGGTCGACCCCGGCAAAAGGTTCATCCAGTAACATAAACTTAGGATCGGCGGCCAAAGCACGGGCAATTTCAGCACGGCGTCGTTCACCACCCGACACACTCATTCCCAATGAATCTTTAATATGGCTGATTTTAAAGTCAGCCAGCAATTCATTTAAACGCTGCTGACGTTGCTGCTTGTTCAAATCCTTACGGGTTTCCAGAATCGCCATGATGTTTTCAGAAATCGTCAGTTTTCTAAAAATAGAAGCTTCTTGTGGTAAATAACCAATACCTTTACGGGCTCGTTCATGCATGGCCAAATCTGAGAGGTCGAGATCATCTAAATGAATCTCACCTTTGTCCATACGAACCAAACCCACCACCATATAGAAACTTGTGGTTTTACCTGCACCATTGGGACCAAGCAAGCCTACAATTTGCCCACTCTGCATCTGGAAAGACACATCCTTGACGACCCATCTTTTACTATAGTTTTTTGCAAGGTGCTTAATACAAAGCGTTTGAGGCTGGTTGAGTGATTGATCCATTAATCACGTGCTCCCGGGAAAGATTTTGAGCTTGATGGCGGAATAACAATTTGCACACGGCCTGAAGATGAGCCGGTATTGTTTGGTGTACCCGTTGCTTCTACATCACCTTTATTCATACTGTATTTCAAGGTATTACCGCGAATACTCGCCCCATCTTGCTGTAACCATGCACCGCCAGTCAAAGTGATGATACCGGTTTCGGCATTATATAAAATCTTTTGTGCCTGACCTTTGGCCAAGCCTTTATTGACATCGGTTTTTTGCTGGAAACGTGCAGGACCGCCACTCGCGATAATGGTGCTGATTTGTTTTTGACTGTTCAGATTTGCCACAATTGAATTGGCTTGCAACTTCATGGTGCCCTGTTCAATGATGACATTACCAGTATAAGTGGTCACACCTGTTTTTTCATTATAGGTGGCACGGTCAGCGACCAATGAAATGGGCTGATTCCGGTCAGAAGGAATGGCAAATGCCGCTGCCGACGAGAATACAACCAAACCGACTAAAGCTGCTTGCTTAAGCAAGGTTTTAGACAATGTAAGCTTAAGATTTTGGTTCATATTTTCCTCGAATATTAAAAAATTCGTATTGACCGTCATTTAAATTGGCTTTCAGACCTTGGCTTACGAATTCAGCTTGCGGAGATTGCACAATGACCTGTTTATCTGTTTCAATTTCCCGGGTTTCAGGATATCCGGTTAATTCTTGAGTCCGAAACTGCATTTGGCCTTGTTGCATCAGCTTGGTTGCCACTACATTCCCTGACAAAACCACGCGTTCATTATCATCATAGCTATTTGCAACTTTGGCATAAAAAGTCGCATCTACTGCGCCGTTCTTATACATTGAGGCATTGAGGTTGGTCAGTTTTGCCGTTTCTTTTTGCAAGTCCTGTTCCAGACGATCCACCTGGGCACGGACATGCAAATTACCGTTATCATCGGTTTGAGTCAGGTTAATTTTTTCAGCGGAATAAGTCATGCTTCTGGCTGAGTCAACCTCAAGCTTGTTACCCTTACCACTGTAATAGTAGTAACCACCACTTATAGCTGCAATTGCTATAGCAGTTACGTATAAAACTTTTGTATCCATAAGTGTGGTACTTAACTCAAATTCAATGGATTATTTAATAATTAATGTGGGACAGCGGTATATTTTTCAAGAAGCTCTTCATAAGCTCCTTTGGCCGTTAAAATCATGTCACAGATTTCACGCACCGCACCACGACCGCCCATGGCCTGTGTGACCAGATCTGCACGGCGTCGAACTTCTACATGACCATTCGGTACCGTCACTTTCATGCCTGCAATCGCAAATGCTGAAAGATCAGGCCAGTCATCGCCCATATACAAACAATCTTCTGGAGCAACATTTAATTGGGCACAGGCTTCACGTAATGCAACACCTTTATCTTCACGGCCCTGAAAAACCAGGTCGACACCAAGATCGGACATGCGCTTTTCCACAATATTACTTTTACGTCCAGTAATAATAATGACTTTCACACCTGCTTTCTGTACAAGTTTCATGCCCAAACCGTCACGAATATCAAAAGACTTGATTTCATCACCGGTATTGGTCAGGGTGACAAAACCATCACTCAGAATGCCGTCGACATCAAGAACCAAGGCTTCAACATGACGCGCCTGTTCCAATAAAATATAAGATGCCATTTATTAATTTACCCCGGCTTGAATCAAGTCATGCATGCTAATCACACCAATGACCTTATTTGCACTATCTACGACAACAAATTGATTGATTTTCTTTTCGTTCATTCGCTCTAAAGCTTCAACCGCACGAGCGTCTTGTGAAATGGTTAAAGGATTTTTAGTCATGACTTCAGCAACAGCCAAGTTCACATCAAAACCCTGCTGCTTATCAATTAGGCGACGTAAATCTCCATCGGTAAAAATACCCAATAGAACGTCATTTTGATCCACAATTGTGGTTAAACCTAGGCGTTTATTTGAAATTTCGTATAGAACCTGATTCATTGGTGTATCTGGAGATACTTTTGGCAATTCTGTGCCTGTATGCATAAGGTGTTTGACATGTAGCAACAAACGTTTGCCCAAAGCACCAGCGGGATGAGACAAAGCAAAATCATCGGCAGTAAAGCCACGTGCATCAAGCAAGGCAACCGCCAAGGCATCGCCTAAAGCCAAAGTTGCAGTGGTACTTGAGGTCGGTGCCAGACCCAGTGGACATGCTTCCTGGATATTCCCCAAGGTTAAAGCCACATCCGCATTTTGCGGCATCGGGCCTTTGTCATGCCCACTAATGGTGATTAAAGGAATTTCCAAGCGTTTGATTAAGGGCATGAGCATCATAATTTCGTCGCTCTTGCCCGAATTTGAAATAGCGATTAACACATCACCAGGAACCAGCATGCCCAGGTCGCCATGTCCCGCTTCACCTGGGTGCATAAAGAATGATGGCGTACCTGTAGAGGCAAAGGTTGCTGCCATTTTACGGCCAATATGCCCTGACTTTCCCATACCGGTAATGACTAAACGCCCTCGGCACTGCAAAATAATTTCGCAGGCACGACTAAAACGTTCATCAATTTGCGTCGCCAATATTTCTAGCGCTTGTTCTTCTATACGCAAAGTTTCTAATGCGACTTTTTGAAAGTCTATTTGATTTGGCATATTTGGTGGGTTCAAAGTAGGTTTACCTTAACTCTATATAGAGTTGACTCAGTCTAGCAAAAAATAATTTTCGCAATTTTATCATATCTATGCAAATGGCACGTTTTAATATGTATAAGATTTCATGAATTGTGCAGAAATTATGGTTTGTGGATAAAAAGAATATATCCCTATTCTTCTCATTTCACATAAATTGGAATGATTGCTGATTCAATTTTTATCCCCTAATCTTTTTAAGTCATTATTTTAATTTAAGCGGAGTATAGCATTGCACCTCCCACAAACTGAGAATGTCCACCTTTTGATGTTTCCACAGAACGATCCTGCTAAAAAAATCCTGCATTTTTTCGTTTTAACTTTATGAAAAAAAATGCTTAGGTTAAGATGAGCCATCTTTTGGTAGAAACAATTTGAAGACCTATGCAACCTTTTGTTCTATATAACTCAGAGCAACGTAAAAAAGTAGAATTCGTACCTCGTAAAGAAGGTCATATCGACATGTATGTCTGCGGTATGACCGTGTATGACTACTGTCATATTGGTCATGCTCGAGTTATGGTTGCATTTGACTACATTATCCGTTTCCTGCGCAGTCAGGGCTGGAATGTAAAATACGTACGTAATATCACCGATATTGATGACAAAATCATCAAACGTGCCAATGAAAATGGCGAAAGCATTACTGCATTGACCGATCGTTTTATCAAAGCCATGAACGAAGATGCGGAAAATTTAGGTTGTTTGCATCCAGATGAAGCTCCTCGTGCGACGGATTATATTGACCAGATGCAAAACATGATTGGCAACTTGGTCAATAACGGCACGGCTTATCCATCTGCAAATGGCGATGTTTATTTTGAAGTAGAAAAATTTGCCAAATATGGCCGACTTTCTGGCCGTAAGCTTGAAGATATGCAGGCTGGCGCCTCTGAACGCGTTGATGTTGAAGTAGAAAAGAAACATCCCTTTGACTTTGTACTGTGGAAACATGCCAAGAAAAACGAACCTTCTTGGGCTTCGCCTTGGGGCAATGGCCGTCCGGGCTGGCATATTGAATGTTCAGCCATGTCGACCTGCTGCCTAGGCAACCATTTTGATATTCACGGTGGCGGTTCAGATTTAACTTTCCCGCATCATGAAAATGAAATTGCGCAATCGGAAGCCTCAACTGGTGAACAGTATGTCAATTACTGGATGCACGTCGGCTTTATTAATGTTGATGGCGAAAAAATGTCGAAGTCTTTAGGTAACTTCTTCACCATTCGTGATGTAATGGATAAGTTCCATCCTGAAGTGATCCGTTTCTTTATTGTTTCTTCGCATTACCGCAGCCCTGTTAACTTCTCTGACACCGCTTTAAAAGAAGCAAAAAATACCCTTTCCCGTTTCTATCATTCATTTAAAGCTTATCAACAAGCTTATGGTGAAAAAACGGTAGATAGTTTAGATGATGCTTTAGTTGAGCGTTTTAATGCAGCCATGCGTGATGATTTCAATACCGCTGAAGCTATTGCTGTGCTGTTTGAAATTAACAAAGAATTGAACCGTGCCGTGAAAGATGAAAATGCCGAACAGGCTGCAGTGTATTATTCTACTTTACGTCACTTGACCAATATTTTAGGTTTGGCACAGCACAATGTAGATGATTTCTTGAAGTCGGATATTGGTCAGGAAGCATTAGGCTTGTCAGAACAACAGATTGAAGATTTGATTCAGCAACGTAAAGATGCAAAAAAAGCCAAGGAATTTGCTAAAGCCGATGAAATTCGCCAGTCTTTGCTCGATCAAGGTGTAGTTCTGGAAGATACGCGTCAAGGAACAATTTGGCGTCGTGCTGATTAATTAAACATTTGGAAGCATAAAGAGTTGACAGTTGAATTAAACTCTCTATAATTCACTTCCATATTGCGGGAATAGCTCAGTTGGTAGAGCATAACCTTGCCAAGGTTGGGGTCGGGAGTTCGAGTCTCCTTTCCCGCTCCAGAATACGAAAAAGCCCTTATCATTGATAAGGGCTTTTTTTATAACAAGATTTTATCATTGATTTTTTTAGGTAATTTGAGCCTCCAAGGAAGCTCAACTTAAAAATATAAAAATAGGTTTGATGTTTAGTATTATAAATCAAAAAATAATTTTCAGATTTAATAAATATTTTAGTGAATTCATATGATTAATATTTTGCTGAATTAAGTATAAAAGATACATTTTTATCCTTTTCCCTCCCCTCATTCCAGCTATGTTAATCTTTGAACAGATAATGAATCTTGAAACAAGAGGATAGCATCATGGGTTACCAGCACATCTTAGTTTCTGTGGATGATTCCCCTATCTCTCTCGCTGCAGCTGACCAAGCAATGATGTTGGCTAAAGCCATGGGAAGTAAAGTGACTATAGTCAGTATTGTGGTTATCGATCCTTTAACCAGTGTCAGTTTTTATAAAAATGTACCTGGAGTCACAGATTATTTTATGGAGGCCCAAGCCCATGCTAAAAATATATTGGCTGAGCTAGCTGTCAGATTTTCTGAAGCAGGCATTACAGCAGAAACTAAACTTTTAGCCAAACAATCACCGAGTGAAGGCATTGCTGAACTTGCCGATGAATTAAATGCTGATTTAATTGTAGTCGGCTCGCATGGGCGTACAGGTTTGAAAAAGACTTTTATTGGCAGTATCGCACAAGACATTCTGACGGCAAGTCATGTTCCTGTACTTGTGGTCAAACACACCCATTCATAGTTTTTAATCCTGAATTAACCCACATCATGTGGGTTAATTTATTTATAGTGATTTAACATTTATAAAAATAAAAGCCAGAGTAATATCACCAAAATGACAATACTATTACGACCATAAACCAATACACATCATCATGCTTGAAGCATAAACTTTGCGCACATCTTTTTTATAGATATGCAAAGAGTAAAACATGTCACAACAAGATTATGAAAATGGATTAAAAGTTCGTACTGAAGTTATGGGCGAGACTTTTGTAAAACGTGCACAGGACAATACTGTGGCCTTTACTCAACCGTTACAAGACTGGATTAACGAACATGCCTGGGGTTCAACCTGGCAACGTGAAGGTGTTCTCCCGCGTAAATATCGTTCACTAATCACCATTGCTTTTTTAACTGCCCAAAAAAGCCCAACCGAACTTAAAGGGCATGTCCGTGGTGCACTCAATAACGGTGCAACTGTAGAAGAAATTCAGGAAGTATTATTACACAGCTTGCCATACTGTGGCGCACCCGCTACCCAGGAAGCTTTCCGTGCTGCACTCGAAGTCATTAATGAATATCAAAAACCTGAATAGGCGTGTTTTAGTTTTTTTTGCTTGATTTTTATAGAAATAGCTTAAGTATTTTATGATTCAGTCTGGTTAGACTATTCTAAACTTAGGCTATTTCATTTTTAATAGCCTGAGTCATTTAGACACATCCATCTGAACGTTTTATTGAGGCTGCAATTTCCCTTGACTGAGCTGCAAAGTTTCAGCCTGTAAATATTCCAGTTCTTCTTTATGATGGGTGACATAGATCATCGGCACGTCTAGCTCATCTTTCATCCGTTTTAAAAAAGGTAAAATCTGCTGTTTTAACTGGCTATCTAGTCCGGTAAGCGGCTCATCCAGCAGCAATAGATTTGGTGAAGATAACAGTGCCCGACCAATTGAAACCCGCTGTGCTTCCCCACCCGAAAGTTGATGGGCTTTACGTTGAATCAAGGCCTTCAGATCAAGCAACTCGACAATTTCATCAAACTGGAATTTTCGTTCCGATGCAGCCAGCATTTTTTCTGCATAGCACAAATTCTGTTTTACATTCAGATGCGGAAATAGCAAAGCCTGTTGAAAAATTAAAGCGATTTTACGTTGATGCATCGGCACCTGAATATTCTGCCGGGTATCGACCAGAATATGCTGATTAAACTGGATATAACCCTGAGTAGGCTTTAATAATCCCACAATATTTTTTAACAAAGTGCTCTTGCCACAACCCGAAGCACCAACAATGCCTAAAAGTGACTGCTGCATCTCCAGTTCAATATTCAACAGGCAATTATCTTGTTGATATTGAAAATTACATTTCAACATTTCAGACTCCCAATTTGCGTTGATATTTTTGCAGAATAAAGTAATTGGCAATCAAAGCGCTAAAAGCCAAAATGAGTGATAAAGCCACCAAGCGCATTGCCATATCTTCACCATTGGATTGTTGCAGCAAGGAATAAATCGCGATGGGAATGGTGCGGGTTTCATCCGGAATATTGCCCACAAAAGTAATGGTGGCACCAAATTCTCCCAGGCTGCGGCTAAAACATAAAATGCTGCCAATCAGGATACCGGGAATAGCCAGCGGCAAATTAATACTGAAAAATACTCTCCACGGCGCCGCTCCCAGTGAACCGGCAATCTGTTCCAGTTGCTGGTTCATCAGCTGAAATGAAAGCCGAATCGGTTGCACCATCAGGGGAAATGCCACAATCATCGATGCCAAAACCGCGCCTTTCCAGTTAAAGGCCAGCTGTATGCCCAGTGTGTGCAGATATTTTCCAATGATGCCCTGATTGCCAAATAGCACCAGCAGTAAATAGCCCAGCACCACAGGAGGGAGTACCATCGGTAACTGTAAAAATGCTTCAACCAGAAACTTAAGCCGAAATTCATGCCGTGCCAATATCCACGCCAATCCGATAGCAAAAGGCAAGCAAAACAAGGTCGCAAAACTTGCCACTTTGGCTGATAAATAAAGTGCACTCAGTTCTTCCGGACTTAACATCTTTCAGCCATTTCCCCCGTGATCTGCCTAAGATTTCAGGCTAAAACCATATTTTTTAAATACTACTTTGGCTTGAGCACTTTTTTCCACAAACTGTTCAAACTGCGCTGCCTCTTTATTTTTTTCGCCCTGCTTGGTTAAAGCCAGTGGATACGCAATCCGGCTATGTGAGTTTGCCGGAAAAGTACCGATGATTTTTACTTTCTGGCTGATCAAGGCATCGGTTTTATAGACGATCCCCACCTCACATTCACCTCGCTCAACAAAAGCCAAGGCTGAACGGACATCATCCGTTCCGACAATCCGACCCTTTAAATGATCCAGCCAGTTCAGCTGAATCAGGCTCTGTTTGGCATATTTACCCGCAGGCACAGATTCCATTTGTCCTGTACAAAGATGCCCTTTAAATGCTTGGGCAAACTTAAAATTGGGCTGTGGCTTAAATGCAATGTTTAAATTTTTTGGACTGATGGCCACCAGTTGGTTAAACAATACGGACTTGGCTCTGTTTTGATGAATGATCTGCTTTTTGATCAAATAATTCATCCAGTCCTGATCGGCCGAGAAAAATACATCACTGCTCGCCCCAGCCTGCACCTGTTTGGCCAAAGCTGAGGATGCACCAAATACAGGTACGATTTTAGTTTGAGGATGTTTGGCCTGGTAAATATGGGCAATATCGGTCATGGCATCGCTCAGACTGGCCGCAGCATAAAGTTTCACTGTTCCAGCATGGGTTGCAAAAAATATAGATGCAAAACAAACTGATAAAAACAGAAAATTTTTCATGTGCATTTTCCTCATTAGTGAATAAATAAGCCTTGAACGATATCCCCTTCAGCCAAACTTTTCCCTGCGGGAATCCGTACCAGACAATTGGCCTGCATTAAATTGCTCAGCATATGCGACTGCTGTTTGGACAGACTTTTCACTTTTAAAACTGACTGATCAAAACTGGCGGACATTCTTAAAAAACGTTCTCTGCTGTCCATTTTTAAATCATGGGTGAGTACTGCACTAAACCAGTTTGGCTGCTGCTTTTGTCCCTGTAAGGCACTTAATAAAGTTGCCGTATAAATTTGCATGCCTACATAGACTGCTGCGGGATTGCCCGGTAGTCCCAATAAATAGCAACGTGTGCAGTCATCTCGGGTTAATTCTGCAAAGAACATCGGCTTGCCCGGTTTCTGTTTCACTTTCCAGAACAGCTGTTCAAAGCCTAAATCCAGTGCTACCGGTCGAATAAAATCATAATCTCCAACCGATACTCCGCCGGTGGTTAAAATCAGGTCATGACTTGCCGATAATTCCTGAATGAGTGCCTGAACCGCATCTTCCGTATCTGCCACATGGAATATTTCGACCTGTTGTCCTGCATTTTGAAACCATGCTTCAATCAAAGGCCCATTGGCATCAAAAATTTTTCCTGCTGTAAAGTCAGCTACACTTTCTGCAACCTCATCTCCAGTAATCACCACCGCAACTTTAGGATATTTAAAAACTTCAACACTTTGAATGCCGGCCATACTTAGGGATGCAATGGCACCTACAGAAAGTAACTGCCCCCTGTTGGCCAGCAGTTGCCCGATAGAAATTTCTTCACCCACATCACGAATGTCGGCATTGGCTTTTAAGTTTTCCGTTATTTCAATTTTGCCTGAATCGATGAGCTTGACAATTTCCTGGCGCGCCACCGTGGTGGTTCCAAACGGAATTTTGGCACCGGTAAAAATCCGCACCGCCTGCCCGGCTTGGAGTTGCAGCTCATCCTGTTGTCCGGCCCGAATTTCACCGATCAGTTTAAATTCGCTACGCGGCTCAATTGCAGATTGGGCACACAGCGCATAGCCATCTACGGCACTTTGCGAAAATAAGGGCAGATTGATGGCAGCATACACATCTTGCGCTAAATAACGGTTTAGCGCTCGATTTACGCCAAGACTTTCCGTGGCGAGGCTCTGGGGCTTCTGCAAAATTAAATTCAAGGCCTGATCTACCGTAATCAGACCAGGCTCTGCTCCGCACCCAGACATTAGGCTATTCATTGATAGCCACCTTGATGTGGAATATTTTTTTGCACATCAAATAAATGCACCAATGCAGGCAGCACTGCAATTAAGGATTCTTTGGCACCTTGGCGACTTCCCGGCAAGGTCATCACCAGACTGTTCTCGATATATCCGGCCACACCGCGACTTAAGGCAGCATAAGGCGTACGTTTTTGCCCAAAACTGCGTGAGGCTTCCATCAGCCCGGGAATCTCCCGTTTTAATAAGGGCTGGATGGTTTCCACGGTTAAATCTTTCGGCCCCAGCCCTGTACCACCCACAGTTAAAATCAGCGGATAGTCATTTTTTTGCTGTTCGATCAGTGCCAGTAACTGTTCAGGGCTATCCGGAATCACTTGGTATGCAATCTGGCCAAAATTGGCTTCCTGTAAAATTTCCAATACATTTTTCCCTGCCGTATCCGGTTTTTTGCCTGCGGCCACGGTATCCGACAGCACAATGATAGACGCAGGCAAAGCTTCTTTTAAAGCACGGGTAAAATGGGATTTGCCACCTTTTTTCTTTTGTAACTTAACCTGATCCAGACATAGGTCTTCCGGTTCACAATGAGGTTTCAGCATGTCATACAGCGTTAACCCAGCCAGGCTGACTGCGGTTAAAGCCTCCATTTCCACACCCGTTGGACCAATGGTTTCTACGGTAGCAATAATTTCGACATGCGCATCAAACAGTTCATATTCCACATCGGCACGGTAAATCGGTAATGGATGACATAGCGGAATCAGTTCATCGGTACGTTTGGCCGCTAAAATTCCCGCAATCCGTGCGGTTTTCAGTGCATCGCCTTTTTCGGTATTGCCATTACGTAACAACTCAATGCAATGTGGTGGGGCATGCAGAATCCCAGTGGCTACTGCAGTACGATAACTCTCTGCTTTCATCCCGACATTTTTCATTGCATATTTCCTTTAAATATTGCTGTTGACTGACATCTACCCTGATTCAATCAGTAGATTAGTCTGCTTTTAATGATGACAATGTGCATGATCAGCGTGTGCATATTGTTTATCTGCATGATGATGTGCATGCCCCTGTTCCGCTGTATCTTTACGGATACAGCAACCTTCTACATATTGACTGCTGCCATCCAGATAAAATTCCTCTTTCCATACCGGAACTTCATGTTTTACCCGTTCAACGGCTTCTTCACATGCGGCAAAAGCTTCCCGGCGATGTGCAGCATAGGCAATGGCAATAATGGCTTTTTCACCAATATCCAAAGCGCCAATACGATGAATTACTCGCACATAAGACACCGAGTATTTGGCTTGAATCTCCTGCTCAATCTGACGGATCATTTTTTCCGCGACAGGGGCATAAGCGGTATATTTCAGCGCTTTAACCGCTTTACCTTCATGATGATTACGCACGGTTCCAATAAACACTCCAATCCCGCCACATTCAGGAAATTGCTGAATCTGATCAAAGCTGTCTAGGGTTAAGGCGGTATCCTGAATTCTGGAAAATGTTTTCAATAATGTCATTTCAACCTCCTGCCACTGGCGACAACAGCACCAGCGTACTGTCTGCATCAAGCCGGGTTTGTCTGGGAATGATGTCCTCACCGATGGCGCAGGCACAGCGTTCAATCATGGTAAAAGCTGCCGGATAATCTTGCGCTACTTGAGCCAATACCTGAGCAACCGTGCTGTATGAGCTGCACATCATTTCCAGATTTGCGGGTAATTGTCGTTCTACCGCACCGAAGGCTTCAATTTGAATTTTGATCTGTGGCATTTTAACCTCCAAGCATGTGCATACTAATTTTGCGGCTGCTTTTATCCATACTTTGATTTTTTAAACGTTGCTCTATGGCATGAAAGCCTTGTTCTTTATTCCAGATATAATTTGATAAAGTGTGATGTAAGCTTAGTTCAATCAAAGGTATAGATGCAGCCAGTGCTTTAATTTCAGTTTTTAGCTGCAAACCTTGCGGTGCAAACAGGCAGTTATAAAACTCGCCTTGTGCAGTTAAACGCAGCCGATCACAGCTGCCACAAAATGAGTTAGTGATGGTGGATATGATTCCAAGCGGATGACCATCAATAAAATACTGTCGTGCTGGTTCCGAAGCTGATTGCACTGAATCATTTGTCCTTTGGGTTAAAGTAAATTCAGTACCGAGATGATTTAAAATTTGCTGTTCACTGACCACATGTGCAGTCGACCATTTACGCTCACCATCTAGCGGCATAAATTCAATAAAACGTAGCTGGATATTTTGCTCAACTGACCAGCGTGCCAACGGCAAAATCTGATTGTCATTGATGCCGTTCATCAATACGCTATTGATTTTGATCGGCAAACCAGCCTGTTGTGCTGCACGAATTCCGTCAAGTACGGGGCTTAAATCTTTTTGGGTCAGCTGTTTAAATTGATCAGCATCCAAACTGTCCAGACTGATGTTCAAATCATCCAGTCCAGCCTGTTTTAAAGCCTGTGCATATTGTTTGAGATAATGACCATTGCTGGTCATAGAGATGCGTTTCAGTCCCAAGGGTTTCAGGTTTTGCAGTTGTGCCACAAAATGCACCACCCCTTGACGCATTAAAGGCTCTCCCCCGGTAATGCGAATCGCTTCTATGCCACGATGCACCATAAAAGCACAAAAATGATAAAGCTCTTCAAAACTGAGCAAGTCGTGTTTTTTCATCCATTCAGGATGTTCCGGCATGCAATAGACACACTTAAAATTACAGCGATCGGTGACTGAAATTCGCAATTTACGCTTGCTGCGACCAAACTGATCGACAAATCGCGCATCGGTTTCAAGTTCTGTCATCATATTCATGTTGAACATCCATCTTCAGGCATCTTGTTGTCATTGCACAGATGTTGTGCGCAAGATTTAAAGTGCCCAATCTTGTTATTGTTAGAATTGCAATAAGTGTTCCAACTTTGTGCCAAAGGCAAAAGATTCTGTTTTAATGCAGAAATTTAAGTTGTTGATGCTGCTGTAGCTCATCCAGTGAATTAATGCTGTGAAAAAATAGGGCACGATTTTTAAAACTTGCTACTTGGGCGTGCAAGTCGGCAAAACAGTGTTTTAGACTGCGCTGTTTTTGTTCGAGATGATTGATAAAGGTAGGTAGACTACTGCGTTTAAGCAGACAAAATGGATACAGGGCCGTACCATTAATTTCTACATAGGCCACCTCTGCCAGACTGTTTTTCGCCAAAACCTGATGCAACTTGAGTAGAACTCGTGAAGGGATATAGGTCACATCGCAGGGGACAAATAGTACATAGTCGGCCTGTACATGTGCCCAGGCGCTTTTCATGCCCATCAGTGGACCTAAAAAGCCGCTTTCATCATCCTGATAGCAATGAATGCTGGGAATAATTTTCTGGTAAATCGAATCATCCCGGTGGCTGTTAATCCAGACGTGCGCTACATCGGATTTTAACTGTTGATGGATTTTGATCAGTTGAATCTGGTCATCAAATTTCTGCAACAGCTTATTGATGCCATTCATGCGCCGTGCCTGCCCCCCGGCTAAAATCACCAGATCGGTACTCGGATAAACAGCATTTTTTAATGTTTTTCTCATTCTACCGCCTCCATTTGACAGGCTTTAATCAGGCCACGAATTTCAGGCAAACATGAACCGCAGTTACCGCCCGCTTTTAGGCATGCAGTAACCTGTTTTTCATCAGTGATATTTTTGGTTTTGATGGTATCAATAATTCGGTTTTTACCGACTTTAAAACAGCTACAGACCAGTGGACCTTCATTGTTGGCCATCGACATTGGCTGTCCTGCCAGTAAGGCTTTACGGTGCATGGCACTTAAACGTTCACGCTTAAACAGGCTTGCGACCCAGTCGCGGTCCGGCAATAAAGCTTTCGGTGCAATATACAGGCTGGCAATCAAGTGCCCATCCTTCAACACCATACTATGACTGATATGGGCGGTTTGATCTTCAATGTTCAGCCATTCAAAACTTTCATCCTGAAACGGTAACAGCTCTTTTAACTGTTCAGTGGTCTGGATAAATTTTTTACGGTCTGCCAGTTCATAACGCACGGCTTTGGCGGTAGTGATTTTGGTCCACCACACGGTGTTTTGAATGGAAGATTGCACGACCTTTTCAAAGCCCTGACGCACATAAAATACGCCCTGCCATTGGCTATAAAATGGCTGGATGATGACCGGGGTATGTTTAAATTCAGGTTCACCGGAAATGGCATCCACCACCGGATTAACGACCTTGCCAATCCGCGCATCCGATGCGACCTGATCATTCCAGTGAATCGGTGCAAAGACCTGTCCGCGACGAATATCATCACTGACCGCCGCACGTAAAACACAGTTGCCCCATTTCGATTTGACTTCTACCAGTTCACCATCTTTGACCCCATATTTTAGGGCATCATGCGGATGAATTTCACAATACGGTTCTGCACGGTGGCTACTTAAATTGGCAGATAAACCGGTACGGCTCATGGTGTGCCACTGGTCACGAATCCGCCCAGTATTCAGCATCAAAGGAAATTCGCTACACACCTGATTGACGGGATTAACTGCGCTAATGGCAATAAATTTGGCTTTGCCATCCGCATGACTAAACTGACCTTTGGAATACAACCGAGCGACAGCGTCTTCTTTTTGATGTTTAGTCCAGACCGGCCACTGCACCGGTTTTAGGTCATCATATTGATTAAATGTTAAATCCGTTAAGCCGTTTAAATTAAAATATCGGAAATGTGGCGTTATATCGCGGTGGCTTAAGTCTGCATTTTGATGTGCCGATAAACGGACATGTTCCAGAAAAATGTCATGGCTATTGTTAAAATCAAAACCATCAAAGCTCATGCATTTTGCCACCTGACTGATCGCCCACCAGTCGGCTTTAGCCTGTTCTGGCTCTTCTAAAAATGCACGCTGTCTGGAAATACGGCGTTCAGAATTGGTGACGGTACCATCTTTTTCACCCCACCCTAAAGCCGGTAACAGCACGTCGGCATATTGTGTAGTGTCGGTGTCTTGGCAAATATCCGACACCACCACAAATTCACATTTATCTAAGGCACGTTTCACCTGATCGGCATCGGGTAAGCTCACCACAGGATTGGTGGCCATAATCCAGATGGCTTTGATTTTGCCACTTTCTACCGCATGGAATAAATCAACGGCCTTAAAGCCAGCCTGCTTGGCAATATAAGGGCTTTGCCAGAAGTTTTGCACCAGTTGCTGATGGCTTTCGTTTTCCAGTTCTAAATGTGCCGCCAGCATATTGGCTAAACCACCGACTTCACGACCGCCCATAGCATTCGGCTGACCAGTCATGGAAAATGGTGCAGCACCCAGTTTGCCAATTTTCCCCATCAATAAATGGCAGTTGGTTATGCTATTGGCTTTATTCACCCCTTGTGAAGACTGATTCACTCCCATGGAAAACAGGGTCATCACTTTTTCAGTTTGGGCAAATTTCTGATAAAAAACTTGCAGTTTTTCCAGTGAAATACCAGTACGTACAGCGACATCTTCAATGGACGATTCAGTTTGACTGTATGTTAAAGCTTGTTCTAAGCCTTGCGTATATTGATCAATAAAATCTGGGTCTGCATGGCCATTTTGCGCCAGATACTGTAATAAGCCGTTAAATAGAGCGACATCTTGCCCCGGTAAAATCGGTAAATGTAAATCTGCTGCTTCACAGGTACTGGTAAAACGCGGGTCAATCACCACCACAAACAGATCACGTTGCTCTTTGGCTTTCATGACGCGTTGATATAACACCGGATGACACCATGCCGTATTGGAACCGACCAACACCACCATGTCGGTATGTTCAAAATCTTCATAGCTCGCCGGAACAATATCTTCACCGAAAGCACGTTTGTGTGCAGCAACCGCAGATGACATACAGAGTCGTGAATTGGTATCGATATTGGCTGTACCGAGGTAACCTTTGACGAACTTGTTCACCACATAATAATCTTCAGTCAGCAATTGCCCCGACACATAAAAGCCAATACTGTCACGACCATATTGATCAATACATTGCTGAAACTTATTGGCAATTAAATCCGTTGCAGTATTCCAGTCGGTCTTTTCACGCTTTTTCTTGCGACCAAGCATAGGATGGAGAACGCGTGCTTCGAGGCCAATGGTATCGGCCAGATTGCTACCTTTAATGCACAGCTTGCCGTAGTTGGATGGATGATTGACATCCCCTGCAACCGACACTTTTTGCCCTAAAGCAGTGTCCTGCACAGTCGCAGTGACACCACAACCTACCCCACAATAGGGACAGGTGGTATTGGTGATTTTGGTATTTATTTCTGTGGAGCTATGCAGTTCCATAATGGGAATACTCTTCATGATCGCTCCTTAGCTCCTTACCTAAGCATCTTTAATCCTCCCCAACCCTCCTTTAATAAAGGAGGGAGCTTTTCTTGATTTGATCAGCTTTTTGTCAGGCTATTCCCCTCTTTTTCAAAGAGGGGGTTAGGGGAGATTTCTACCTATTCATACGCTTTATTTACCGCTGAGATACATCCACAATAAAGCTTTCTCTACTGAATGAACTAACCTGCTTTCTTTAATGCAAAATCTTTACCAAAGAGCAATTTATTACGAATATTACTGATTGGCGTTTGGTCAGAAATCAGCTCTGCATACCAGGCACCATCTTCAGTATCACCAAACAGCACTGCACCAATGACTTTATCTTTTTGAATAATAATGCGTTTATAAATCTGACGTTTTTCATCATTCAAAATAATGTCTTCGTAATCGTCCTGGGGTTCACCATTTTCTAAATCAATTCGACCCGCTGAAAATACATCACAGCCGCTGACCTTGAGCTGGGTTGGAACCGTTGGTGCCTTGAAGGTCAGGCTGCCGTGTTCGGCCAGATGTGAGGCACAAATAAAGGCTTGGCCCCAAAGTGGTTCAACCAGACCGAAGGTTTGATTACGGTGCTCAATACATTCCCCCACCGCATAAATACTTGGGTCAAAGGTTTGCATAGTGTCATTGACGATTACGCCACGATTACAACGTAAGCCGGCACTTTGCGCCAATGCCATATTCGGACGAATCCCCACGGCAAAAACCACCAGATCAGCGTCTAATACAGTGCCATCTTTCAGCCTGATTTGAGTAACATGACCCTCTTCGCCAATCAGTTGTTCGGTATTGGCTTGAGTCATGATATTAATACCCTTGGCTTCAATACTTTGTCTTAATAAGCTGCTGGCACGACTATCCAGTTGACGTTCCATGATGCGATCCATCAGATGCAAAACTGTCACCTTCATGCCGCGTTGTTTGAGCCCATAAGCCGCTTCAAGCCCCAACAGACCGCCACCAATCACCACTGCATTTTTCTTGGTTTTGCAGTACTCCAGCATGCTGTTGACATCATAGATATCACGGAAACTGATCACACCTTTTAAGTCCGAACCGGGAATTGGCGGAACAAAGGGTTTGGAACCTGTCGCCAGGATCAAACGGTCATAATCCACCACCACGCCTTTTTCGGTATAGACCTGCTTACGTGGGCGATCAATTTTTACCGCGGCATCACCAGCAATAAAGCGAATGTTTTTGTCGCTATACCATGCATGCGGATGCAGCATAATGTCATCAATGCTTTTATCACCCGACAATACGGGTGAAAGCATTATGCGGTTATAGTTGCCCCACGGTTCTTCACCAATCACGGTCACTTCATAACGTTCAGGCGCCATATCCAGCAAATCTTCCAGACAGCGCATACCTGCCAGACCATTGCCCACCAACACCAGTTTCATTTTTTCCTGAGAAGTGCCGTTATTGGTAATGTAAGTTTTTTGCGGTGTCGGGCTGACCCAGACCTTGCCATTTTCAATCTTGCTTGGAAATACCAGCAGTTTCTGGTCTTTGTCTTCCAGACAGCGTCCGGTGGCCAGACTGAAATGCTGCTTGTAGATGGGAGATACCACCACACGTTCACCTTGCAAATCGCCAATAATGCCACGCGACATCACAAAAGCCTGACTGAAAGGATCCTGGTTACTTAAGGCATAGACCCGTTTTTCATTACCGACACGGAAAATGGCAATTTGCTGGTTTTCAATTAAAGCCCCCACACCGGTATTCGGGGTAATGTCATCGAGGCTACAAATCTCAATCCAATCTAAATCATTCATTTCTTTTAAAATTGTCATATTCTTTCTCCTTCATTCTTTTAAGCTTCAACAACAGGAATACGTGTCACATCACGTTCAGCCTCGGTTTTTGGGCGGATTTGACCGCGAACCTCAGCGAATTGAATGTGTGGATCATTTTGTTGTTCAACTTTTGCGTTGATAAAGGTGACGAAGCGTTTACGGACTCCCATATCTTCCACCGCAGTACGCCATTCATCTTGATAGGTGCCGACCACATGGTTCATACGGTGTTCCAGTTCAGCTGCCAAACCAAGCGAGTCATTCACGACTACATCTTTTAAATAATCCAGACCACCTTCCAGGTTGTCACGCCATACCGAAGTACGTTGCAAACGGTCTGCGGTCTGGATATAGAACATAAAGAAACGATCGATATATCTGATTAAGGTTTGGGTATCCAGATCCGATGCCAGTAGTTCTGCATGGCGTGGTTTCATGCCGCCATTCCCGCAAACATATAAGTTCCAGCCCTTTTCAGTGGCAATTACCCCCACATCTTTACTTTGTGCTTCAGCACATTCACGGGTACAGCCAGACACCGCCATTTTCAGTTTATGTGGTGAACGTAGGCCCTTGTAGCGGTTTTCCAGAAAAATGGCCAAACCGACTGAGTCATCCACACCATAACGGCACCAGGTACTGCCGACACAGGATTTCACAGTACGTAAAGATTTACCATAAGCATGACCCGACTCAAATCCTGCATTGATCAGTTTTTCCCAGATTTCAGGCAGTTGATGCACTTGCGCACCAAACATGTCGACCCGTTGTCCACCGGTGAGTTTGGTATATAAACCGTATTCTTTGGCAATTTGACCAATGGCAATCAAGCCCTCAGGAGTGACCTCACCACCTGCCATTCTCGGTACGACTGAGTAAGAACCATCTTTTTGAATATTACCGAGATAATAGTCGTTACTGTCTTGCAAACCGGCATGGCTTGGCTTTAATACAAAGTCATTCCAGCAAGATGCTAGGATATTTGCCACCGTTGGTTTACAGATATCACAGCCCAAGCCATGACCATGCTGCCCGATCAGATCATCAAAAGTCTTAATTTCATTAACACGAACCAGGTGATACAGCTCTTGGCGTGAATAGGCAAAGTGTTCACACAGATGGTTATTGACCGTCACGCCTTGGCGTTGCAATTCAGACTTCAACACTTGCGTGACCAGTGGCGCACAGCCACCACAGGCTGTTGCCGCTTGGGTGCATTTTTTCAGTGCACCGAGTGAAGTTGAACCCTCTGCAATTGCACTGCAAATATCGGCCTTAGACACGTTATTACATGAACAGATGGTTGCACTGTCAGGCAGTAAATCGACACCGCTGCCACCAGCTTTGGCGCTTGATTGTGCATAGCCCGGCATAATCAGGCTTTCAGGATTTTCTGGAATTTCCAATCCATTCAGCATCATTTGCAGCAGGTCGTTATATTCTTTGGCACAGCCCACCAGAACGGCACCAAGTAATCTGGTTTTTTCCGCATTCACCACAATCTTTTTATAGATCATGGCATCTTCATCGGCATAGAAATAGCTGAGCGCATTTGGGGTCATGGCATGGGCATCACCCACCGAGGCCACATCAACCCCCATCAGTTTCAGCTTGGTGCTCATATCGGCGCCAGCAAATGAATTGCAGGCTTGATTCATGACATGTTTTGCTGCAATACGTGCCATGTCATAGCCCGGAGCCACCAAACCGTAGATTTTATTTTGCCAAAGCGCACATTCACCAATCGCGTAAATGTTCGAATCTGAAGTTTGGCAATAATCATTAATCACAATTCCGCCACGTTCACCAATCGCGAGTCCACTTTGACGCGCTAATTCATCACGTGGGCGAATACCCGCAGAGAATAAGACAATATCGGTTTCAAGTTCAGAACCATCGCCAAATTTCATCACATGCGTGGTATTGCTACCCGCTTCAATACATTGTGTGGCTTTTTGAGTATGAACTTTTACGCCTAAATTTTCGATCTTTGCGCGTAAAACCTTACCGCCCAAATCATCAATTTGAACTGCCATTAAACGGGGTGCAAATTCCACCACATGCGTTTCCAAGTCCAGATCATGCAGTGCTTTAGCAGCTTCAAGACCTAACAGGCCACCGCCAATTACCACACCTGTCTTGGCATTTAAACTGGCTGCACGAATGGCATCCAGATCTTCAATGGTGCGATAAACAAAACAGTTTTCACGCTCATTACCCGGAATAGGAGGAACAAAAGCATATGAACCGGTTGCCAGCACCAGTTTGTCATAACTAATGACATCACCATGATTGGTCGTGACTGTTTTATTTAAGCTATCAATGGCAGTTACCTTAGTACTTAAACGCAGATCAATCCCATAAGCATCAGCAAAATCTGCACGGCAAAGTGTGAGGTCCTTGGCTGATTTACCGGTGAAATATTCGGTTAAATGAACACGGTCATAGGCTAAACGTGGTTCTTCTGCCAAGATGGTAATTTCAACTTCATCACCTGCATGTTCAAGCACGGATTCAATAAATTTGTGTCCTACCATGCCATGGCCAATCATTACCAGTTTCATATTGCTTCTCCTATTCTTTTAATCTATTGATTTAAGCCATGTTGTTTCGTTCAAGCACTGCTTGTTCATACAATTTTTGTTCCTTCTCTTTATGTTCAACCGAGAAGCGAATCATCAGAACAAAACTTGCTGCAAGGACTACAAATCCCCCCAAAAACATCAGGCAGGTTTGAATATCCAGCATGCCTTTCAACAAGAAACCAGCTGCAACTGCACCTACGTTACCGCCTGCACCAATAATGCCTGCTACGCCACCCAAAGCATCACGGTCAATAAATGGCACCAGTGCATAGGTTGCACCACAAGCCATATGGGTAAATAAGGCAAACACGGTCATGGTTAAAATCGCCAGCATTGCGCTGTTCATTTGTGAGAACACGATCAGGAACAAACCTTCCATCAAGATCATGGTAAACAGCACTTTGGTACGACCATCCAGACCTTTTTTGGTTGCCACTTTGTCAGAAACAATTCCACCTAAAGCACGGGCAAACAGCGCCAACAAACCAAAGATCCCGGCAGCCAGCCCTGCTTCTTTCAGGCCAAAGCTGAAATGTTCGACGTAGTACATTGCCACGATGTTATGAATGAAGATTTCGATACCGAAACACGCAGCATAGGCACCAAACAGAATCCAGACACGGTAGTTGCGCGCAGCATGCATCAGAATTGCCATACCGCCTTTTTTATCGCTACCGACTTGAATGCCTTGCGCACGAAGTTCCTTAAAGTTACCTTGTGGACAGTCTTGAGTGAATTTCCAGTAAAGCGCACCGACAATCAGCATCATCACACCTGGAACAATCAGGGCAATTCTCCAGCCCATCGCTTGTTCAACACCAAACATCACCAAGGCAGCAAGCATTAACGGCATAAGCGCTTGTGTTGCACCACCACCCGCATTACCCCAACCTGCTGATGCAGCATTGGCCGTACCCACCACATTTGGAGCGAACATGATACTGGTGTGATATTGGGTGATCACGAAGCTGGCACCAATCGCACCAATCAATAAGCGGAAAAATAAGAAAGATTCATAGCTGTTGGCAGATGCCACACCAAATACAGGAATACTGCCGATAATTAATAATGCGGTATAGGTTTTGCGTGGACCGTATTTGTCGCATAAAGGCCCGACAATCAGCCGGACAATAATGGTAATAGCCACGGCGGCAATATTGATATTGGCGATTTGATCTTTAGTAAGATGAAATTCACCTGCAATGACCGGCATTAGAGGTGCACAGGCAAACCAGGCAAAGAAGCAGACAAAAAAGGCGAGCCAACTCATGTGGAAGGCTCTCATCGCCGCGCTGTTAAAACTAAAAAGACTTATTTTTGTTGCCTTTTTTTCATATAAATTTGAAGACATAACCTTCTCCTTCCTGAACTGAACGTATTGGGTTATCTGTTATGCGGATAGCTGCATAGCAGATTCGATCAGAACGGACATCGTTGGCCGTCTTACAAATTTTTAGAGTCGTCTTTGACTCAGTAGAGATTAAGCAATGACTGTGCCAATAATAATAAAATATCTTTAAATTATTATTTTTTAACATTTTTATTTAAGTTTTACTTTTTTTTGCACAAACCAGTTGCTTCATCTGCTCTACTGAACAACAAAATGAGTATTCACAGCAACTGCACTTGTGCTTCCTCGTAGCGCATTTTTGCATCAAGACAGTGCAATACGCTGTTCGATTCAAGTTTTATGTCTGATTCTTATAAAAAAATAGAGTTTTATTAATTTTGGCATTTAAATTGCTTTCGATTAGATATAAATTTTTCTGGCTCTGCTTAGATGGTATTTAGCTCAATATGCCAAAACTAAAAATTGCACTGATTGATGACGATCAAGAACGTGCCAACTATATAAAAGCTTCCCTGATCGAACATCATTTCGAGGTGGTTGCCTGCCTGACCATCGACCATTTAAGCCTGTTCCGTTTAGAACAGTTACACGCAGATGTGATTTTGCTGGACATGGATCATCCCCATCGCGACATTATTGAAAGTTGTGTCAGCCAGTTCGATTTACCCACCGTGCTGTTTACTAAAAACAGTCATAAAGACACTATTAAAAGTGCCATTGATGCCGGGGTCACGGCGTATATCGTGGACGGGATTGATCCGGCCAAACTACAAAACATTCTGGAAATTTCGATTGCCCAGTATAAAAAACATAAAAAATTACTGGATGATCTGGAAGAGACCAAAAATAAACTGGCTGACCGTAAAGTGGTAGATCAAGCCAAAGTACTGATGATGCAATTGCATTCCCTCACTGAAGATCAGGCATTTCAATTACTCAGAAAAAATGCCATGAGCCATCGCATGACCATTGGAGAAATGGCACGGCGTTTATTGGATGCCCAACAACTGTTACAAAACCAATTCAAGGATTAGCCCATGACAGATTTAGAAAAAACCCAAATCCAGATTGGCTACATTCCTTTGCTTGACTGTGTGGCTATCCTTTGGGCCAAACAGCGTGGCTTTTTTGCAGAGCTTGGTCTGGAGGTTACCTTAGTCAAGGAAGCCTCATGGGCAAGTCTCAGAGACCGGCTGGCCTTCGGCTTTCTGGATGCCGCCCATTGCCTGTCTGCCATGCTTCCTGCCGCAGCACTAGGTGAAGACCAGTTGGGCATTCCCTTACAAACGGCATTGGTGCTCAGTCATAACCGCGCCTTTATCAGTTTGAGCCAGAAATTATGTTTCGACCTGCACATTTCAGCGCAAGATAATGCCCAACAATCGGCAGAAAAAATTGTCTCCGCCATACAAACACAACAATCAATTCAACTGGCGCATGTGTTTAAGCAGTCCATTCATCATTATTGTTTAAGAGAATGGTTAGCCCTTGCCAATGCTGAGGTCGCAGAAAAAATCAAACTCACCACCCTTCCGCCTCCGTATATGGTGGAAGCCTTAAGCAATCATGTGATAGATGGTTTCTGTGTCGGGGAACCCTGGAACACTCAAGGAGAACTGTTGGGCATCAGTCAGATTGTGGCCAGCAGTCAGGATATTATTCCCAAGATTGCAGACAAGGTACTGGCTGTCACGGCCGACTGGGCAGCACAGCATCCTCATACTCACCGTGCTTTAGTGGCTGCGATTGAAAAAGCACAGCAAGAATTGCAGACGCTGGAGGACTATACCGAAGTCTGGAAAATGCTAGTTGACTTTAATATTGTTCAGTTCCAATGTTCCGACAGCATTCATGTACAAAAATTCCATTCCATTCAAAATATTATCCGCAATTTTGTCGATGAGACATCTGTGCCAAAGGTAGAAGATTTTAAATGGCTGACTCAGCAAATGCTGAAATGGGACAACCCAATTCACTTGAATGATA
This sequence comes from Acinetobacter sp. NS-4, assembly GCF_037402435.1. NCBI lineage: Bacteria > Pseudomonadati > Pseudomonadota > Gammaproteobacteria > Moraxellales > Moraxellaceae > Acinetobacter > Acinetobacter sp. NS-4. The sequence goes on along the minus strand of NZ_JBBEUE010000005.1, from coordinate 23,185 downwards.
CGATGATTGAAAACATCAGCCAAAACTGTATTTTATCTTTGACGAAATAAGGCAGCATCCGCATTGCCCCCGGCCACAAAAAATAATCACAATGCTGGGGTTAAGCCATTCATTTTGATTATTTTATCGCTGTAATCCAGTTTTATGGTTTATTTTCATTTCTGCAGTTTCCCACAAATTTTCTCCATATTTTTACGTTATCTTACGCAAAATTACATAGGGAACATTCAATAATGAAACGCATACAACCGCGTTGGCAATGGAGCACCCTGAGTTGTGCACTGTTTAGTTTTATCTCCCCAAGCTGGGCGGCTGACACGATTAGCGATGCCACAACAAACAGCACGGTTGTTCAAACAGACCCGGTACAAACACTGGCAACCCTAAAATTTCAAGCAACGCCCACCCAGAGCAAAGATGCCGATATCAGTGCTGTAGCGAAAACCATTGTCACGCGTGAAGAAATGCTGCAATTTGGTGATCAATCCGTGAATGATGCCTTACGCCGTGCCGCCGGTTTTCAGATGCCCACACCGGGACAAGGTCCACGTGGAGGTGGCGGTGCTTCAGCTATGCGTTTTCGTGGCGGTGGTGCCCCGGTATTTTTAATCAATGGTGAACCGGTTCAAGGTGGCCCACGCGGTGGCATGTCGGTTGTTGACAGCATCACGCCAGACATGATCGAATGGATTGAAATTACCAAACAGCCAAGTGTCGCTCAGGCCTCCGTGGCATCTTCCGCAGTCATCAATATTATTCTAAAAGAACCGCTGGATCATGCCCGCATCAGTGGAACCGTCCGTGCGGGATATGGCTTGGCAAAATCGGATCAACAAGAAGAACAACGTAAAAATATCAGTGTTCAGGCCGATGGTCGTGATAATGCCTGGTTATACAGCATGTCTGCCAACCAGATGTGGAATGACACCACCTCGATCACCCAGATCCAAACCAGCAGCGAAACCCGCGAACAAAAGCGCATTACTGAACGCAAGTCGCAAATGCTGGCACCGCGTGTAGAGTATCAGCTGGATGACCAGCAAAAACTGGTTGCCGAAGTGTTCTATCGTAATAATGAAAGTGACGGTATCCGTGGCGATCAGACTCAAAATGACAAGAACGACAGTATCCGTTTAAATACCCGTTATGAACGCAAGGACAAGGGCAATTCCGACAAGATTCGTCTTTCTGTAGAACAGCAAAATGAAACTGAATCGACCCAGTCACCGCTATTCAGCAGCTATACCGATGAAACCGTGAATGAATATGGTGTGGCTTATGATGGTGTGCGTAAGTTTGGTGAAACCAAGCAACTGAAATTTGGTAGTGATATTCGCTCGAGTGAACTTGAGAGCAATATTACAGATACACTGGATGAACAGCGTTATGCACTCTATACCGAAGGTAGCTGGAAGTTTAGCGACCGGCAAACCCTAACCTTGGGTGCGCGTCAGGAATGGATTCATCGTTCAGGACTGGTAGATTATAGTGACCAGCACTTTAGCCCCGTTTGGGCTCATCGCTTTGATTTTGACGATCATTGGTCATTACAAACCAATATCAGCCAGGCGTTCCGCAATCCAAAAACAGACCAGCTGTTACCCACGGTTTCTGTTTCTACCGACAGTGATGCCGGCAGCCTGAATAACCCTGACCGTGGCGGCAATCCAAATTTACGTCCGGAAAAAATTACCGCCTTTGAGTCTACCTTGGGTTATAACACCCTGGCAGGCGGCATCAATATCACGGCGTACCAACGCGAAATTGAGGATTATATTGAGAAAGTGATTCGTCAGGAAAACGGTCGTTTTGTTGAAAGACCGATTAACCAGGACAATGCCACCACTTACGGTGTTGAGGTTTCCGGTCGTTATGCCTTAAAGCAAACTGAAAATGGACATTCATTGATGTTGAATGGTCAACTATCTACCGTACGTGCAAAAATTGAAGATGCCAATCATCAACAACGTTTAGCCAGTGATGTTGCGCCTTATACAGCAAGTGCCGGTTTGTCTTATAACTATCAGCCTTGGCGTCTTTCCAGCAGTGTGAATCTGAACTATGTTCCTGAATTTACCCGTGCCTTGGATAACCAGCCTTATGACCGTACCAGCAATGAACGGGTTAACATGGATATCAGTGTGACCAAACGCTTTAATGATGACTGGGCAACCACACTCAGTGCACGCAATGTTTTAAGTACAGATTATAAAGAGCGTTTAACCAAACAGTCGGATGGCAGCCTGTATGAATCACGGGTAAATCACGCTATTCCAAGTGTACTTATCAGTGTAGAAAAGAAATTCTAAACTAAAAGGTAAAAACCGGTGCCAGACACCGGTTTTTTTATAACACTTTATTTGTTGTATCTAGGCTTGTTTCTGATTGAGTCAATAGACTGCTTTCACAAATTATTTTAGAAACTAAAAATTGTTCGTAAAGCCAAAATTGAAAATAGATTTTTAGTAGGTATTGGATTCATGAGTGTGGCATGGATGCCACACGTTTCCCATCACGACAAGGAAGTCGTGTATGGGAAACAAAAGGTTTTTGTCTACTTTTGACCTTTCAAAAGTAGAGAGATTGCCTACGAAAAGGTAAAAAAATTAAATCAATCAAATGAGGCCGTGCTGATTTAAAAAAATCTAATATTGAACATTTTTTGATTTATGAAAGAGATCTGATAAAAATAAATCTTTGAATAAACTACCCATCGCCCCATTCAAGGTAAATGTTAAACAAGCAAGGCTTTCAGCAAACTCGCTATTCTTAAGGTATGCTGTTTATTGCCCTTTTGTTCCATCACCTTATGTTCAATGCGCCATAAATAATCAAAAATTTCCGACTCGCTTGCATTTTCATTCAGCATGTTAAAAATTTTTGGTAAATAATCCTCATATTCATCCCGCATGGACGGATTACAACAAATCCCCAAGGGATCCCATTCCTGCAGTAAAATTTTATGTATGGCATGCAATAATGTGACATCTTTTTTTTGTGCGGCTTCCATACACCCCCCTAAAATTTCATATAACAATCATACAAATAGAATATTGCGTGTTCAGTAATAGATGATCCATTGCGATCAGCAAAATACTAATATAGCCCTTGCAGATTTGCTGTTAATCCTTTTTTTTATCCCTAAAAAATGATTTTTTAGATTATCTCTTACATTAAAAGTTGTATCACTCATTCAAGCTAATTCCAAGCCCTTCAGCATTTTAATTTTCTACAATCTCGGCATAAAAAATATCAAAATTTAAATGGTAGGTTTTTGGTAGGTGGGATTTTTTTACGCTTCATTGAATACTCAAATCACGGTGAGGGTCACCGATAATACAATGAATGGTAGAAGGAATCGCACCATGGCTTTTAAAAATATTGCAGATCAAACCAACGGTTTTTATATTCCCTGTGTTTCACTTTTCGGCCCAGGCTGTGCCAAAGAAATTGGCGCAAAGGCACAAAGTTTAGGCGCAAAAAAAGCTTTAATTGTGACAGATGCAGGCCTGTTCAAATTTGGTGTGGCAGATAGCATTGCAGCTTATTTGAAAGATGCTGGTGTAGACAGTCACATTTTCCCGGGTGCAGAGCCTAACCCAACCGATATTAATGTTCATAATGGCGTTCAAGCTTATAACGAACATGCCTGTGACTTTATTGTGTCCCTAGGTGGTGGTTCATCGCATGACTGTGCCAAAGGTATTGGCCTGGTAACCGCTGGCGGTGGTCATATCCGTGACTATGAAGGGATTGATAAAAGCACCGTACCGATGACACCGCTGATTGCGATCAACACCACAGCGGGTACTGCATCTGAAATGACGCGCTTCTGTATTATTACCAATACCGAAACCCATGTAAAAATGGCCATTGTCGATTGGCGTTGTACCCCACTCATTGCCATTGATGATCCTAAATTAATGCTGGCCAAACCTGCAGCCTTAACTGCCGCAACAGGGATGGATGCTTTGACGCATGCGGTTGAAGCCTATGTTTCCACTGCAGCCAATCCAATTACCGATGCCTGTGCAGAAAAAGCCATTAGCATGATTAGCGAGTGGCTCAGCCCTGCCGTTGCCAATGGTAATAATCTGGAAGCGCGTGATGCCATGAGCTATGCGCAATATCTTGCCGGCATGGCCTTTAACAATGCATCACTCGGTTATGTCCATGCGATGGCACATCAGCTGGGCGGTTTCTACAACTTGCCACACGGGGTATGTAATGCCGTATTACTTCCGCATGTATGCGAGTTTAACCTGATTGCCTGCCCGGACCGTTATGCCAAAATCGCCCAGTTAATGGGGGTAAATACAGAGGGCTTAACCGTAACTGAAGCAGCTTATGAAGCGATCCAGGCGATTCGTCAACTTTCAGCCTCAATTGGCATTCCATCAGGTTTAGCTGAATTGGGCGTAAAAGAAAGCGACTTAGCCATCATGTCAGAAAATGCACAGAAAGATGCATGCATGCTAACCAACCCACGTAAAGCCAGCCATGCTCAAGTGGTTGATATATTCAAAGCGGCGCTGTAAGTCCTCAAGGTAAGTCTTCTCTCCAATCTTTGACTTACACTTTTAGCAACCAAGGTTTGCACTTCGTCAAGAAGTGCGCCAAGAAAAAGTATCCGGTACCCTTTCTTGGCTTATCCTGTTCCTTTTATTACAGGATAAAGAACTGCGGTTGCTTCTTTTTTTATAAAAATAATTCAATTTGACAAATCACTGCTCATCAGGAAGGATAAGAAAAAAGCAGATGATTCTAAATGAGTATAAAAATGAGCAATGGCAGCACCCTTCCCCTTTATCAATTAGATGTATTAGGTACAGGCTATGAACAGGCCACTTTAAATTTCCCCGATGATTATGAAGGACAAGTTACGGCTACTTTAATCCGAAAAAAAGCAGCGCAAGCCACAAACAAAGCCGTATTATATATTCATGGTTTTATTGATTATTTTTTTCAAACCGAAATGGCAGAATTGTTTAACCAGCATGGTTTTGACTTTTATGCACTCGATTTACGTAAATATGGCCGCTCGATTCTGCCTCATCAAAAATATTATAACGTACGTGAAATTGCCGAATACGATGCCGAAATTACTGAAGCCTTAAACATTATTGCGGCTGAAGGGCATGATGCCGTTCTGCTCTCTGGCCATTCGACAGGCGGACTCACCACCACTTTATATGCTGCACATCACCCTGATCATCCTTTAATTAAGGCACTCTGGGTCAATAGTCCCTTTTATGACTTCAACATGAATCCGATCAAAAAAAAGCTCGGCCTTCCCAATTTAAGCCGGGTCGGCAAAATTTGTCCGGATTTAAAAATTCCCAGCAATCTGAATAAATGGTATACCCCCAGCCTGCATAAAAATTTCCATGGCGAATGGTACTTTAATCTGGACTGGAAACCGCCTTCCTACCCTTTGGTACGCCTGAGTTTTGTAAGGGCAATTTTTGAAGCACAAAAAGAAATTCATCAAGGAGTGACATTAAATGTCCCTGCCTTGGTCATGCATTCACACCAAACCAAAAATCCGAAAAAATGGCATAAATATGCTCAAACCAGTGATGTGATTCTGGATGTCAAACATATAGACAAATATGCCAAAAAAATTAAAGGTGATGTCACCCTCAGCGAAATCAAAAATGGCTTACATGATTTGGTGCTGTCTGAAAAATCGGTGCGCGAAAATGTCTATCAACAGCTGTTTGAATGGCTAGAACTGAAAGGTTTATAAAGATAATGATGCAGCAATATTGGCATTAATTATCTTTATATTTAAGCAAAGTTTGATGCACGGGATGGGTTCTGGGCATCAGCTCAATCAAGCGCTCCACCGCATCAATCGCTTCAGGAAAACGTGCCACATGTTTAAGTAAAACATCGGTTTCATTGGCTTTGAAGATGGCATCACTTAAACGTGATTCCAGACAATCGCGCCAGGCACATAAAAAAGGACTTTCCGTTTTGGCTAAAAATATGCCGGTGCACAGTTTTAAGGCCGAATCAATATAGCCGGCATCCAAAGACTGTTCTGTCAATAAAAAGTCAGCCTCGACATGGGCCAACAACCGATAAGGTCTGGAACCCAGCATACCACCCAGTACATCACGCAACTGTGACATTTCTGCTTTTAAGGTGCCTATACTGACTTTTCGCTCACCATATAAAGCCTGATGTAGATTATCCAGGCTTAAACCTTGTGGACATAAGGCCAGGATGGTCAAAATTTCAATTTGGCGTGGGGTCAGAACCAGCACCTTGCCGTTAAACAAAACCTGAGGCACAGAAAAAGCCCGAATAAACAGACGCTGCTTTTGGTATTCCAGCAAAGCCGATTGAATAATCGAAGCACAGCGTTCCGCTGCAAGCAGTCCCAAACTGTTATGCTTTTGCCAGGTGGTCGACAAGTCAATCACCCCCAACACCTGTTTGGAATAAGGATCAATAATCGGGGCAGCATAACAGACCCAATCATGAATGGAAGGCATGTAATGTTCGTTAGAAAAAACGCAACTGGATTGCTGGGTTTTTAATGACAGTGCCAAGGCATTGGTTCCGACCAGTTCCTCGCGCCATTGCCCGCCTTCAATAAAATGCACACTTTCTGCTGCACTCTGCATTTGTGGGCTGGATGCCGTCCAGATAATGGTGCTACCGATATCCCCGACTGCAATCACCATCGAAGACTGTTCGGCAATATGCTTTAAATCCTGTGCACAATGTTGCAAGGCATTTGCCAAAGCCGAAGGATAGGTTTCTTTTTGTAAGTGGACCAGTGGAGCGGCTAAACGGTCCTTGGGAATTTCGGCCGAGGATGAACGTTGCCAGGAACTCGCAATACTTTGACCCAGTTGTTCCGCATGTAAGACAGATAAACTGCTACTTTGCCTAAACTGATCAATTTTATGCCTTTTTTGCATCAAATTTTGTTTTGTCATCATTCCTTATTCTCACAACAATTCATGATTTACATCCACTGTAATCGCTATTTTTTATGCTGGATTGAAAAGATTGTAAACCTTCTTGTATCCAACCTTTCTCCAACCTTATTCAGGTTATGCTAATCATATAATGTACACAAGTACCTTATATACCAAAGCTGTAGATACGGTTTTAAGACACTAAAATAAGCAAAGGAAATACATATGCGTTACGTCGATCCTAACCAACCTGGTTCAAAAGTTCAGTTTAAAGCCCAATATGAAAACTTCATTGGTGGACAATGGGTAGCTCCTGTCAAAGGAGAATACTTTGACAATATTTCGCCTGTAGATGGCAAAGCCTTCACCAAAGTTCCGCGTTCTAGCGTTGAAGATATTGAACTGGCTCTTGATGCGGCACATAAAGCCAAAGCACAATGGAACAAGTCATCGCCAACGACCCGTTCCAATATCCTGTTAAAAATTGCCGACCGTTTAGAAGCCAATCTGGAGCTTTTGGCGGTTGCTGAAACCTGGGATAATGGTAAGCCGATTCGTGAAACCCTGGCTGCCGATATTCCTTTGGCGATTGATCATTTCCGCTATTTTGCCGGCTGTATCCGTGCACAAGAAGGCGGCATTTCAGAAATCGATGAAGATACTATTGCCTACCATTTTCATGAACCTTTAGGTGTAGTCGGACAAATCATTCCATGGAACTTCCCGATTTTAATGGCAACCTGGAAACTAGCTCCGGCTCTGGCTGCAGGTAACTGTATTGTTTTAAAACCGGCTGAACAAACTCCGGTCAGTATTTTGGTGCTGGTTGAACTGATTCAAGACCTGTTGCCTGCAGGTGTATTAAACGTTGTGAATGGTTATGGCGTTGAAGTGGGTCGCCCATTGGCTACCAACCCACGTATTGCCAAAATTGCATTTACTGGCTCAACAGCTGTCGGTCAGCAGATCATGCAATATGCCACCGAAAATATTATTCCGGTAACCTTGGAGTTGGGCGGTAAATCACCAAACATTTTCTTTGAAGATGTCATGGCGCAACAAGATGACTACCTAGAAAAAGCACTGGAAGGCTTTACCATGTTTGCCCTGAACCAGGGGGAAATCTGTACCTGTCCATCACGTGCTTTGGTTCAGGAAAGTATTGCTGACCAGTTCTTAGAGATGGCAGTAGAGCGTGTAAAACGCATTAAGACCGGTCATCCGCTAGATACCGACACCATGATTGGGGCACAGGCTTCCCAGGAACAACAAGACAAGATTCTTGGCTGTATCGCAACCGGCCGTGGAGAAGGTGCTGAACTACTGACGGGTGGTGAAGCACGCCATGAAGTCGGCCAAGGTTTCTACATTGAACCGACCATTTTCAAAGGCACCAATGACATGCGTACATTCCAGGAAGAAATTTTTGGACCGGTACTTGCAGTGACCACCTTTAAAGATTTTGATGATGCCATCAAAATTGCCAACGATACCATCTATGGTTTAGGTGCAGGTGTCTGGTCACGTTCAGCGCATACGTCATATCGTGCAGGCCGTGCGATTGAAGCGGGTCGTGTATGGACCAATTGTTATCATATCTACCCTGCACATGCTGCATTCGGTGGTTATAAAAAATCAGGTATTGGACGTGAAAACCACAAGATGATGCTTGATCATTACCAGCAAACCAAAAACTTGCTGGTGAGCTATGCCACCAAGCCAATGGGCTTCTTCTAAAAACCTATCTGTGTAAAGCATAAATAAGCGAACTTCGGTTCGCTTTTTTTGCTTTAAATTACAAAGAGTCCCTAGAGAAATCTTCATTTTTATGACTATTCAAGCTAAATTGCTCTTATTCCTGACCGCTTAGAAAAAACAGTATGACTACAGCCTCTCCAGATTTTCCCGACACCATTTATGCCATTCAACATCTTGCCTTTGAAGACTTGGGGGCATTAGAAGATGTCTTTTATCAACTCGGTTTTCGGGTGCGTTATTTTGAAGCCGGTGTAGATGATTTAACTAAGGCTATGCAGCACAAAGGGTTAACCATTATTTTAGGTGGACCGATTGGAGTGTATGAAACAGCAGACTATCCTTTCTTACAACAAGAAATAGACTTACTAAAAGTTCGCTTAAAAGAAAACTTGCCCACTTTAGGCATCTGTCTGGGTGCTCAACTGATTGCCCATGCCTTGGGTGCCAAAGTTTATGCAGGCCATCAAAAAGAGATTGGCTGGAGCCAACTCCATATTACAGATCATGCAAATAATCTGCTTGAGCCATTAACTGGAACTGCTGTATTACACTGGCATGGCGATACCTTCGATTTGCCTGAACAGGCTACATTATTAGCAGGTTCAGAAGTTTATCCTCATCAGGCATTTTCTGTGGGGAAAAATATTCTGGCCTTACAATTTCATCTTGAAGTTGCCCCAGAAAGTCTGGAAAAATGGCTGATTGGCCATACCTGTGAGTTACGAAAAGCCAATATCAACATCCCTGCTTTGCGCGCAGATAATGAAAAATACGCCACTGCATTAGAAGTACAGGCACATACTGTATTGCAGGCATATCTTAAACAGATTTCAGCAATTTAAATTAACTTGTTAAATTAACTTCCAATAAAAAAGCACCATCTCAATGGTGCTTTTTTATGAGCCAATTCGTACTTATTTTTTCGCAGGAACAGAGGCTTCAGTGGTAATGTTTACCGTGATTTTATCGCCTACATTCGGAACATAAGCACCTACGCCAAATGCTGAACGGTTGAATGAAGTCGTTGCATTGAAACCAATAGACTCAGCTTTAGTCATTGGGTGTACGCCCTGTTTGTTTAAAACTACATCTAAAACTACCGGTTTAGTTACATCTTTTACAGTCAGGTTACCCGTGATTTTGTATTTGTTTTTACCTAAAGCTTGAACTTTGGTACTTTTAAAAGTGATGTTTGGATACTTAGCTGCATCAAAAAAATCTGCTGTTTTTAAATGCTCATCCAATGCTTTTACGTTGGTATTTAAACTCGATAAAGGAATGGTCACATTTACAGATGAATTTGCAGGTTTTGCATTATCTACGTTAATGGTACCTTGAATGTCGCTAAAGTTTGCAGATGGGGTAGAAAAACCAAAATGGTTCCAGGTAAATACAGTCGCTGTATGGGTTGGATCAATTTGGTAAGCCACCGGTTTTGCCAAAGACAATGTTGCTACCGATGCTACCGCCAAACCTAAAGTTATTGCTTTGAAATTCATGTGTCATTATCTCGCTTTGGAATGGTTATTAGTCTATACCTTTCTTATCTTAATTCACCGATATAGATAAAACGATATGTTGCAAGAATAGAACAATTACCGGCTTACCTAGGGCAATAAATGAAACGATGCAATGTTATTATTTTAATATATTGATAATTATCATAAATTATTTTAAATCGTGATCTGCAATTTTATGCCCTTGCAGCTTTCTTGTCTTTTTATTAATGATTTAATACAAAAATCTACAGTTTATAAAAATCATGATGATAAGTAATGCAAATTAGGCTGTACACAACAGATGACTTCTAAATTTCCAAAATAATTAAAGCCCCATTTGGGGCTTTTTACAGAGTTTTCATCTCTATAACTTTTCCACCAGAATACGATCCACCTGTTTCATACCGGTATGCTTCTCATGGTTTTTACGGCGGATTTTAATCACTTTATCTTCTTGCAGATCTTGCAGCATCAGTTCAACAGCCATCATGCTTGCAAGCGGCAAATCTTGACCGATCCACTTTTGCTCACCCGCATCCATCAGGACAATTTCATCATTAATCTGATCATAAAGGCTCATATTTTCCTCGCTTTGGCAGCACGCTGCCATTTATACTGAATACTCCAATGAATGATTAAATTTTAAACCTTCATTTTTAATCATTCGTTGAAATATCGTTATTTTAAAAAATAAAAGACGCCCCTTTTACTGGGGCGTCTTTTTAACTGTTAATTCGTGATGAATTAAGCTGTAATTTCTTTAATCGCTGCAACAACCGCTTCAGTGGTAATACCGAAGTACTGATACAAGTCTTTCGCTGGAGCAGACTCACCATAAGTGGTCATACCGATCACACGACCGTCAAGACCAACAAATTTCCACCAGTAATCGACATGAGCTGCTTCAACAGCAACACGTGCACGAATATGAGATGGAAGAACTGCTTCACGGTAAGCTGCATCCTGTTTCACAAATTCTTCTGCACACGGCATAGATACCACACGTACACCTTCAAGCTGTGCATGTGCTTCCATTGCTAATGAAACTTCTGAACCTGTAGCAATGATGATGGCCTTCAATTCGCCTTTTTCTTCAGCCAGTACATAACCACCTTTAGCCACGTTCTCAATTTGTGCTTGATTACGTGTTTGGAATGGCAAGTTTTGACGAGAGAAGATTAACGCTGTAGGGCCTTCGCTACGTAACAATGCAGATTTCCAGGAAATAGAAGCTTCTACAGTGTCACATGGACGCCATGTATTTAAGTTAGGCGTACCACGTAAAGATGCAATCTGTTCTACAGGTTGGTGTGTAGGACCATCTTCACCCAGACCAATTGAGTCATGAGTATAAACATGAATCACACGCTGTTTCATCAGTGCAGACATACGCACTGCATTACGTGCATATTCCATAAACATCAAGAATGTAGCAACGTAAGGAATGAAACCACCGTGTAGTGCAACACCGTTGGCAATTGCAGTCATACCGAATTCACGTACGCCATAGTGTACGTAGTTACCCGCTGGATTGTCTTGTACACCTTGTGCACCTTTCCACAAAGTCAGGTTAGAACCTGCAAGGTCAGCAGAACCGCCTAGTACTTCTGGCAGTGAAGGTACAAGTGCTTGTAAAGCATTTTGGCTTGCTTTACGCGTTGCAATAGTTTCTGCTTTTGCATTCACTTCAGCGATATAAGCATCTGCTTTAGCAACGAAATCAGCCGGTAATTCACCGCTTAAACGACGTTTAAGTTCAGCCGCTTCAGCTGGGTATTTTGCAGCATAAGCAGCGAAAGTTTCGTTCCACGCAGCTTCAGATTGAGCACCTTTATCTTTTGCATTCCAAGCTGCATATACATCAGCAGGAATAACAAATGCTTCTTCTTTCCAGCCCAGCGCTTCACGAGTTAATGCAATCTCATCATTACCGAGTGGTGCACCGTGACAATCTTCTTTACCTTGTTTATTTGGAGAACCTAAACCAATCACAGTTTTACAGATAATTAAAGTAGGTTTAGCAGTTTCAGCTTTTGCTGCAACAGTTGCTTGGCGGATTGCAGCAGCATCGTGACCATCAACTTTAATCACTTGCCAGCCGTAAGCTAAGAAACGTTGCTCTGTATCGTCAGAGAACCAGCCTTCAACTTCACCGTCAATTGAAATACCGTTGTCATCATAGTAAGCAACAAGTTTACCGAGACCCAAAGTACCTGCCAATGAACATGCTTCATGAGAAACACCTTCCATTAAGCAACCGTCACCTAGGAAACAGTAAGTAAAATGGTCAACAACTTTAATGTCATCTTTGTTGAATTGCGCAGCTAAAGTTTTTTCAGCAAGTGCAAAACCAACAGCATTGGCAATACCTTGACCCAATGGACCAGTGGTTGTTTCAATACCAGGTGCATAACCCAATTCCGGGTGACCTGGAGTTTTAGAATGTAACTGGCGGAAAGATTTTAAATCTTCAATAGAAAGATCATAACCAGTCAAATGCAATAACGCATATTGCAACATAGAGCCATGGCCATTCGACAATACGAAACGGTCACGGTTGGCCCATTGTGGATTTGTTGGGTTATGATTTAAAAATTCACGCCAAACGACATCAGCGATGTCTGCCATCCCCATTGGAGCACCTGGATGTCCTGAATTTGCTTTTTGCACAGCATCCATTGCCAATACACGAATTGCGTTTGCAATACGACGTTCGTTAAGCGGGGTTGTCATAGGTCAGAGTCCAACTAAATCGTTTAAAGAATATGATGAATAGGAAAATTCAAAGCTGGCTATATTGTCTTAAAAAAACAGCAAGGGGTAAAGCCTAATACTCAACATTTCACTATTTATTCGTGACTGGGCTTATTTTAATGCAGGCAGAGCTCAATTTCACATCATTTGCAAACACTTAGTTCATGGATAAATGTCATGACTGATTTATTTTGGAGCAAACTGAACTCCACCCTTCAGATTGAGGAATAAACAGAAAAATCCAAAAAGATGAATAAAATTCAGCTTAAATATAACCAACTGAAAAATTCAACATCTTTTAATTTTTACTTTTATCGTATTAACTTTTATTCAATTTAATCATCTCAAGCTTTATTAAGTATAAATTTTTACCTAGTAAATAAAATAAATACATAATATTTATAATTTTATTCATATTATAAAACACATTTTCCAATCTCCATAAAAGTTTCCAATCAATAGCAGTCACACTTTTCAATCCCTGATTAAATATTTGCTTAACAAAATTCGTTCAGGCCTAAATTCCAGCTTTAAAGCCGAATTTCTTCTGCTTATCAGTTTTTTGGATGCATATATCAATTAAAAAGTCGTGAAATTGAAATAATTTCAGTCATTTTGGTCGTGTAGAACTAGTCCAAAAGTCTAACTCGATGTAACATATCGGGTCTTTAAAATTAACTGTGATAGGACTTATGCGCGAGTACGCTGTATTTACCTCGGAATCTGTAAGCGAAGGCCATCCGGATAAAATGGCTGACCAAATCAGTGACGCTATTTTGGATGCAATCTTAACAGAAGACCCATATGCACGGGTTGCTTGTGAAACGCTTGTAAAAACGGGTGCGGTAGTACTTGCCGGTGAAATCACAACAACTGCAAATGTTGACTTCGAAGCAATTGTACGTCAAACCGTAAATGGTATTGGTTATCACCATTCTGACCTTGGTTTTGATGGTTCAACCTGTGCTGTCATCAACATGATTGGTAAACAGTCTCCTGAAATTGCTCAAGGTGTAGACCGTCAAAAACCTGAAGATCAAGGTGCCGGTGACCAAGGTTTAATGTTTGGTTATGCAAGCCGTGAAACTGATGTTTTGATGCCTGCTCCTATTTCTTATGCACATCGCTTAATGGAAAAACAGGCTGAACTACGCCGTAATGGCCGTTTACCGTGGTTACGTCCAGATGCGAAAAGTCAGGTGACTTTTGCTTATGAAAATGGCATGCCTGTTCGTTTAGATGCAGTGGTATTATCAACCCAGCACGATCCTGAAATTTCACAAGCCAATCTTAAAGAAGCTGTGATTGAAGAAATCGTGAAGAAAATCATTCCTGCAGAAATGTTCCATGCAGACACCAAATTCCACATCAACCCTACCGGTATGTTTGTGATTGGTGGTCCTGTAGGTGACTGTGGTCTAACCGGTCGTAAAATTATTGTCGATACTTACGGCGGTATGGCACGTCATGGTGGTGGTGCTTTCTCTGGTAAAGACCCATCTAAAGTTGACCGTTCTGCTGCTTATGCAGGTCGTTATGTTGCGAAAAACATCGTTGCAGCTGGCCTGGCTGACAAGTGTGAAATTCAGGTGTCTTATGCGATTGGCGTTGCTGAGCCAACTTCAATTTCAATCAATACATTTAATACTGCAAAAGTGCCTGAAGAATTCATTATTCAATTGGTTCGTGAACACTTTGACTTGCGCCCGTATGGTATTACCCGCATGTTAGACCTGATTCAACCGATGTATAAGCAAACTGCTGCTTATGGTCACTTTGGCCGTCAAGGTTCAGATACTGCATTTACTTGGGAAAAAACAGATAAAGTTGAAGCGCTTAAAGCCTCTGCTGGACTGTAATTTTTTTCATCAAAAAGCCCACATCTGTGGGCTTTTTTGTTGCTGGAATTATACATTATTTGCTTTTCCCTCCTCCATTTAAAACATCGAGTAAAGAAATTTGCACCGGTGTTTCCTGATGGTCTTGCAAATAAACATGTACGACTTTAAAGATAATTACCGCAGCCAGGCATGTTAAAACACAAAAAATCCAGAAACCATAAGGGCTTTTAATATTATGTGAACCGCAATTTGTACATTCTTTTTCGGTTGATTCAACAACCTTGTTACAACAGGCACAATGATATTGATATAACATAAGTATACTCCTGCCAATTTTGTTTTTATTTTCCATCCGCTTATAGCCGATAGACTGGAGCCTCACTAAAATCTTATGCCAGTCTTTTTTAAGATACAAGCTTATTTATCAATAATTAAAATTAACTCCAATATAAATATTTTAAATACTCACCCCAAATACTCATTTTTAATAAAATATATTCATTAACCATCAAAAACAAGAGACACTATTTGTAACACAATGGAATACCTCACAATTTAACCTGCAGGTTTTAATCCTCTCCCATGTGCTCATGTTTTTAGTTAAAATAGCAGTGAAGACTGGGAGTATTGAATGGTTCAACTGATTAAAAAAGGCGGCTTACGCGAACGTGCCAACCGTAGTCGGAGCTATCAGGGCTCTGAAAATACCGAAACCACATTAAGCCCCAATCGTTATGCACAGCCACAAAAAAATGAGGAAGTCATATCCACTACTCCCCCGTATACACCTGCAACTGATAATACCAGTAAAAAAAGTTAAAGCATGGCCAATGCGTCATACCATAACCAGATGGCAAAAATCAGGAATAATCCCCCCGAAATCACATCAATATAACTGCCAGAACGCTGATATGCCGTTTTAATTTTTGGCATGGATAGAATCAGCATCAATAAAGTAAAAACCAAAAAAGTTTGTATGGGAATAATGATAGCCAGCTGGGTTTTTAAATGTGTTGAAGCGGAAGAACTTAAGGCTAAAGAAAAAACACTACTAAAATAAATCAGCGTTTTGGGATTGGAGAGATTGGTGAAAAGTCCCTGCAATAAATAGTTTTTAGCATCAGCTGTACCAGAGGGAGCATTGTCATCTAAACGGGTGGCTTGCTGCAGGTTTTTGAGCCCTCCATTCAACATGGCCCAGCCCATACGTGCCAAAAATAAGCCCCCAACGAGCATTAAAACCTGTTGAATCCATGGGAACTGTTGAATCAGTACGCTAAAGCCCAACAAGGTCAGCACCACCCAAACTACGATCCCTAAAGAAATTCCCAAAATAATTTTTAAGGTATTGGCTCTTGAAGTCGATGCTGAACTTTTGGCAATCAGTAAAACATCCGGCCCGGGGCTAAGCTGTGCAACAAAATGCAGTGCACAAATGGTCAAAAGCAATGACATAGCAATAAGGAAGATTTTTAAAAATCAGTATTATATCGCCTGTTAAATTTTTTGCATGGTTCCATGCTTTAAATACTTTAGATAAAAATGAAGCACATAAAAAAGCCGAATAATGATTCGGCTTCAACTTTAAAAGAAAAGATGGATTTATTTATTCACATCTTTCATTTCAATTTTTTTCGCTTCCGGCGTTACTTCACGTGCTTCACCATCAATAATGCTGGAATCGTGACGCTGCGAACCGCCTTGTTGCATGCCTTGCATTTGACGCATTAAATCGGCAAATGGATTCTGTCCTTGAGCATCACCGCCCATACCATTCATGTTGCCCATCATGCCACCCATCATTTTATCCATCATGGCTTGCTGACGTTTTGCCATGGTTTTCATCATGACATTTTTAAAGGCATTCTGAACGCCCGGAATCAAAATTAACAATGCCAAAACATCGGTAATTAAACCTGGAATCAGCAGGAAAAAACCGGCCAAAATTTTAGGTAAATTATTGCTCAAGGCAGGATCGCCTGTCATTTGCCCCATTTGCATTTGCTGCATCTGTGGCATGACCCCTGCCGAATATTTACGAATCAGGTTCATACCGATAAAGAAGGCTGCAACAAACCAGAAAAATACGTACCACATACTGCCGACGAGGTCACCCACGCCAATCCAGACAAAAACTTCCAGGATTAAGCCAACCAGTACAATAAGAAATAATTTCATGAAAATTAATCTAATCTCAACAAAATGAATAAGGTGTAGTCATTAACTGCTTAATCACTATCAAGCTTTTTTGCTACGCTTATGTAACAATATGGGCATTATTTTATTTTTAAAGGCTTTGCATGTCATTAATTATCGGTATTGACCCCGGTTCACGCTTAACAGGTTACGGCATCATCGAAAGAGATGGGCAGAAACTGACTTTTGTAGATGCAGGAACCATTCGTACCGAAACTCCGGAAATGCCTGAACGCTTAAAACGGATTTTTGCAGGTGTGGAACGGATTGTTAAATTTCATGGCCCTACCGAAGCCGCAGTTGAACAGGTGTTTATGGCACAAAACCCGGACTCTGCGCTAAAACTGGGGCAAGCTCGTGGTGCCGCGATTGCCGCTTTGGTGAATCTGGATTTACAAGTGGCTGAATATACGGCTCGTCAAATCAAGCAATCGGTAGTCGGTTATGGTGCAGCGGATAAAGAACAGGTTCAGATGATGGTGATGCGAATTTTAAATTTAAGCATCAAACCGCAACAGGATGCTGCCGATGCACTGGCCGCAGCCATTTGTCACGCACATGCCTCTGGCAGTATGAGTAAAATGGCGGTACTGAATGCCTTAGGTGGCATGGCACGTGGCCGTAGCCGATCTAGTGTTCGCAGACGCTAAGTCAATTCATGAAAGATATTGCGCAAAATCTTGACGCATTTCCCGGACTGAGGGTTGCTTGCTATAGGTGAAAGTCACTCTCCGACCAAAATTTCTTATATTCTTTTTCTGGTTCGGATCAATCCGAATCATGATCCGTTCTTCAAATTGGTCATGTGTATTGTATTCACCTATAAGAATCACATCATTTCTTTCAACAACTTTATATTTGCCAAATTCTTTTTGCACAATGTCTTTAAATGACCTACTGGTTGAACCAGCATCTGCGCGCTGCGTATAGATGACGATGCCTATACAAACGATCACCACTATAACCACCCCCAGATATTTATCCATCTTTTCCCCTTAATCATTATTCTTATCAAGTTTTCATTTAACACAGGATTTTAAATTCTTTAAGATGAGCATCGGGCTGGACTGGTGTTTGAATAATCCGGGATACTTCCGCCCGATTCGGCCCCAGCAGACTTCGTTTTAAAAGCTCCTGAATGATCTGTTCATCGCCCATAACCAAGGCTTCAACTTCACCCGTTTGCAGATTCTGGACATAACCTTTCAATTCTAATTCCAAGGCTTGCTTGGCAAACCAACGCCGATAACCAACTCCCTGTACCTTGCCCTGAATTAGCAACTTCATCGCCTTATTCATCACAGCTTCCTGTATTTACTACACGATATACCGCATCATGCATATGATGAGCCTGCACACCACGTATGCCTTGCTGAGCCAATAAGTCACCCGCCAAAGCATGCAAAGTCACAATTTCATGCAGATGAATTTTTTCTGCAAATTGCGCTTTTAAACTTGCAGTCATACCGGCCAATACATCCCCCATACCGCCCGTTCCCATTCCGGCATTTCCAGCGGTACAAATCCACAATTGATCTTCCAGAATCAGACTACCTGAGCCTTTCAGCACCCACTGGCCAGCATATTTTTCCTGTAGTTTATGAATTGCTGTAATCCGGTCGCTTTCAACCTCTTTTACCGAACAATGTAACAGTTTTGCTGCCTCACCCGGATGCGGTGTTGCATAACTATCCTGTTTTAATGCTTCTGGATGCTCGGCTAAAAACCATAGAGCATCAGCATCCAGCACCACATGTAAATGTGCAGAGGAATTGATTTTAGGGAACCATTTAAAATATTGCTGTTCTGACCAGCTATCACGGCCGAGTCCCATCCCGAAACTCACCGCATCAACATGATCTAAAAGTTGCTGAATCTCAGCTTTGGTCAAGGCGTTGATATCGCGTAGCATGATATTGGGTGAACGTGCCAAAATTGCAGTGTGATGTTTTTCATGGCAGACAACAGTGACTTTTCCCGCGCCCGCACTAAAAGCAGATTCGGCTGCCATCATTACCGCACCGCCCATATCCGCATGACCACCGATAATCAAAACATGACCATAACTGCCCTTATGACCAAAAGCCTCACGTTGCGGTAATGAAATGCTATGCGGTGAAAGCTGTGCTATCGGTTTTAATTCTGCATCGGCAGGAATCAGGGAAATGACCTCGACCTGTCCAACAAACTCTTTGCCTTGTCCGGTAAACAGTCCAGCTTTTAAGCCCAAAGCTGTATAAGTGTAATCAGCTTTAATGGCACAGGTTAAAGGCTGACCACTATTTGCTTGTAAGCCACTTGGAATATCAATGGCAATTTTCAAACCAGTTTGAGCATTAATTGTTTGAATAATTTGCTGCCAGTCTGAGCTAAGTTCACGATTTAAACCGATACCAAATAAGGCATCAATAAAGCAGTCATAGGGTTTCTGAAAGGTAAAACCTGAATATATCTTTATTTTCGCCTCTACTACTTCCTGATAGGCGCTGTGTAAATCTTTTGATGTACCTAATTCAGCGGCATAAATATCAACATTAAAACCATACTGTTTTAAATATTTAGCCGTGAGATAACCATCGCCTGCATTATTGCCCTGCCCACAGCAGACTGCGATATTTTGTATATTGCCCTGTTGAAAAACAGGAACTAAACGCTGCGCAATCCTCCAGGCCACCTGCTGCATGAGCGCATAAGAACTGTTTTGCTTGGCAAACCAGCGTTGTTCCCAGGCTTGAATACTTTGGCTATGATAAACAGGGCTATGGTAAACTTGCTGAGGCATTGTTCTTCCTTTTTTTATATCATTATGGCTTCTTCCACACCTTCACAAAAAATTCCTGTAGATCAACATGATCCTGAAGCGCTGAAAGCGTGGATTAAAGCGCAGGCGTTGCAATTAGGCTTTAGTGATTGTGTCATTGCCAAACCGGATGCTCAAGAAGAATTACCGCGTTTTCAGGAATATTTAAAACGTGGCTATCACGGCGACATGAAATTTCTGGAAGAAAATCTGGAAAAACGTGCCGATCCTACTTTGCTGGTGCCTGGTACTAAAAGTATCATTTGTGTACGGATGAATTATCTGGTCGAAACACCCAAACCACGTTATGTACCGGATGAACCGAATGCCGCCATCATTGCACGTTATGCCCGCGGCCGTGATTACCACAAAACCATGCGTGGCCGTCTCAAAACATTAGCCAGCAAAATTCGGGAAAAAGTGGGAGATTTTGAATCTCGTCCCTTTGCTGATTCTGCTCCAATCTTTGAAAAATCTTTGGCTGAAAATGCCGGCATGGGCTGGACCGGAAAACACACCCTGCTCATTCATAAAAAATCAGGTTCTTTTTTTGTCCTGGGCGAGCTATTTACCTCGCTGGATTTACCCTTTGACGGTCCAACCAGCAAGCACTGCGGCTCGTGTACAGCGTGTATTGATATTTGCCCAACCCAGGCCATTGTTGAGCCCTATATGCTGGATGCACGTAAATGTATTGCCTATTTGACCATTGAATATCAAGGCATCATTCCTGAAGAATTGCGCCGTGGGATTGGTAACCGTGTATTTGGCTGTGATGATTGCCAGCTGATTTGTCCCTGGAACAGTTTTGCCAAGAAAGCCAGCATAGAAGATTTTAACCCGCGACATGGTCTGGATCAGGTCAGTTTACTGGACTTATGGCATTGGGATGAACAGACTTTTTTAGCCCATACCGAAGGTAGTCCACTACGGCGCACCGGTTACCAAAGCTTTATGCGTAATATTGCGATTGGTTTGGGCAATGCGCCATTTTCCACAGAAATTATGGAAACTTTAAAGCAGACACGTGATTTACATGATGAGATTGTGCAAGTCCATATTGATTGGGCGATTCAAGAACAGCTGCTAAAATTCAATTAAATTTTTAAGCTAAATTTAAAATTTAATTCTCTTTTTTTACATTCAAGATAGTGACAAAGTTTTACCCTAAGAAAAAACATAAGCTCCAGATCAGAACAAACTTATAAAAATAATAAAAAAACTTTGCAGCGATATTTACAATAAAAAGCTTTAGTTTGTAACTAAATATACAATTTCATCATAACGAAAAATGATGAAATTTAATCGACAGATACCATGAGATTTGGTCAATTATGCCTTTGGTTTTAGCATAAATTATGTATGATAAAAGCAATGAATAATGATGATTATGGATTTTCATTCATGAATGTACGCAATGATTGGACACGAGATGAAATTCAGGCCTTATATAACCAGCCTTTTCTGGATTTAGTTTTTGAGGCACAACGGGTTCATCGAGAACATTTTGATGCCAACACGATTCAAGTCAGCACATTGCTTTCAATCAAAACCGGCAAATGCCCTGAAGATTGCAAATACTGCTCACAATCGGCACATTACGATTCGAAACTGGAAGCAGAAAAACGTATTGCAGTAGATAAAGTGATACAGGAAGCCAAAGAAGCGCTTGCTTCCGGTTCATCGCGTTTCTGCATGGGTGCAGCTTGGCGTAATCCGCATGAACGCGATATGCCCTATGTGCTGGAAATGGTACGTGAAGTAAAGTCACTGGGTTTGGAAACCTGTATGACTTTAGGCATGCTCAATCAATCGCAGGCAGAACGTTTAAAAGATGCAGGCCTAGACTACTATAATCATAATCTGGATACCTCACGCGAATACTATTCTAATGTCATCAGCACTCGTACCTTTGATGACCGTTTAAATACTTTGGATCATGTTCGTCAAGCAGGTATGAAAGTCTGTAGTGGTGGGATTGTTGGCTTAGGTGAAAACAGTAAAGATCGGATTGGTCTTTTGTACGAACTCGCAACGTTACCAATTCATCCTGAATCGGTACCCATCAATATGTTGGTGCCTATTGAAGGCACACCACTGGCTGATGTGGAAAAACTGGATATTACCGAGTGGATTCGTACTATTGCTGTAGCCCGCATTATTATGCCAAAAAGCTATATCCGCCTCTCCGCAGGGCGAGAATCTTTGTCTGATGCGGATCAGGCTCTGGCTTTCATGGCAGGTGCCAATTCGCTCTTTTCCGGAGAGAAACTTTTAACCACCCCGAATGCTGGCGAAGGCAAGGACAAACAATTATTTGATAAATTGGGTTTGATTGCAGAAAAAGCCAAACCGACGGTTAAAGAACTTTCTGTAGATGCAATGGCAAGTTAAACCTCTCATCTTGTACAAAAAAAGCCCATATGGGCTTTTTTTATTTGAGCATTTAGATAGAGCTAATCAAAATACCATAATGTGCATTGAGATAATTCCCCTCACGAATAATATCCGCCCCATTGGCATGGTAAACCACTAACTCTTGAGTAAAAGTGTCGTAACTGAACGAATCAAAACAATCCTGATGATGGCTTAACCAGACCAAAGTGTCTGCCAATCGATCAGTTACAATGTAAGTATCCGCCGTAAAATCCATGCTCATAAATACAGTTTCAAACAGTTTTTAGAGGTGTATTGTAACATTTTATCCTTTTTTTATTTTTACTGCTTTCTCAATCATTTTGCATTTTTTATTTAGTTGCAGTTAGTCATGCTGAAAAAATTATTTTCATGTCAGTTTTATAGAGTTTAGCTCTATAAAGAATTCCCAAAATACAGACTGTAGTAGCTAGGGCGTGTCCTCATTTACTATTAATTTTTATTTTTTCAAAATTAAAAAGTGAGCATTATGCTCACTTTTTAATGTTCAATATAATTCAATTAAAGTGGCTTATTCACTCCACACTTTCTGCATTCCTTATGTTCCCCTATTTCTTCCATGTGTTCATATTCATACACATGTAAGCAAAATAATTTCATAAGTAATTGAAGCATCGTCCCAACTCCCTTCTCATTGTTTTTAAAATTTAACTTTTTTAAAAATACATTTCATCCCGAAATATCAATGTGACTAAAAAAACATCACCACTATTTATTACCATATTTTTATGACAATTCAAATAACTTAACCATAATTTATGATGAAAATTACAAAATTAAAATTCCCTTTAAGACCTTAAAGTGACAAGACAATCATTAAAGACAAGAAAACATAACAAAATCTTAGATTTTACCGGATGTTAAAATATAAATAATATTGAAAAACAATAATTTATTCAAAAATCAAGATCATGAATTTTATCTTAGATTCTCAAATGAGAGTGCAACAGAGATTAATTTAGCTAG